>CAJUIO010000004.1:0-81360 GCA_910586025.1 uncultured Lachnospiraceae bacterium
GTATAAACGGAATCCGCGTGACCCAGGCCTTTGTGCGGGAGGAGGAGAACAGCGGTATTTTCAACCGGCTCAGCGACGGATACCGACAGGCGTGGATGAGGGCGGTGCGGTTCAATTTTCTCATGGGACCGTCGGTGGATATTATCAGTACCGTTACAACGGCTTTCATCTATGTGCTGGGAATTTCATGGATGGATCATGCGGGGAGCGGAATCACCATAGGTGTGCTGGTGGCCTTTACCGCTTATATCAGCAGGTTCTGGCAGCCTATCAATACCCTGGCTTCCTTTTACAACTCGCTGCTCACCGCCATTTCCTATCTGGAGCGGATCTTTGAGACCATCGACCATCCCGTGCTGGTGAAGGACAAAGAGGGAGCGAAGGAAATGCCGCCGATTTACGGGAAGGTGGAGTTTAAGGACGTGACCTTCAGCTATGAGGATAACATAGAGATTCTTAAGAAGATTAACTTTTATGCCGAGAAAGGCCAGAGCGTGGCAATCGTCGGGCCTACGGGTGCGGGAAAGACCACGATTGTAAATCTCATCAGCCGGTTTTATAATGTAGACAGCGGGGAGATTCTGATCGACGGAATCAATATTGAGGATGTGACCATCCACTCCCTGCGAAGCCAGATGGGCGTCATGATGCAGGACAGCTTCATCTTTTCCGGCACGATCATGGATAATATCCGTTACGGAAACAAGACGGTGACGGACGAGGAAGTGATTGAGGCCGCCAAGACGGTATGTGCCCACGATTTCATCATGGAGATGGAAAACGGATATTACACCGAGGTCAACGAGCGGGGAAGCCGGCTTTCTGCGGGACAGAGACAGCTGATCTCTTTTGCCAGGGCGCTGCTTGCGGATCCTAAGATCCTGATTCTGGACGAGGCCACGTCCAGCATTGACACGGAGACAGAGATCCTGCTTCAAGAGGGATTGAACCGCTTGCTGGTGGGAAGAACCTCCTTTATCATTGCCCACCGGCTTTCCACCATCAAGAATGCGGACTTTATCATGTATGTTGACAAGGGCGGAATACGGGAAAAGGGTTCCCACGAGGAGCTTCTGGCCAAGAAGGGCGAGTACTATCACCTGTATATGTCCCAGTACGATTTTCTCAAAAAGCCGCAGGATGTAAAACAGGGCCAGGAGGGATAGTCTTGGAAAATTTCAGAGTATGCAAAAGATGCCTTACCAGGGACATGATGGATAAGGTCTCCTACTTTCAGAACATGTATGATTACATTGATAATCTGGATGAGAGCATAAAAACAAATCAGCCGCTTTATGAAAAGCGGCTGATGGTTTGTAAAGAATGTGATCTGCTTGCGGACGGCATGTGCAGAGCCTGCGGATGCTTTGTGGAAATGAGGGCGGCTCTTGACAAAAATAGCTGTCCCTATGGTAAATGGCCTGCCGGTCAGGAATAATATAATTCTATGATGCGGACTCTGCCGGCGCTTTGACTATGCTGATGGTGAGAGTTCCGTCCTTGGCGGTGGAGCTGATGGCAATAGGATAATCAAAATTGTTTTTGAATCTCAGATCCTTTGCCCCCTCCACGATGGCGGCATCCAGCCCTCTGGGAACGTAATCCACGGGAAGGGAGTGGAGATAATGCTGCGTGGCGGGAATCCCCGCAAGAACCATGACCGCATACAGGGTGGAGGAAACCTGACAGATACCGCCGCCCACACTGGATACCACACGGCCTCCCGCAAAGGATGGAGCCACCACGTAGCCGTTAGCCAGGGTTCTGGTTCCGACGGAATTGCTGTAGGAGAAGGTTTCTCCCGGCTGGATCACAAGGCCGTTGATTCTGGAAGCGGAAAGCTCCACATTGACAGCTCTGTCCTCGGTGGCATCATAGGTCGTGGTAAACCGTGCCAGCGTACCTTCCGGGAACACATCCTCCTGCTCAAAGACCGCCTTTCGCTTTTCTGCCTTCCCGCTGTTTATATAGTGCAGGTAATAGGCACCTGGATCCCGGCTTCCGTAGACCGCCATGAGATCGGGGTTGTAATACATATATGCCTTTAACTGAAAATCCGCATTGCCGCTTCTGCCTTCCTTCATGCCAATGCTCACAAAATGGTTTAAGAGAGCGGAGGGCTCGTTTCCGATACTCTGCTGCAGATCGGGATAGGTGCGGTAATAGTAATCCGCATCAAAGACCAGAGAGTAATCCGGCTGACTGGTAACCGCCGCCAGAGCGTCTCCTGCTGGAACTGAAAATGCAAGAGATGCCGTCATTACGGATGCCGTTAATACGGCGGATAAAAGAATCTTTCTGAATTTCATTAGTTTCTCCTGTTCTGTATCTTTTCCGGTGTAAATAAGCTCCTGAAACAATAAGAAAAAGCGGGTGATGGGAATCGAACCCACGTATCTAGCTTGGAAGGCTAGTGTTCTACCATTGAACTACACCCGCATAACATTACAATAATTAAGTTTCTCAGCACAGTATTCATTGTAAAAGATGAAAAAAGGTTTGTCAAGTGGGGAATTTTGATTTTGAAACTTTTGTACTAAATGAAAAGATATAGAATATTTAATATTTATGATATTTTGCTGAAAACATTGTCTTATTATGGGACATACGGACGGATTGTATTGACTTTTTGCAGTGTAATGTTATAATTTTAATGAATTTTATCCTGAATATTATTGTGGTGAAACAGGTATGGAGGAAAAAGTATGAATGTGTTATTGATCGGCGGTAGCGGTACGATGACGGATGCCATGATCGACAAACTAAATAAGAGCAATCATAGAGTATATCTGCTGACAGGGCAGAAGGATAAGGCTTTTTCCTATAAACGAGTATTTGAGAGATATGATTTCCCTTACGATGATGACAGCGCCAAGGATATAATTGAGAGTGTGAGGCCCGAGCTGGTTTTGTTTATGGGCGCTTTTGATTCAAATTTCAACTGGTATGATAAGGCGAGACAGGAATCTGTGCGATATACCTCTTCTCTCATCAATATTCTGTCAGCCTATTCCATGATCAGCAAAGGACGTTTCGTTTATCTCTCCTCTCAGGAGGTTTATGGGGATTCCTACACGGATAATGTGGCGGATTCGGAGCCTGTCACGCCAAAGGGATATAAGGCTCTTGCGCTCAGCCAGGGCGAGGATATCTGCCGTAACTACCGTACCATGCAGGGAGTGGACGTGATTACGCTGAGACTGGATCATGTCTACAGTATGCCGAGAAAGGGACAGACGGAGACGGATCCCTGTTTTCGGATGTGCCTGGAGGCTTTAAGAACCGGTAAAATTTCGGCAAGTGAGAGAAATATTTTTTCCATGCTGTATCTGAACGATGCGGTGGAGCTGGCCTACAAGGTCATGGTTAAGGAGAGTCCACAGCAGTCCTGCTACCAGATATCTTCCATGCAGGAGATCAGCGAAATGGAGCTGGCAAAGCTGGTTAAGGAGCATATGGGCGTGGGAATATCGCTGGTCAACACCTCTGTTGGAGAAGGGCGCAGGCTGATACTGGACGGAAAGCCTTATCAGGAAGAATATGGACAGAAGATCTTCACGGATTACAAGGAAGGAGTCCGGAAGGCGGCCCAGTACATAAAACGCCACAGCGACGCCTTTATAAAGGCGGAGGATGTGGGCGGTGGCCTTGGAGGGAGAGTGTGGCATAATTTCAAGGTGATCTTTGGCAGCCTGCTTCCCTTTATCGAGAATCTTATCTGTTTTATCCCTTTTTACATTTTAAACGACCGTGCGGCCAGCAGCAGATATTTTGAGAGACTGGATTTCCTTCTGCTGTATGTTTTGCTGTTTGCGGTTGTGCATGGCCAGCAGCAGGCAGTCGTGTCTGCGTTTCTTTCCGTGTTTGGCTATTTCTTCAGCCAGATGCACGGGCGCAGCGGTTTTGAGGTGCTGCTGGATTACAATACATATGTCTGGACGGCACAGCTGTTTATCGTGGGAATGGTGGTAGGCTACATCAAGGATCGCCTGCGTCATATAGAGGTGGAAAAGGATGAGGAAATCCATTATCTGAAAGACAGGATCCAAAGCCTTTCCGAGATTAATGACAGTAACGTGAGGATGAAGCAGAATTTTGAGGCTCAGCTGGTGAATCAGAAGGACAGCCTTGGAAAGGTATACGAGATCACGGCCAGTCTGGAAAAGTACGGGCCGGAGGAGGTGCTGTTCTATGCGGCCGAGGTGCTTGAGGAGCTGATGAACAGCAAGGATGTGGCCGTATACGTGGTAGCAAACGACAGCTATGCGAGACTGTTTTCCGCTTCCTCTCCGAAGGCGAGAAGGCTGGGAAATTCCATCGAATATACAGCTATGGAGGAGATGTATGGCGAGATTAAGGAGCGCCGCGTCTATATTAACAGAACGATGAATGAAAAATATCCTCTGATGGCCAGCGCCGTATATGCGGAGGACGGTATGCAGATGATTCTCATGATCTGGGGTATCCCATGGCAGCGCATGACTCTGGCCGAGGCAAACCGCCTTACGATTGTGGGGACGTTGATTCAGAATGCGGTTGTGCGCGCAAGGCGTTATCTCGACACGCTTAAGAACTCCCGTTATAAGGAGGGTACCAACGTTCTCAGGACGGAAGCGTTTACCCTTCTGGTGAAGGCGTTCTTCGAGGCCAGGGACAAAGGTCTGACGGAATGTACGCTTCTTGAGATTCTGGCGAAGGATCAGAATTATGACAAGGCGGCGGTCGTGCTTGAAAGCAGTATACGCCAGACAGACTATCTGGGTATGCTGGAGGACGGTAAGCTGTATGTATTGCTTTCCAATACCAACGAAGAGAATGCGGCAGGCGTGGCGGAGCGCTTCCGCAAGTCAGGCTATGAGAGCCAGGTGGGAAAGGGGCAGTAATATGACATTGACGAGAGAGGAATACATCTTTTTGGTGGTATTTGCCGTCAATCTGCTGGTGGCAGTCCTTTATTTAATATGGGGTATCGTCTGGGTGAGTATGAGGCCGGAGAAGGAAGGACAGACGGAGGAGCTCCGGGATAACAGGAGGGCTTATCTTCTCCGCTCTGTCGTGATGGTATTCTGCCCTGTCATAGGGCCGCTGTTCTTTTTGATTGCGCATGTGCTTTATCTTACCATTTTCCGCTTCCAGGTGGATCTGGAGGACGTTATTTTCAGAAAGGACCGCGTGAAGACACAGCTGAAAGCGGATGAGGACAGGGAACGCAACGTGATCCCCGTGGAGGAGGCTATTGTTGTCAATGATAAGAGAAGCCTGCGTCTTGCCATGATGAATATTATCAAGGGCGACATGTACGGCTCGCTTGCGTCCATTGCCCTGGCGCTGGGAGCGGAGGATTCCGAGACGGCTCACTATGCGGCATCAGCCCTCAGTGACATTCTGAATGAATTCCGTATGAATGTCCACGGAATCATGCAGAAAATCCAGGAGGAAGAGCCTGACCAGACAGAGCACGAGGAAGAGCTGCTGGATTATATGAACGATGTCTTAAGACAGGGAGTCTTTACGAATCTGGAGCAGGATCGTTTCGTGCATATGATGGAGGAGACGGCGCAGGCCCTTTATGAAAAGGATCCCGATAAGCTTACGCAGGAGAGATACGAGAATATCTGTCTGCGTCTCCTTGAAATAAATGACTTCGAAAATTCCGGGAAGTGGTGCCTTCGTCTTTCACAGCAGTATCCGGACCAACTGTCCGCCTATACCTGCAGGTTAAAATTATACTTTACTACAAGGAACAGGGAGGCCTTTTTTGAGACGATTGACGCACTGAAAAAGTCGGATATTATTATTGACAGTGAGACGTTGGAGATGATCAGGATTTTCGGCTGAGGAAGGGATAAAGATGGTATCACGGTGGAATTATATTGCAATCACAACGGTAATGTTTATTGTGTTCGTCCTGTTCCAGTTTACCAATGTCATGCTGGAAGGAATGAATGATTACGAGGAAAATCCCCAGGTCCGGAATGTGGATGAGCTTCCGGGCCGGGACGACGTTTATTCGGAAGAGAAGGCCGGAGCCTTTGATGAATCGAGAGGCAGAGTCATATATATCGGCGATGACGGAAAGGATCAGGGCAGGGTTGTCCGCACCTGGTCTGTCTATACCAAGCAAAAGCTCCTGAGCTTTGACACTCTGGCGCAGTTTGAGGAATCCGGCTGGGAGAAGGAGGAGTATCCTCCGGAGATGATCGTCATTGATCCCGAGGCGGTTGACTGGCAGCGGGACTCGGAGTACGAGTGTCTGAATGAGTTTACGAAAGCCGGGATCAGTCTGGTTTTCGGGAATCTGCCGGACGCTGAGACTATAGAAGGAAACCAGAGGCTCCGAGAGCTTCTTGGCATTTCCCAGGTCAGGGAGCAGGAGACCACGGTGGAGGGGATTCATCTGTACGAGGGATTTCTGCTTGGAGGAGAGGTGGTCTACAGGACAGAGGACGAGGAGGAAAATGCGCTGCGTCAGGATATGGAGCTGACCTTTCCCTGGTATGTGCTCTCTGATGAGGCGAAAGCCTATATGCGGGGTGTTTTCGGAGATGAGGATATAGAGGCGGAGGATTCTCCGGCAATAATCTGGAGAAACACTGCGGGCAGAGCCTATGTGTTCGCCGTGAACGGCGGATATATGGAGACGGCGGAGGGTCTTGGACTTCTGTCCGCCATGCGTTCTCAGATGGGAGATTATCAGCTTTATCCTGTGGTGAATGCCCAGAATCTGGTGATTGCCGGCTATCCGGGACTTGCCGAGGAGAACTGGTATGGCATGGAGACGCAATATGGCAGAACCATGGAGGAGCTGTTCCGGAACACGGTGTGGCCGGCTGTTATAGCTGTCTACAGGCAGAACACGCTGGGACTTTCCTGCATGATGGCTATGCAGTTTGACTATGCGGACGAGGAGCTTCCCAGCCAGGATCAGCTCCTGTATTATATGAGACGACTGAACGAGGAGAGAGCGGAGGCCGGGTTATACGGTCTGAGCGTATCGAATACCTCTCTGGAGCAGAAGCTTACGGAGGACGGCTGGTTTATGGACGGAACACTTCCGAGCTATCGGTTTACCTCCTTCTATACGGGAGGGCTTCCCGAAGCCGAGATTAACGAGGCCCTCGGGGATGAGCTTCTTGCGGATGTGAGGACTGTGGTTGCGGATTATGACGGCAGCAGTGAGGTGATCGGATACCAGACCGACAATATTACAAGGCAGTGTACGGTGACAGACGGGGTCCGGCATACCTACCGGGAGGATTTTCTGGTGAAGTGTCTGGAAACCGCGCTTGGATACACCAGTGTCCGGGTGGATATGAGCAGGGTGGCTTTTCCGGAGCAGGACGAGGACGCACTGACAGAGCTTACCTCCTCTCTTGGCTGGAATATCCGGAGCTATTTCCGGGGCTTTGGAGGCTTTGACGGGACAACGGTATCGGAGAGCGACGGGAGAATCCGGAATTTTCTTGCCCTGGATCATAAACAGCACCGGGAAAACAATGCTGTTTATCTGGAAGTGGACGGGGCTGACGAAAGCTCATGGTTTATTTTGAGAAGCGAAAACGAGACGGTGAGCCGGGTGGAGGGCGGCAGCTTCCGGCAGCTGGAAAAAAATGCTTATCTGATCGAGGTGCAGGAAAAAAATGCGGTTATCACCCTGAAGCCGGGCAGACGCCGCTAGGACGAAAAGGAAGGAACAAGATGAGAATTTGCATAGTGGCAGAGGGATGTTATCCATATGTGGTCGGGGGCGTGTCCAGCTGGGTGCACAGCCTGATAAATTCTTTTCCCCAACAGGAATTCGTGATTCTTACGGTAGTCGCGGACCGTTCCCTCCGGGGGAAGTACGTGTATGACCTGCCGGAGAATGTGACGGAGATACACGAGCTTTACCTGAATGATACGGACTGGGGTAAGAGACGCCGCCGCCGGAGCTGGATGAACAGGAGAGAATATCAGGCGCTGCGGAGCCTGCTCCTTAACCAGCAGGTGGAGTGGGAGGCGCTCTTTGATCTGTTCCAGAAGGAAGAGGTCTCGCTGAACGATATTCTGATGGGAGAGGATTTCTTAAATGCGGTGACAGAATATTACCGGCTGAGCTACAGCCAGCTGGTATTTACGGATTTCCTCTGGATGCTGCGTTCCGTTTATCTGCCGCTGTTTTTTACCCTGCAGATGCAGGTGCCCAGGGCGGATGTGTACCACTGTGTTTCCACCGGCTATGCGGGTGTCCTTGGAAGTATGGCAAAGCATCTTCATGGAGGCCGTCTCCTGATTACGGAGCACGGCGTTTATACAAGAGAGAGGGAAGAGGAGCTGATCAAGGCCAAGTGGGTGCAGGGGGTTTTCAAAAATATCTGGATTGAACAGTTCCGGAAGATGTCAAGACTTGCGTACAACAAGGCGGATATGGTCACCAGCCTTTTCGAGCATGCCAGGGAGCTTCAGCTCGAGGAGGGCTGCCAGGTGGAGAAAACCATGATCGTGCCAAATGGAATTCCGGTTGAAAGATTTGCGGAGCTTCCCGGAAAGAACCAGGAGGACGAGGGAAGCATCAATATCGGGGCGGTGCTGCGCGTCGCGCCTATAAAGGATATCATGACAATGATCCAGGCCTTTGGCTTTGCAAAGGAGAGGGAGCCGGCTCTTAAGCTCTTTGTGATGGGACCCTGGGAAGAGGATGAGGAATATGCAAGGGAATGCTTTAATCTGATTGAGATTATGGGCATCAGGGATGTGGTATTTACCGGTAAGGTGGATGTGAGGGAATACTACGGGAGAATGGATATGATGATCCTTACCAGCATCAGCGAGGGACAGCCGCTTATGATTCTGGAAAGCTTCGCCTCCAAAAAGCCCGTGATTGCAACGGATGTGGGGAACTGCCGGGGGCTGATTCTGGGGGAAAAGGATGATTTCGGTCCGGCCGGTCTTGTCACTCATATCATGAACGTGGAAGAGATCTCGCAGGCCATCCTCGGCCTCGCCCATAATAAGCAGCTGAGGCTTGCCATGGGCGAGAGCGGATATCAGAGGGTGAATGCGGGATATAAGATCGAATTTATGCAGAATGCCTACAGAAATATCTACAAAGACTTTGCACAGAGTATGCAGCTTAATTGGGATGAGAAAGGAAACAAATAATGGCAGGCGTTGGTATTAAATTAAATCGTATATTTGAAAAGAAATCAATCGCGGCGGATCTTGTGGGATTTACCTACAGTATTGTGATAACCATAGCGCCCATTATTCTGGTGATTGCAAACATTCTGCTGATGGGCTGGATACTGGGATTTGGAGAAGTGGCTTATCTGGAGCGGGAGTTATTCTCCTGTACGGTGCTCTATACCTTCATTTTTGCATTGCTCACGGTGGCGCCCTTTAATGCGGTTTTGTCCAAATACGTGCAGGACTCCATCTACGAGGAGCGTTATCAGGATATCCTCCCCTGCTACTATCTCGGACTGGTCATGAACCTTGTCCTGAGCTGCGTTCTGGGTATCGGGTTCTGTCTGTGGGAGCATTTTGTGGGCGGCGTGGAGGTTTTCTATGTCTTTATCGGCTACTGCGCCTATATCTCCATGGTTCTGGTGTTCTATTCCATGGTCTATCTCTCCATCTGCAAGGACTATGAGAGGATTTCTCTGTTCTTCCTGCTGGGGATGCTGGAGGCCTTCGTTTTGGGAGTGGTCCTCCGCTATTTGTTCCGCTGGGATGTGATGCACGCCATGCTCTTTGCATTGATGACAGGTTTTTTCCTGATCGCAATCCTGGAATTCACCGCCGTCAAGAGATATTTCCTGCAAAACAGCAACCGATATAAGCCGGTGCTCCTGTATTTCAAGAAGTGGTGGAAGCTGGTGGTGACAAACTTCCTCTACACTCTTGGCCTGTATATCCACAATTTTGTGTTCTGGACCGACGAGGGGCGCATGGTGGTAGTAAAAAGCTTTGTCTGCAATCAGCCCTACGACATGGCCACCTGCCTTGCCATGTTTACCAATATATCCGCCACGATCATATTCGTGACCCGTGTGGAGATGTTTTTCCATGAGAAATATAAGCTCTACTCGGAGGCCGTGATCGGAGGAAAGAAGACGGATATTGAGAATACAAAAAACCGGATGTTCCGTCAGCTGGCTGACGAGCTGATGAACCTGGCCCGGGTGCAGTTCATCATATCGGTGGTGGTCTACCTGCTGTGCGTGGTGCTTCTGCCGCAGTTTGGGTTTGCCGGAATGGTAATGCGTATCTATCCCTGTCTGGCCGCCGGATATTTCATCCTGTTCCTGATGTATTCCGCCATGCTGTTTCTGTATTATTACAATGACCTGACGGGAGCGGTGCTCACAACCCTGGGCTTTTGCCTTGTCACCTGCATCGGCAGTATCGCAGCCACGCGTCTGCCGGAGATCTGGTACGGGATCGGCGTGGTGCTGGGTTCCCTGACAGGCTGGACCATAGCCTATATAAGACTTCGCTGGGTGGAAAAGCATCTGGATATTCATATCTTCTGTCAGGGAATGCTGCTGAAGCGGGGGATTGGATTAAAGCCTTCGGGTAAAGTATTTGAAAAATAACAGTATTAATGCCATGGGACATGTCGGTACGGAGATGTCCCTTTGGTGTTATTGGCATAGAGGAAATATGAGGGAGAACAAGGAGCTTCTGATTGTCATACCGGCTTACAATGAGGAGAAGAACATCCAAAGGGTGCTTGACCAGCTGGAGCGGAATGAGATCGCGCAGATCGGGGATATACTTATCATGAATGACGCATCCCGGGATTCAACCGAAAGGCTGGTATCTCAGAGGGGATACAGGCAGATTGTCAACCGTTCCCGGCTGGGCTACGGGAACACGCTGCAGGAGGGATATCGGTATGCTCTCAGAAAGGGATATGAATTCGTCATTCAGATGGATGCGGACGCACAGCATGACGCCTGTAATATCAGGCCGATCTACCAAAGGCTGCGGGAGACGGATGCGGACGGGAGGTGTCCGGATATTGTGATGGGATCCCGGTTTATGAGGGGCAGCTCTGACTTTCCGGTTTCCGCTCTAAAGAGGGCGGCTTATGCATGGTTCCGCTTTCTGATCCGGCTTATAACGGGCAGGAGGATTGCGGATCCCACCACGGGGCTTCAGGGGCTCGACAGGAGGGCGTTTTCTTATTATTCGCAGGACGGTCATTATGATAAATACCCGGATGCGAACATGGTCATTCAGATGCTTCTCCTTGGATTCCGGATTGCCGAGATCCCGGCCGTCATGCATGCGAGAACGGACGGAAAAAGTATGCATCACGGGTGGAATGCCGTTTGGTATATGGTCCGGATGCTGTGGAGCATAATAAAAATAGTGTTTCGGATCAGGGTGTTAAAGAGAGTGTAGGATGGAGATAAAAGTATGAGCGCATTTTACTGGACATTTGAATACCTGAGCGTGTTTTTCGGATATCTGTTTCTGATGTTTCTCTGGCCCACGGTGGTCTTTTACAGGCATCTGCGAGGCAGGTCCTTAACTTACCGTTTTTGTTTCTGTGTCACGGTTCAGCCCGTGATCGTAAGTACGGTGGTTCTGATCCCGGGACTTTTCCATGTTCTTGACAGGCGGATAACGGCGGCTTTTTTTTATGCTGTCTTCTTTGTGATTCTGCTCTTTCGGTCGGGCAAAAGCTTTATCCGGGCGATGGCGGATATTTTCCGGACGGCTTCGGATCTGGCGAGAAGCGTGAAAATCAGGATCAAGGGACATATCTGGGATCTTGCGGCTGCGCTGCGTCCCGGTCTGCCGGAATATGTGCTGCTTTTTGCGGTTCTCATCTTTGGAATGATTTATTTTTCCTACGGTTCCTTTCAGGTTCATTCTTACGGGTTCGGGGATCTGTATGCCCATCATGCCTGGATTTACGGACTTATGGATGGCAGGATATTTTCTGACGGAGTATATCCGGAGGCCATGCACTGCTTTATCTATACGCTGAACGCAATGTTTGATATCCCGGTTTACAGCATTTTGCTGTATCTGCAATGTATCCATGTGGCGGTTTTCCTGCTCTCGGCGTACTGTCTCCTTAAAGAGATTTTTCACTGGCGCTATACGCCGATATTTGTGCTGGCAATGTTTCTGACCCTGGATGTGGTGAGTGCGGATCAGGTGTACGGGATGTCACGTCTGCAGTGGACTCTTCCCCTGGAATTTGGTCTGCACACCCAGTTTTTGTGTGCCCTGTTTCTGGTGCGCTTCGTAAAGAACGCATATTCTGCGGCGGAAGAGGGGGAGAATCCGGGGAAGCTTAATAAGAAGCTCACAGAATGCTTTCGGAACGAGAATTTGTTTCTGTTTATGATGGCCCTGGCGGCTTCCGTTGCGATTCACTATTACACGACTATCATGGCGTTTATTGTCTGTGTTTCCTTTGCGGTATTTTTCCTGAAAAGGATTTTCAGCCGCAGGTGTCTGCTTCCTTTGGTAACGGCTGTGGTCTGCGGCGTTCTGATTGCCGTCATTCCCATGGTGGGGGCCCTGGCATCCGGCATTCCTTTTAATTACTCGATCCGCTGGGCGGTAAATTCCATGGACGGGGAAAGCACCAGGGAGTTTCAGGAGGAGCAGGATGCCGGGGAGGAGACGGAGAGCCCCGGAGATGAAACGGCATCCCTGCAAAGAGTGCCTGCCGGCTCGGTTTACATGGCGGGCGGCAGTGCGTCCGTTAAGGACGGCTCCCGCCGTCTGTGGACAACGCTTGCCGGTATATACAGCGCCGGATACAGGGGGCTTTACGGATCTGGCCGGGGCGGGTTTATCTTTGCGCTGACGCTTCTTATGACAGCATTGTGTATTGCCGGGAAAAAGATATCTGCGGGGCCTCTGGCCGGAGTGGGAAGAGGATATGGCCCAATGATTCTGGCCTCCGTTCTGTTTATCGTAACGTATGCGGCGCCTTATGTGGGATTACCGGAGATCATCTCTGATTCCCGTTTCTGCTCCGCCGGTCATATGATGATTCTTGCGGTTGCGCTGATGCCGGTTGACGCGGTCTTTTCCATGGCATCTTCCTGCGCCGGGACGATTCCATTTTGCGGAGAGGGAATTTTGCAGGCATTGTCGTTTCTCTTTGTGGCCGGAATTTATGCAGTGCAGGTCATTTCGGGAAATTTTCATGGGTTTCTGTTTTATGAGCTGACGCGCTACAACAGCGTGGTTGAGACCACGATTTCGATTATAGACTCATTTCCGGAAAAGAGCTTTGTTCTGGTATCGCCTACCGACGAGCTGTATCCGGTGATTGAGGACGGGTGGCATGAGGAGCTGCTTACCTTTGTAAATAAGAGCAGGGATCCGGATTATGAGCTCTCCCCGGAATATATTTTCTTTTATGTGGAGAAGAAGCCTCTTCTCTATGCGCAGGCTCACTTTTTCACCGGGCCGGACTGGCTGGGCAGGGAGAAATATAAGGAGCTTTACTGGGACAGATATTCCAAGAGATATCCTCACAGCGGCGCAAGCCAGAGCCCGCACATAGAGGCGTCCGAGGTTTCGCAGGAGGAAGCCGGGAAGGATATGATGGAGCTTGGCGACAGCTGGCAGCTCTATACCAGGCTTGAGAGCCGCACGATCCTGGAATCAAAGGCTTATGACTGGTGTCAGCGGTTTATGGAACAGAATCCCTATGAGATGTATGTCTATTACGAAGACGAGGATTTCGTGTGCTACTATCTGGTACAGGATGTAAACATTCCATATAAGCTGGGAGTCGAATGATATGGCGGGGAAAAGAATGGAAATGCTTATCTTGGTATTAGTGCCGGTTATATGCATGCTTTTGCTGGCCGGCTGTAAACTGTTGGAGGGAAGAGGGAGGCCGGAGCCTGTACGGTTTACGGAATCCTCACGGAAACTGAATAATCCCAACCGGGGCTTTTACTTTATCCATGACTTCTGGATCAGCGACGAGGAGATGGATTGCGTACGGCTTGTGGATGAGAAATTCGGGATGAATGCTGACACGGAGCTTGCATTGATTCAGATCTGTCTGCAGGATTACCGGGAAGGAGCGATCACGGAGGCGGGCCTTTCCAATATCCGGTCTCTGTTTGAGACTCTCAAAAGCGTTGACAAGCAGCTGATTGTCCGTTTTGTGTATGACAGGGAAGGGAAAGGCATGGAGTATGAGCCTGAGAGTCTGGATATCATACTGGGGCATATGAGACAGCTGGAACCGGTGCTGCGCTCCTGCAGCAGCCAGATCTTTATCCTTCAGGGGCTTTTCATCGGAAGCTGGGGCGAAATGAACGGCACCCGGTATACCGCCAGCGGCCAGCTCCGCACTCTGGCCTCGCAGCTGGCCGCCGTGACGGACGATTCCACCTATCTGGCAGTCCGTACGCCAAGGCAGCGGCGCATTATTGTGGATTCCCAGGAGAAGCTGGCGCAGAGGATACCGGAATATGATTCTCTGGAAAGGCGTATGGGCTTGTTCAATGACGGTATGCTGGGAAATGAGAGTGATTACGGTACTTACGGGACTGACATCCATGAGGATGAAGCAGACCTTGTGAAGGCGTGGACCAGGGAGGAAGAGCTGTCTTACCAGAACTGGATATGCAGCCGTGTGCCTAACGGCGGCGAGGTCATCACTCCCAACTCTTACAATGACTTTGAGAATGCCATAGAGGATCTGGCGGCCATGCATGTCACCTACCTGAACAGAGAGTATGACGGCGAGGTTCTGAAGAAGTGGGAAAACGCTGTCTATGAGGGGGAAGGCTGCTTCGAGGGTATGAATGGTCTTTCCTATATAGAAAGGCATCTGGGCTACCGGCTGCTGATCACGAATGTGGAGTTTACGGGAGGAAGCCTTTGGGAGAATCGCCTGACAGCGAATATCAGTGTTAAAAATGTAGGATTTGCACCTCTGTACCGGGAGGTGTCCGCCAAACTTATTTTCTGCAGTGAGGAGAACGGACGCACGATAACACGTCCGATCGATCAGTCTCTTACGGGGCTGGCCGGAGGCGGTTCGGCGGAGGATCAGATAATGCTTTCCGTACAGGTTGATCTCGGGGAGATTCCCTTTGAAAAGTATACGATCTATCTTGATCTTACCGATACCGCTACAGGGAAGCGTATCTATCTGGCAAACGAGCAGGATGCGGAGGAGCTGGGGTATAAGATCGGAGTGAGGGATTGGGAGTGATAGGCAGCTGGATAAGAATTCGGGAGGAACGGATATACAGAAGGAGAAAGCGTTTGAAGCTGGCCAAGACTGATTTTACAATCCTGGCCTCAAATTGTAACGGATCCTTTATGTATCATGATATGGGACTTCCTTATCTTACGCCTATGGTAAATCTGTCTATGAGAATGGATGATTTTGTTACTATGCTTGAGAATTTGAGATGGTATATGAATCAGGACATTGTCGAAATAAAAGAGAATCGTAAATATCCGTCAGGCTTGCTGGGAGGAGATATCACGATCAATTTCGTGCATTATAACACGTTTAAAGAAGGTGTGGAAAAGTGGGAAGATAGAAAGCGGAGAATTAATTGGGATAATCTGTTCATAGTCGGAACGGAGAAGGACGGCTGTAATTACGAGATCCTGAAACGGTTCGAGAGCCTTCCCTATGAAAATAAAGTGGTTTTTACCCATGTTGCGTATCCGGAATTTCCATCGGCGTATTATATGAAAGGCTTTGAGACGAAAGAAGAACTGGGAGTGCTGACAAATTATAAGGATGGATTTTGGAGAAGAAGGTACTTAGATGATTTTGATTATGTGACATTTCTGAATAATGGTATGAAGAAGAATGAAGATCGTATTTTTGATAGGAAACATGAGTAATGGAGGAGGGACGGAGAGGGTTCTGTCCGTGATCGCCGGGGGTCTTTCAGAAAGAGGCCATCAGGTTTCGGTTATCAGCCTTTGGGGGCAAAAGCCTTCGTTCTTTCCTCTTGGAAAGGAGATAGATGTCTGTTGGCCCGAGGGGAAGGGGCGCAGAATTTCGGCGATAGGTCAGTTCCGGAGGCTGGCAGGTATCATTAAAAGGGCAAGGCCGGATTTTCTGGTGGATGTGGACAGTATCCTGGGGGTTTACTCTGTGTTTCTTCGGAAGACAGTACCGGATCTTCGATGGATTTCCTGGGAGCATTTTAATTATTATTATCATTTTGACTATAATCGTATTCTGCGACGGTTCGTGAGAAGACTGGTTTGCAGGTTCGCAGATATGTTAATAGTGTTGACGGATGAAGATAAAGGTTATTATGAAAAGAATTTAAGGCTGAAATGTAAAATTGTGCGAATTTATGACCCGGATCCTTTTGTGGAAGAGCCTCTTCGGAAAAGAGAAGAGAGGAGTATTCTGGCCGCAGGGAGACTTGTCAGGGAAAAGGGATTTGATCTACTGATCCAAAGCTGGAAACTGCTTGAAGAGAATTATCCGGAGTGGTCCCTTCTGATTGCGGGCCAAGGACAAGAGAGAGAACGGTTGGAAAGGCAGGCAGAAAAAGCGGGACTTAAAAGACTGTGGTTTGTTGGTATCGTGAATCCGATTGAGGATTATTATAGAAGAACGGCATTTTTTGTTCTTCCTTCCAGAGATGAAGGATTTGGGATGGTTCTGGTGGAAGCCATGCATTTTGGACTTCCGGCGGTAAGCTACTCCTGCAAAGCGGGGCCCAGAGAGATTGTACTTGATGGAGAAAACGGCTTTTTGGTAAAGCCGGGGGATGTGGCTGATTTTGCGCAAAAGATGGAGAGGCTTATTTTGGATAAGGAGCTGCGCAGGCGGATGGGGGAATCAGCCGCAGAGTCGGTAAAGCGGTTCGGGAGAGAAGAGATATTGAGTCAGTGGGAGGAAATGCTGGAGGAGTGTCATTGAGCGGAGAAGGTCTTGTTTCGATTATAGTTCCGGTTTACAATTCTGCGGAGTATATCGGTGAGTGTGTGGAATCTGTCCTGGCGCAGACATACGCAAATTATGAGCTCCTTCTTATAGATGACGGTTCACCGGATGACAGCAGAGCGCTCTGTGAAGAGCTGTGTACAAGGGATGAGAGGATACGTCTTATCGTCCAGGAGCATAGGGGAGTGTCAGCTGCAAGAAATGCGGGGATGAGAGAGTCAAAGGGAGAATATCTCTTTTTTCTTGACAGTGATGATGCAATTCATCCGCTTCTGCTGGAGGAGCTTGTCCGGCAGATCATATGTGCAGATGCGGAGCTGGCGCTGTGCGACTTTATCAAAATGGACAGCAGACGGGTGCGAAAGCTTGCGGAAAACACATCTGAAAATGATGACATACCGCAGTGGAAAATAATTGAGAAATCCGAGACAGAGAAGTGGTTCCATATAGTACGGCCAAAAGCATTGCACTGCATTGGCGGATCGTTATTCCTCAGGGACGTGATTGGGTCGGTACGGTTTGACGAAAGTCTGCGAAATGGTGAAGATACTCTGTTTATATATCACTTGATCTGCAAGAGGATTCGGATCGCATACACAAATAAAAGATGGTATTATTACAGAATACATTCAGGGAACGCCTCGGGCAGTGTCACTCATCCGGGCAAGGATCTATCTTGGGAAAGCAGCAGAATAATTCGGGATGCAGAGCTTGCAAAGAGTAATCTGGACTATGCGCTGCCATGGGAATGCATGGCAGTCTGCCAGATGGCAAGAAATTTTTATGGGATGAGGAGACAGAGAAACACAGAGGGCTGTGAGAGGATCAGAGAACAGGCGGCTGCGGAGATGAGGCATCCGTTATTTTCCAAAACTGACAGGACCACGAAAATTTTATTTTATTGTTGTTTTTTTTGCTATCCTGTCTATCCGCTGTTGGAAAAGCTTGTTTCCATGATATGGGAGGCCAGAAATGCGGGAAGAAGATAGTAATGTCGGTATCATAACCTTTCATTGTTCAGATAATTACGGTGCAATGCTGCAGGCATACGGACTGAAGCGCGGCCTGTCCGGCAAAGGGATTAAAGCCGATATTATCCGTTATGAACCGCCCTTTATGACGGGAAGACACTGGTGGCTTCCTTACATACCGGTTAACGGAGTGATAGGATGTATCTGGGTCGGATGTCAGAGGTGGAGGACGCATCTTGGGATGGGAACCGACTTTTTCAAATTGAGAAGCAGTATGAGGAATTTCAGGGAAAGATATCTGATTCGGCGCAGAGACAGAAAGCTGTTATTTTCAGGCCAGCTTAAGATGCTTTCCTATCGCTGCTATATAGTGGGAAGCGATCAGATCTGGAACCCGAATATTACCTGCGGTTTAAGGAAAGTATATTTTGGAGCATTTGAAAATAAGAAAAAAGAGAAAGTGATCGCTTATGCCGCAAGCCTTGGCAGCGCCGCTCTTTCGCAGAAATATGATAAAAAATTTTCCGGGCTTTTGAAATATGTAGACGTGATTTCCGTAAGGGAAGCGGCGGCGGTTCCCTATGTAAAAAGGCTTTGCCGCGGCGATGTTGCTGCGGTTCTGGATCCTGTTTTCCTGCTGGAAGAAAAGGAATGGGCTGCAATAGAGAACCGGCCCCGTATAAATCAATATATCCTTGTCTATACAACGGAAAAAAATAAGAAATTATACGAATATGCCAAAAAACTTTCGCAGGAAAAGGGGATGGAGGTTGTTGAACTTCGGACTATCAGAGGAAAGAGGGAGAAGGGCTTCATAACAGATGATACGGCAGGTCCTGCTGAGTTCCTGGGATATGTCCATAAGGCGGCTTATGTGGTGACAAATTCATTTCACGGGATTGTGTTCAGCATCATTTATAAAAAGAAATTCTTAGCCTTTCCGCACGGCAGCTTCGGAACAAGGATCGAAAATATTCTGCGGATTCATGGATTGGAAAACAGGATATATGAGGATGAACGCAGCATTGATGATAATATTGACTGGGACGAAGTTAATCGGAGGATGCAGGATGCGGTGCGGCAATCCTATGATTTCCTGGTGAAAAATATCCGGGATTGATAACTTTGAACGGCAAATGAAATTTCGGGAGAAGGAGAGAGTATGGGATCGTACACATTGTATGCGGACAAAAAGGAATGCTGCGGATGCAGCGCATGTGTGGATGCATGCGGTGTGGGTGCCATATGTATGGTCAGCGACGGGGAGGGCTTTTGGTATCCTCAGATCAATGAAGAAAAATGTACAGGCTGCGGCAGGTGCAGGGAAGTATGCCAGATACACAGGTCAAAGGTGCGGGATGAACAGGGAGGCAGTCGAATATATCTGGGTGTACGGGCCAAAAGCGAAGAGATCAGATATTCCAGTTCATCCGGCGGTATGTTCGGTATTCTTGCACAGTATATTTTCCGGCGGCAGGGTGTGGTATACGGGGCGGCTTTTGATAATGAGATGAAGGTCGTCCATATGCAAGCCTGTGATATGGAGCAGTTAGAGAAGCTCAAAAAGACAAAATATGTGCAAAGTGATATGACCGGAATCTACCGGAGGATAGAGGAACAGCTTAATGAGGGCCTGTGGGTTCTGTTCTGCGGAACCCCGTGCCAGGTGCAGGGGCTTCGATTTTTTTTGAGAAAAACATATCCAAGACTGGTCATGGTGGATCTTGTCTGCTACGGAGTTCCCTCTCCGGGTATATGGAGAGATTATGTAGAATATCTGGAAAAGAGACATGGCGGGAGGCTGACAGAGTTTTATTTTCGGGATAAGAGAAACAGGGATAACGGCCATACCTGCGCCTATGTGGCGGGAGGTACTGAGTATGCGGTTCCCATTCATCGGAATCCCTATTGCAGAATGTATTTTGTGGATCATATTCTGCGGCCGTCCTGCCATAGCTGCAGATATTGTACCACCGAAAGAGACAGCGACTTTACGATTGGTGATTTCTGGGGAATTGAACGGATCAGGCCTGATATGGATGACGGGATGGGGACATCTCTTGTGATTCTCCATTCAGATCAGGCAAAAGAGATATGGGACAGTGTTAAGGATCAGACGCTGTCGTTTGTCTGTAAAGAGGAAGAGATACTTCAGCCGCGTCTGGTTGCGGCCACACGAATTTCAGGAACAAGGCAGTGGTTTATGAGATGCTACAGGCTGCTGCCCTTCTGGCTGCTTGTCAAAATGGTCACAAACAGGATATACAGCCTGTTTAAGCGCAGCCCGAGACTGAGGAACAGGATTGAAAATTAAAATTTTCAATCTACGTATTTGGGCCTGTTCCCATATGGGAAGGATCCGTGCGGGAAAGGCAGGGGTATCAAAATGATAGAAATGTTTAAGTATCTGACAGGAATTCTGGAAGGCGGAGAGCGTAAACGATGTGGTATCATAGCTGTTTTTGGCCTGCTAAGTCCCATAATGGATCTGTTTAATTTTACCGTGATCATTTATATAATCAACAGGGCGGCGCAGGAGAAACAGGCATCGCCGCAAATCGTGCTCTTCACGGCCATTATGGGAATTATATCCATTCTGAAAGGCTTTTTTGACATATACAGATGTAAGATCTCCAACGAGTTTGTGTATAATGGAGCCCAGAGGCTGTCAATGAAAATATATGAATTACAGTTAAAGGAAGATCTTGAGCATCATAGTGAAAAGAGCGTCATGCAGGCGCTGTCCGCAGTTCGAAATGATACAGAGAAATGTGTTGAAATAATCATAAACTGCATTGAGATCCTGATCAACGCTTTTATTATAATTGGATACTTTGGAGTATTGGTCTATATTGCTAAGTGGTTCGGAGCAGTAAGCTGTGCGATCTTGATATTGCTCATACTCATCATGTATTTTTACTATCGCAGCCAGATGAAGCTCTACGGCGAGAAGTCCAGAATGTATATGATCAGGGCAAATGCGCAGGTGACCATAGCATATGGGATCTTTAAGGAGATGAAGCTTGTTGACGATATGTCAGCCCTGAGGGGGAGATATGGTGACGCAAGTTACGGATATGCGCAGGTACAGGGAAAATTTAAGTATAAGAACAGCATTGTCAGTATGATCATGCAGAATTCTGTCATGGCTGTAGTGTTCATCCTGCTTTCCTTCTTTTTGTGGTTTCTGAAGGAGGATCTTGCATTTGCGGTTGCGGCCATGGCGGTATATTTTGCGGTTCTGATCCGGATTGTGCCGATGGCATATAATATTGTCAGCGGAATGAATCATGTTGAGTTTAACAGGAAGTCATATGTAGTACTCAGAGACTGCCTCACCAGATACTCGGAAATAAAGGAAGAAGAAAGGCGGGCGGAAAACATCAGACGCAAAGAACTGACCTTCCTTAAGGGTATTTTTGTAAGAAATCTGACCTTTCAATACAACGATCAGGCGCAGATTTTTGAGGAGGCAGCCATTGATATACCCACAGGCAGTTCGGTGGCCGTTATCGGCGCATCCGGCATAGGGAAAACCACATTACTTGATTTGATTACGGGGCTGCGCAGACCGCAGACGGGCAGTATTTTATATGATGATTATGATATTGTCAGCCAGACGGACGGCACCGGACAGTGCAGGGCAAACCTTGGAGATATTATAAGCTATATTCCCCAAATTGTGTATTTAAACGGAGAGACAATCCGGAATAACGTAGCTTTTTTTGAAGGAGAGGACAGAATTGATGATGAAAAAGTGATCCGGTGTCTGAAGTGTGCTCAGGTATGGAAAGATATTGCCAAAATGCCAAAGGGAGTTCATACATTGATCGGCGAAAATGGCACGGCTGTTTCCGGCGGTCAGCGTCAGAGAATTGCCTTGGCGAGAGCCCTGTATAAGGATTTTAAACTGCTCGTGATGGATGAAGCCACTGCGGCTCTTGATATGGAGACGGAAAAGGCCGTGATAGACTCGATCCGTCAGGTAAAGGGAAACAAGACGATACTCATGGTAACGCATCACATGAGCCTGGCAAATGAGTGTGATATGATATATAAAATAGAAGATAAGAAAATAGTAAGGGTAAAGTGACGGATTTGAGGGATCGGAGATTGGAAAAATATATTGAGAAAAGGGTTTCCATTGTCACTCCGGTGTTTAACGGGGAAGACAGCTTAGCTTCCATGTTAGATTCCGTATTAAACCAGACGTATCCCCATATCGAAATGATTCTTGTTGATGACGGCTCCGGGGATCAGACCGCTGCAATTGCAAAGAGCTATCGTGAAAGCTTTTTGGAGAGAGGCTATCTCTATCGAATCGTCCGGGCAGAACATAAAAATGCTTCTGCGGCAATTAATGGGGGACTGCCCTATGTGACGGGGGAATATCTGATCTGGCCGGACAGTGATGACATACTGGAGCCCGATTCGGTCAAAAAAAGAGTTGAATTTCTGGAAAATAACCCGCAGTATCAATGTGTCAGATCACTGGCATATTATTTTGATAAGCTGACGGGGGAAAGAAGGGCGCCGGATGAAAGGGAGGGAGACCTGTCCAAAGAAGAGCTTTTCTGGGATATTCTCGAATTCAGGACATTTGTGTGCTGTGGATGCTATATGCTGCGGACGGAGAAATTTTTTGACATTTTTCCGCAGCGTCATATACCCGAATATAATGTGGGGCAGAATTTTCAAATGCTGCTGCCTTTTATGTATCGTTATAGATGTCCCACTATCCGTGAACAGCTCTATGGGGTATGTGTCAGAGAAGGCAGCCATTCGAGAGTTAAGCTTACGCAAAGGGAAGAGGAACAGAAGTACCGGGAATACGAGGAGCTTGTGGATGACATCGTCCTGATCTGTCATATAGGAGATAAGAAATCCCGAAATCGTATTATTTACTGGAAGGCAAGGCGCAGATATGCTCTGGCAATAAAATACGGAGGAAGAACACGACGCAAAGAAGCCCTGTGTCTCATGAAAAAGTGCGGAAGGCTGAGCTTTTATATACTGCTGAAGGACTTTTTGTGGATCAGGCTTGAAAATACCTGGCTGATAAAGAGGCTGTATCCCTTGTACAGACGGATTTTGAAAAAGGATGCAGGTATGAAATAAAATGGCAGGCAAAGCGTCAGAGGAGAATTTCCATGATCTCAATTATTATTCCCGTTTATAATACAGAAAAATATCTGAGCCGGTGCGTTGACTCGGTTCTGCGTTCCGAATGCAGGGACTATGAAATCATACTTGTCAACGACGGCTCAACAGACCACAGTGCCCGGATCTGTCAACAATACAGTGAGAGATATCATCACATAAAATTTATTGACGGTACGCATCAGGGAGTGTCGGCGGCCAGAAATACAGGAATCCGGGAGAGCGGCGGTGAGTGGATTGTGTTTGTGGATTCGGATGACAGGATCTCACCCCGCTTTCTGACAATGATCGGGAAGAAGGATTATCAGGATCAGGATCTGCTCATTTTTGACTTTGCCCGGAACAAAGAGAGACATACCGGAATCAGGAAATCAACTGTGCGGTATTATGGAAGAGAGGATTGGCCGGAGCTGGCCGCATGTCTGTTGAACACAGGACAGCTGATGAAAGGCGGGAATACGAGCCTGCTTTCTCCATGGGGAAAGGCTTATAAAAGAGATTTGATAGAACGGTATATGATTCGGTTTGCCGCAGATATCGCTATATGTGAGGACAGGCTCTTCAATATGGAATATATTCTGAGAGTTAAAACCTGCGCATATATACCTCGGACGGTTTATTATGTGCAGATGCGTCCTGATTCCGTAATGCGCAGTTTTAATCCCGGTTATCTGGAAAATGATGTGAGATATCAGAGATACTTAAGACACATTCTCATGAAAAATAATGTTTTTCCCATGGTAAAGAGGGCATATTATAACAGCGTGCTTACCAATATGGCAGATGTTCTCATCAGAGGGATCTTCAACCCGCACGGTCAGGAAGATTCGGGAGAAAAGAGAGAGGCCTGCCGCAGGATGCGGGAGTATGCCGTATATAAAACGGCTCTGCGGCATAACGGAGGAATGGGCATTTGGCCAAGGAGGGTTCTTATGTGGGCGTTTGAACGGAAATGTTATGGTATGGTGGAGCTGATCTGTGTGGTAAGCTATAGGATATTGGAAAAATCGAGACGGCTGTGAGCCTTGGGCATGCCTGCGTTGTATTTCCTGACAAAATCAGCTATACTGGGAAGGAAGGAGGACTGAACAGAATGCTTTTGTTCTTTTATCTGTTCTTTGTCATTGTAATACATAATTTTGTTGCGGGGGAGGGAGAGCTGTCCCCGGCTTTCGCTGTCAAATGTCTGCTTTCGCTGCTGCTTCTGGCTGTAATCTGCCCGATTATTTTAAGAAAAGGCAGAACCTTTAGAGTGGCATTGAAGGAGGAGACTGCGTCTGAAAAGAAGGATCGATTGTGGATTCCGGTCTTTTTCCTGTTATCCTTTGGAGTTCTGCTGCGGTGGTTTCTGTCTTACTATCCGGGCGCTTTTTCCACGGATGCGGTATATCAGTATGAGCAGGCTCTTTCCGGCAGATATAATGACTGGAAGCCGATTCTGCAGACACTGATCACATTCACCCTTCCTGTCAGGCTCACAGGAAGAGTGGATTCCATCGTTTTTTTTCAGATTGCGGAATATTCTGCGGCTCTTACCTACATGGCTTATGTGATTCTCAAACGCAGTAATAAATGGATCGCCATAGGATCGCTCTCATATATTCTGGTAAATCCCGTAACCGGAAATATGGTAATCTGTCCGTGGAAGGATGTGACCTTTGCCATATTCGCCGTTTTGCTTATGACCTTCGGGTTACAAATCTTTGCCACGGGAGGGAGATGGCTCGAGAGGAAGAGAAATCTTGCCTTGCTGGGAGCTGCCCTGCTGATTGCCACGATTATGCGGCATAATGGTTTTTTGTTCACGATACCGTTTCTTGTTGCTGTGCTGGTCCATTTGAAAAGAAAAAGACGCATCTGGTTTCTGATATTTTTTGCAGCGGGCATTGTCCTGATCAGAGGGCCCGTTTATGCGGGATTAGAGGTGGAGGAGCAGTGGAATCATAAGACAAGAGTATTGGGAGCGCCGATGGCCATGCTGGGGACGGTTGTGAGGGAAGCGCCGGAGCTGCTTGGTGAGGAAGCGCAGGAATTCGTATACAGGGTTGCGCCCAGAGAGGTCTGGGAGGAGGTATTTCATGACGGTGGCTTTAGCTCGATAAAGTGGCAGTCGGATCAGACTGTTGTTGAGGAGGCGGGAATCAGGAAGGTACTTTTGATGGCGGCGGACGCTCTGGCCCGGGCACCGGGACCGGCCTTGAAAGGTCTCTTTGAGCTGACGGATATGGTTTATGCCATAGACAGTAATTTTGACTGGTACATTATCGCACAGGTAGATGAGAATGACGTGGGGGTAGAGTACCGGCAGTTTTGTGACCGGTATGTTCTCGAAAAATATACCGAGGTTTCCAGGAACGGTGTCTTTAAATATATCTTCTGGTATCTCGGGGTTCTCAATATAATTATAATTGCCGGGTTGTCGTGTAAGTGCTGCTTTAAGACAAGAGAGGGATGGAAGCGGGGGCTGTTTGGACTTTCGGTCCTGTGCTACAATTTCGGAACGATGCTGCTTCTATCGGGAAATGATTTCAGGTATTTTTACTTTAACTTTCCGGTATTTCCGGTCTTGCTGTTGATTCTTTTTGGAGAGAAAGTAAGGGCACGGGAAAAGAGCGGTCCATCTAAAGCGGCCGTACTCGGAGCAACATTCAGAGAAAAGGCCGGGGCCGCTGTCGGGAAGATCTTCAGACAGGAATTCGGGACAGATACGGTCGCTGAAGAGAGCGCGGCAGAAGAGACCGGAACGGATAGAAAGGAAGCTGACGGGGAAAGTGTCAGCGACAAGGTAAAAGAGGCGGGCGCAGAAAGACCGGAAATTACCGAGAAGCCCAAAAGAGATTATAAGGAGATGGCGGGAAAACTGTCTCTCTTATGCAGGAAGGTATTATCAGGCTTAGAAAGATCTCTTGTGATTTTCTCACTCCTTCTGTCCCTGGCAGTTGTTGTGGGAACTAAGATCAATTTGTCGGGGGAACCCTATTTCGGACAGATGACAATCGCAGATTTGCGCAATGCGGGAATATGGTTTGTACTCATTTTAACGATTGGGAAGCTTCTCGTTGTGATTATCCGCAGGTGGAGCTTTGAGATTCAGGCGCTGACAATACATAAAAAATGGTGGCTAGGCAGCTTTTTGCTCCTGATTCTGCTCTGGAGCCCTTACCTGCTTGCCTATTATCCCGGGATCCTGACGCCGGATTCCCTGACCTCCCTGCTGCAGGCAAAGGATCTCTCGCTCCTGTACAATCATATACCGGTGGCTTACACGCTTTTGGTGGCTTTGTTTGCAAGAATCGGGTGGCAGATCGGGGATGCCAATTTTGGAGTGTTCCTGTTTTCCCTTGCGCAGCTCCTCATCATGGCGGGAGTGCTCAGTTATTCGGCATACTGGCTCAGAGCGAAAATGAGAAGGCCGGCGGCTGCCTGTATAGCCTTGCTCTTCTATGGGCTGAATCCGGTGATTGCCATGCACTCCATAACTATGTGGAAGGATGTCCTGTTTTCCGCATGGATTGTCCTGCTGTGTCTGTTCCTCTTTGACATGGCACTGGGCGGAGGGAAGAGGCTGGATAGCAAAAAGGGCATGAGAGAGCTGTGTGTTTTGCTTCTTCTCGTGTGCTTTGGAAGGAATAATGGCTTATATGTCGCAGTTTTCTGCCTTGGGGTGCTTCTGATCGTTTATAAGGACGTTCGCAAAAAGCTTCTGGTCAGAGGAGGAGGGCTGCTGCTGGCCGTTCTGCTGATCCAGGGACCGGGATACAATGCGCTTGGCATTAATCAGTCGGGCTTTGCTGAATCTGTGGGGATTCCCCTGCAGCAGATCAGCTATACGGTGATACATGACGCAGGGCTTTCGGAGCAGGATGGAGAGTTTCTGGAGAAAATCATCCCTGTTTCGGCGATTGAGGAGAGCTACTCTCCGGTGTCTGCGGATAACATAAAGTTCAATCAGGAATTTAACACGGCCTTTTTTGAGGAAAATAAAGGCGGTTTTATGAAGCTGTATCTGAAGCTGCTGCCCGCACACCTGCGTTCTTACACAGAGTCGTATCTGCTCTCCACCTCCGGGTTCTGGCAGATAGAGAGGACTAACTGGCTTGTGGGAGAAGAGGTATATGAAAATGACATGGGAATTTATAATATTGACCTCTTAAAAGAATATTTCCAGTCAGACTGGAAAGAGGGCGTACCGGATTTAATTACACTGATGAAATGGATTCCCATTACAAATGTGGGCGTGATGGTGTGGCTGGTATTCTTCTTCATAGCGGCCGGCTTTGCTTTGAGACAGCGCTTTAAGGCGTTCCTTGCGGTGCCGCTTATCGGCTGCTGGATCACGCTGATGATCGCAACGCCGGTGGCTTCCCAGTTCCGGTATGTGTATTACTATCACCTGATGCTCCCGATTGTCTGCATCCTGTTTTTTGCCGGGAAGGAGGAACTATGATCAGCTTTGTTTCCATGGAGTTTCTGGCCTTTGTAGGGGTCACTCTCCTCCTGTATTTTTGGGTACCGGCACGATACCGGTGGCTGGTGCTTCTCGGTTCAAGCATATATTTTTATTTCTGCTCCGGAGCGGTGCAGCTTCTGGTAGTTCTTGGAAGTACGGGAATCGCCTACGGCACGGCCCTTCGGGTGGAAAAGATCCATAACAGTGATAATCCGGACCGGAAGGAAGCGAGAAAACATCTGACATCCGGAATCCTGCTGCTCCTCTTTATTCTGGCCTATGCCAAGGTTGGAAGACGGGCAGTGGAAGCGGCAGGTGCCCTGCTCGGTCTTGAACGAATTGATTTTGAGGTTTTGGTGCCTCTTGGTATCTCTTATTACAGCTTTTCCCTCATAGGGTACATGGCGGATGTATATTGGAAAAAAGACAAGGCGGAGCACAGCTATTTGAAGCTTCTGCTGTATATGATCTATTTTCCGCACATTCTTCAGGGACCGATTCCCCGCCACAGAAGGCTGGCTCCTTGGCTGATCGAAGGACATCCTTTTGATTACCGCAGTCTGTGCCATGGCCTGCAGAGAATGATGTGGGGATATTTTAAGAAAATGGTGATTGCGGATCGGCTGGCTCTTCTCGTGGGAACGGTGTTTGATAATCCTGCAGCCTATGGAGGACCTGTATTTGTGATTGGTGCCGTATGCGCCGCCGTGCAGCTGTACTGCGACTTCTCGGGATGCATGGATATTGCGCTGGGGATTTCGGAGGCCATGTCTATACGGCTGGACGAAAATTTCCAGAGACCCTTTTTCGCAAGAAGCGCGGCCGAGTTCTGGCGCAGATGGCACATCACTCTGGGAACGTGGTTTAAGGATTATGTCTACATGCCTCTGGCGATCAGCCCCAGGCTCATAAGGTTCAGCCAGAGGGCAAAGGGACGGTTCGGGAACAGGACGGCCAAAAATCTCATGAGCGTTATTCCGCTTGCCATTGTCTGGCTGCTCACAGGGCTGTGGCACAGCACAGGAATGAATTATGTCGTGTGGGGGTTATACTGGGGAATTCTGATTATACTGGGAACCGTGCTCGCCCCGGAGATAAAGAAGCTGACAAAAAGGCTGGGAATCAATACGGAGTCAAAGTGGTTTAAAAGCTTTCAGGTTGTGAGAACCTTTGTATTATATCTCATCAGCAGGCTGCTTACCGCACCCGGAGATATCCGGCTGACAGGTGAAATTTTCCGCCGGATGCTTACGGGATGGGATCTGGGAAAGGTGTTTACGAAGACAATTTTTGAGCTCGGTCTGGACGGGCCGGATTTAGCGGTGGCGGTTCTTGCGGTGTGCGTTCTGTGGTGTGCTGATCTTTTGCAGGAGAGAGGCGTCAGAATCAGAGAGCGCATTGAGGCATTGCCCCTGGCTGTGCGCTGGGGAATCTTCTACATCTGTATTCTTACAATTTTCATATTCGGAGTTTACGGTTCGGGAGAGGATACCTTTGTTTATATGTTTTATTAAACAGACTTTGACGGGAAAGGAAGGCGGTTTTTATGGAAGAAAAAATATTGGAGCTGTTATCGGAGGAGTATCCTGAGATTGACTTTACGGCATCGGAGGAGCTGGTGGATGACGGAATCCTGGATTCTCTGACGATTACCGGGATTATTGCGCTGCTGACAATGGAGTTTGGCATCATGATCCCTTATGAGGAGATCATTGAGGAAAATTTCAATTCAGTGGCGGGTCTTGCCAGAATGGTGGAGAAGCTGCAGGCGTAAGAAGCGGGAGGCGCAGGGCGTGGGAAAAAGATCATTTCTATTTATACTCATATTGCTGGTGCTGCTTTTGGGAGCGGAAAAGCTTTTGTATGATGCGGGGGAGAGATCCTGGAAGGAGATGGAAGACATTCATACCTATCCGAATTCTTACGATATTTGTTTCCTGGGACCGAGTACGGCTATGACCAATATCTCGCATCAGGAGCTGTACGAAGAGTACGGAATTGCGGGAATTTCTCTGGCCGAGCCTCTTCAGCCTCTGTATATGGGAAAGCATGCCCTGGCCGAGATTCTTCTGTATCAGTCGCCCAAGGTGGTGTTTCTGGATACCAGCCCCATATTTTATTCCGAAGAGGTGGTCTCTGACTGGACTCATGACAGGAAAAACTATATTATCCGGGAATTTCTGGACGGTATAAGCAGTCCCACAATCCGGTGGAGGGCTCTGCTTGATGCCTGGTCCTATAATAAACATATCGGAATCTGGGATTTCCTGCGGCTTGAGTATACACATGAGAACTGGAAGAATATAGCGGGGTTTGGCTCTGGGCAAAAGGACAGGGATGACAGTCCCAACGGGAATCTTGTACTCATGGGCCGGGCGGACGGCTTTGAAGATGCGGATCTTGGCGGGGCGGAGAATTATACCAAGGGAACCCGGGCCGTCAATGGGAAGGCGCTGGGGCAGATTGCCGAGATGGCGGAAATGTGCCGGAATTCCGGCACGGAGCTTGTTCTGGTAACGGAAAAGCTTTTTCTCTCCAGACAGGAGCATGACGCAGTGGCTCTTATTGCGGAAAAATGCGGGTTAACCTATCTTGACATCAATGATAAAATAGAGGAGACAGGGTTTTCATACAGCGAGGATCTGGCGGACTCCGTTCACTTTAATCTCTCCGGCGCTATTAAATGGTCCCATTTTATCGGGGACTATGTCCGTGAAAACTATGAGATTGCGGACAGGAGGAAGGATCCTGCCTATGACAGGTATGAGGGGAACAGCACCCTGCATCACGCCCAGAAGGATTCTCTGGGAGGTCTGGACTTCAGAGGTTATGCCGCACAGCTGGCAGAGCTGGATCAGGAGGAGAATGTTATCTTCCTGTCCGTGTATGATGATATGGCGAACTCCCTGATGGAGGAGGATCTGCTGGCGCTGCAGGCTCTGGGGCTTGAGACGGATCTGATGGGAAAAAGCAGGTGCAGCTATGCGGCTGTCATTCATGGCGGTACGGTACAGGAGAAGTTTGCGGCCAGGGATGCGGTGACGATTGAGGGAAGTATCGGCGCTGTGTACTATAAGGTAAGCTCGGGCGGGCTTCTTAGCGGCAAGCAGGCATGTATTGAGCTGAATGATGTGGATTATATGCAGAGAGGGAGAGGCTTTAACTTTGTAGTGTATAATATCGGCTCCGGCAAGGTGGCGGATTCTGTATATTTTGACACTTATGCCGATGAGAATCCGCGCCAGGGCTGGGAGATTCGTGAGGACTTCCGGGGGCGCGGCGTATCCTTCCCGGAGGATCGTTTTCATGGGTATCTTTCCTATCTGGCATCTCTTGACAAAAGCAGGAATATGGTATTTCTCTCGGTCTATGATGAGGCTACCACCTCTCTTACCGACAGGGATATGGACCTGCTGGGGGATCTGGGCCTTAAGACGGATCTGCGGGGCCAGAACCGGTGCAGCTATGCGGCTGTCCTGTCTGATTCCGGAGTACAGGAGGAGTTTGCCCCTGCGGACACGGTGGAGATCAGCGGAACGGCCGGGGGCCTGGATTACCGTGTGACCTCAGGAGGCCTTTCAAGCGGAGGCAATGCCAGCATCTGTCTGAATGGGGAGGAGTATATCCGAAAGGGAAGAGGATTTAATTTTGTCATCTATGACCTGCAGTCCGGAGAAGTGACGGATTCCGTGTATTTTGACACCTATGCGGAAAAGAATCCGCTAAGGGCACAGGAGGTTCCCGGTGAGGAACAGTAGGAGAAAGAGAGGTGAGTGACGTGAGCGGTACCTTTGATACTTTAGTGGATCGTGTTCTGTTTCTGGAAAAGGAACGGCCAAAGCAGCTGGCTGTGGCATTCAAAAAGGAGCAGGTATCCTACGGAGAGCTTGGGAAGAGGATGAGGCTGGCGGCGGCCCGCCTTGAGCGTCTGGGGATTTGCAGGGGAGAGAGGGTTCTTTTTTCCGCTCTTTCCAAGCCGGAGATGGTGGCGGTCTATCTGGGTATTCAGTATCTGGGGGCTGTGGCGGTATTTGTGGATAAGAATGCCGCACCGTCCCAGGCGGCGGCAATCGCAAAGGAGGCGGGTGCGTCTGTGTTTCTTACGGATAAACCCATGAAGGAGCTTGCCTGCAGACGCTTTTCCCTGAAAGAGATCTGCTCTCTGCCGGAGTCCGACAGGGAAGAAAATACGGCGTGTCCGAAGGCTGTGTACAGGAAGCCGGAACCGGAGGAGCTGGCAGAGCTTTTGTTTACCTCGGGCACGACAGGAAGGCCCAAGGGGGTGATGCTCTCCTACAGGGCGGTTTATCATATTCTGAAGAATACGGCAGTGGCTATGGGGATTCGTGAGGATGAACGTATTCTGCTCCCGCTGCCGCTGAATCATTCCTTTGCGCTGCGGGTGCTGAGGGCGGCGCTTTTTCAGGGAGCCGGCGTGATTCTGCAGAACGGCTTTACCTTTGCAAGGGAGATAGAAAATAATCTGGATTTGTATGGATGCACGGCGCTGGCCGTGGTTCCTGCCTCCGTGGAGACCATTGCAAGGCAGATGCAGGACAGGTTTCCGGAGATTATGGGCAGGTTCCGGTACATTGAGGCCAGTGCCGGCTCTCTTTCGGTCGAGCAGAGGAAGCGGCTCACCTCGCAGCTTCCGAATACGGTGATTTACAACACATGGGGTTCCTCGGAGTCGGGAGGAGCGCTGTTCCTCAACGTCACGGAGACGGTCACAGATCCGGTCAGAAGAGGGGCGCTGGGAAAGCCCCTTCCGGGGATAGAGGTCAGAGTGTTGGATGAGAATGGAAACGAGATGGAGAGCGACAGGGAGCATCCGGGGCGGATGGCTCTGCGGGGACCCATGCAGATGTCCGGCTACTGGGGGCAGGAGGAGCTGACTGAGCAGACCTTAAAGGACGGCTGGCTTCTTACCGGGGATCTGGTGTACACGGATGCGGACGGCTATGTATACATGCTGGGCAGGATAGATGACCAGATCAATGTGGGAGGAGAGAAGGTCTCTCCCATAGAGGTTGAGAATGCTGCCTGCGAGTATCCTCACATCCGGGAATGCGCCTGTGTCGGGGTGCCGGATCCGGAGGAAATCCTCGGCTTTGTGCCGGTGCTGTATGTGGCGGTAAGGGATGCCGCTTATTCCCCGGAGGATCTGCATTCTTTCCTTGCGGGACGTCTGGAACGGTACAAGCTGCCGGTGCGGTATATCGCATTGCAGAGTCTTCCCAGAAATCAGATGCAGAAGCTTGACAGGAAGGCGCTCGCAGCCATGTGGGAGACGCGTGGAAACGAGGATCTGATGAATCCGGTGATGCAGGCGATCCTCACAAGGAGAAGTATCAGACGGTTTGAGGAAAGGCCCATCCCCAGACCCGTGCTGGAGATGATTCTCCAGGCCGGATATCATGCGCCCAGCGGCCACAATATGCAGACCTGGCGGTTTACCGTGGTGGAGGATAGGGAAAAGATCAGGCGCCTTAAGGAAGCGGTGCTTCTTACGGCCAGGGAATGCGGCGTATACTGCTATGGATTTGAAAATCCGGCCTGTATTATACTGATCTCCAACGACGAGAGAAATCCCGACGGGTGTCAGGATGCATCCTGCGCTGCCGAAAACATTTTCCTGGCGGCCCATTCCTACGGCATCGGAGCGGTGTGGCTCAATGCCCTGATGACTCTGCGAGGTCAGGAGCCGGTAAAACATGTCCTGGACGGGTTCGGGATACCGGATGACCACAGAATATGGTGTATGGCGGCCCTCGGCTATCCTTTGGGCGAGGGAGTGCTCCTGGCCAAAAATGATAAGGTGGTACATTTTGTCGATGGGTAAAATCTTGTTTGTTATCAATACCATGGGAAACGGCGGAGCGGAGCGGGCGCTGATTGAGCTCCTGAAGCATATGGAGCAGGAGCGGCATAAGGTTTTCCTGTATGTACTGACCGGACAGGGAGAGCTGGCAGGGGAGATTCCTAACAACGTTGTTATGTTGAATAAAAAATATCGGGCTGTTTCCGTGCTGGATGAAAGAGGGAGGCAACGGCTGTCAGGGACAGTGATCCGGGCGTTGTTTTCCAGAGGTGTCTTTTTGCACCGGGCGCGGTATCTTGCCGTTCAGATGCTGCGTATGATCGGAAGAGGAAGGATACGAAAGGATAAGCTGTTCTGGAAGGTACTGTCTGACGGCGGGGAACGGATCCGGGAGGAGTTCGATCTGGCGGTGGCTTTTCTGGAGGGAGGCTCCGCCTACTATGTGGCAGCCCATGTGAAGGCGGGAAAAAAGGTGGCGTTCGTGCACACGGATTACAGCTATGCGGGATATGACAGGAGCCTGGACGAGGACTGTTACCTTAAGTTTGACCATATCTTTGCGGCCTCTGAAAGCATCAGGGGGAGCTTCCTTGGGAATTATCCGGAGTGTGCCGGAAAAACCACGATTTTTCATAATCTGCTGAATCAGAAGAGTATTCTGGAACGGTCCCTGCAGCCGGGAGGATTTTCCGACGGCTATGAGGGAGTGAGAATCCTCACGGTGGCCAGGCTATCGGCCGCAAAGGCCCATGACGTGGCAATCGATGCCATGAAGAGGCTTAAAGCTGCCGGAAGAGAGGTTCGCTGGTATGCGCTGGGGGAAGGGGAGCTGAGGAAGAAGCTGGAAAGAAGGATACACTCTCTGGGCCTGGATGAGGACTTCGTTCTTCTGGGGGCGGCGGATAACCCTTTTCCTTATTATGCCCAGTGTGATCTGTATGTCCACCCCACACATTCTGAGGCGAGATGTATTGCCGTACGGGAAGCTCAGGTTCTGGGATGCGCAATTATCGTGTCGGATTATGAGGGGAGCGGCGAGCTTGTGGAGGACGGAGTGGATGGACGGATCTGCAGGCTTGACCCGAAGGCTCTGACAGAAGAGATTGAGGAGCTCCTTGATCACCCGGAAAGGGCGGCTGCTTACGGAAGGGCCGCACAGAGAAGGCACCAGACGGATAATCAGAAAGAAATAAAAAAATTATTGGAGTTTATGGATGAATAAGAAATCTGCTTTTTTACTTATATTAATCTGCGCTTTCCTGTTTCTTGGTGCCTGCGGCCCCTCCGGGGAGAAAATAGCCCAGGCACAGGAAAAGTATACACAGGTGGTGGAGGCTCATAACCGGGCGGTGGACGCACACAAAAATGTGGAGGACGCTTCCCTGGATGAGGCTCTGACAGAGCTTGGAGAGGCATCGTCACGGCTGGAGGGCCATGACCTGAATCAGATGAAGGATGAGGAGATTGACCGGCTCATGGCAGATATGGATTTGCTCATCTCCTCCTATGAGGAATACCGGGAGGAGCTTCTCGAGATCAGACGCAGGGAGGATGCGGCAGTGCTCACGCCGATTCCGGTGACGCTGCGCAACAAAGCGTCCCTGTCCTTCCGGGAGCTGCGGCTGTATGAGGAGGGAGATCCCCTCTCTTGTGAAAATGTGCTGGAGGGAATGGAACCATTTGCCTTTGGACAGAGCCTGGAAGGCCTGCTGGTACAGCGTGACGTGGAGAAGACTCCCTGGGTGCTGTCGCTTACGGACACGGAGGGAGGAGAGCATGAGATTACGCTGCCGGTTTCCGGATATGAGGAGCAGGGAGTCTGTCTCCTGCTTTCCTATGATGAGGAGCAGGGCGTTCTGACGGCGCAGAGGGAGGACGATATCACTGAGGATGAGGATAATCAGGAGGAAGCGGATGGTCAGGGAGCTTCGGAGGGCTAGGCTATGGAGAAGGCGTATAAGCTGGAATTTGCAAAGGGAAAGGATGAAAGCCTTATTGTAAACTGCTGCGGACTCTCCAGGACAGAGCCGCTTCACAGCTTCGGACCGGCCATAAAGCCGCACTATCTGATTCATTTCATCCTGAGCGGGAAGGGGAAATTTTCCATGGGAGGAAAGGAGTATCCCCTGGAACAGGGATACGGGTTTCTGATTCTTCCGGAGGAGCTTGCGTTTTATCAGGCGGACGAGGAGGATCCCTGGACATATGTATGGGTGGGCTTTGGAGGCTCTCTTGCGCCGGATATGGTCAGATCCATGGGGATGTCGCTTTCAAACCCCATTTTCAGATCGGAAAAGGGGGAGGAGCTTTATCAGGCGGTCAAGGACATGATGGAGCATAACACCTTCGGAGTGGCAAACGATCTGCGCAGAAACGGGCAGCTTCATCTGTTCCTGTCACTGATTGCACAGGGCGCTTCCCTGGAAGAGAAGGGGGAGAGCCGGAGGGCGGATAATTATGTGAGGCGGGCTGTTGAATTTATTCAGGGGAATTACTGCAACCCCATCAGGATCACGGATGTGGCGGATTATGTCTGCATTAACAGAAGCTATCTCTACACGCTGTTTCACGAGTCCACGGGAATGTCCCCGCAGCAGTTCCTGACCACCTTCAGGATTACCAAGGCGACGGAGCTTCTGCAGCTTACCGACCTGCCCGTTGAGAGTATCGCCCTGTCCTGCGGCTACACGGATCCTCTTGTCTTTTCTAAATCATTCAAGCAGATGAAAAAAATGTCTCCCTCTGCCTACCGAAAGGAGATGCAGAAGGGGGAAACCAGAAGAAACAAGGAATATCTGAGACAGATCGAGGACTTTATCAGCCAGGTCAATGAGCTCAACAGTTAACATTTTGACTTATTTCTATAACAATCCTTACTGGTATATGAGGCAAAATCAGTATAGTGTAAAGATAGTAAAAAGAGGTATTTTCTTTAGCGGAGGTCATAACAATGAAAGAGACAGTTTTAAAAAGATTCGGAGAAGTATTTGGGGATACGGATGGTGTCAAGGTGTTTTTTGCGCCGGGGCGTGTCAATCTGATCGGGGAGCATACGGATTACAACGGCGGACATGTATTTCCCTGTGCGCTGACTATCGGAACCTATGCCGCAGCAAGGGTGAGAGAGGATGATAAACTGCGTTTTTATTCCATGAATTTTGATCATCTGGGGGTGATCGAATCGGATATCAGGGACTTGAAGCCGCAGAAGGAAGCTGGCTGGACCAACTATCCCAAGGGAGTGATGTGGGCGTTTGGCGAGAGAGGCTTTCAGATACCCGCAGGGATGGATATTCTGCTGAACGGAAATATCCCCAATGGTTCCGGACTTTCCTCATCGGCATCCGTGGAGGTGGTTACGGGAGCGATTCTGCGGGAGTTCTTCGGATTCGAGGTGAGCAATCAGGATCTTGCCCTGATCGGTCAGTATTCCGAGAATAATTTTAACGGAGTGAACTGTGGAATTATGGATCAGTTCGCTATTGCCATGGGAAAAAAGGATCATGCGATTTTTCTGGATACCGCAGATCTGTCCTATACATATGCTCCGGTAAAGCTTCAGGGAGCGAAGATCGTGATTGCCTGCAGCAACAAGAAGCGTGGGCTGGGGGATTCCAAGTATAACGAGAGAAGAAGCGAGTGTGAGACGGCTCTTGCCGAGCTCCAGAAGGAAGTGGATATCAGGAGCCTTGGCGAGCTGACGGAAGAACAGTTTGAGGAGCACAAATCCGCTATCAGGGATATTACCAGGGTAAAGAGGGCAAAGCATGCGGTCTATGAGAATCAGAGAACGCTGCAGGCTGTTGCCGCCCTTGAAGAAAATAATATCGAATTATTCGGACAGCTTATGAATGCGTCCCATGTATCTCTGAGGGATGACTACGAGGTCACGGGAGCAGAGCTGGATACGCTGGTGGAGGAAGCCTGGAAGGTGGAGGGAGTGATCGGCTCCCGCATGACAGGCGCAGGATTCGGCGGATGCACGGTGAGCATAGTGCGGGACGAGGCAATCGACCAGTTCATTGAAAAGGTCGGAAAGGCATACAAGTCCAGGATTGGTTATGCGGCGGATTTCTATGTGGTAGAGGTTGGAGACGGCCCTTCAGTGCTGTAAGCCGACCGCAGGCGAAGAGAAGAGATACGGCAGGGGAAACCTGCCGTTTCCCGTTATTAATGAAAGAGAGGAGACAAAAGAATGATTCAGGAATATATCAGAAAACTCACTGCCTATGGCGTAATGACAGGATTGGTTCCCGGGGAAGATGAGATCTATACAATAAACCGGCTGATGGAGTTATTCGGGCTCGAAGAGATGGAGGATGCGCAGGAACCGGTAACGGTCAGAGAGGAGGAGCTTCCGGAAATTTTGGGAGGGATGCTGGATTATGCCTATGAGGCCGGCCTTATGGCGGAAAACGGCGTGGTTTACAGAGATCTCTTTGACACGAAGATCATGAGTATGCTGCTCCCAAGGCCCAGCGAGGTAATCCGCCGCTTCGGGGAGCTGTATAAGAAGAGCCCTGTGGAAGCGACCGACTATTACTATAAATTCAGCTGTGATTCCGACTATATCCGCAGATACAGGATCAAGAAGGACATGAAATGGATTGCGCCCACGCAGTACGGGGATCTGGATATTACCATCAATCTCTCCAAACCGGAGAAGGATCCCAAAGCCATAGCGGCGGCCAAGAGCGCAAAGCAGTCGGGCTATCCCAAATGCCTGCTGTGCCGTGAGAACGAGGGCTATGCGGGAAGAATCAACCATCCGGCCAGGCAGAACCACCGGATCATACCGGTGACGATCCAGGGTGATACCTGGGGATTCCAGTATTCTCCTTATGTTTATTATAATGAGCACTGCATCGTTTTTAACGGTAAACACGTGCCCATGAAGATCGAGCACGGAACCTTCTGTAAGCTGTTTGATTTTGTAAAGCAGTTTCCCCATTATTTTGTGGGTTCAAATGCGGACCTTCCCATCGTGGGAGGTTCTATACTGAGCCACGATCATTTCCAGGGCGGACATTATGAGTTTGCCATGGCAAAAGCGCCGGTGGAGAGAACCTTTACGGTTAAGGGCTTTGAGGACATCGGAACAGGAGTTGTAAAATGGCCCATGTCAGTGATCCGGCTAAGCGGCACGGACACAGAAAGAATCATCGCTCTTGCGGATGTGATTCTGGAAAAATGGAGAGGCTACACGGACGAGGCCGCATTTATCTTTGCGCAGACGGACACAGAGCCCCACAACACGATCACGCCCATAGCCAGAAAAAGAGGCGATAAGTATGAGCTGGATTTGGTGCTGAGAAATAATATTACCACACAGGAGCATCCTCTTGGCGTATATCATCCCCATGCGAACCTTCATCATATAAAGAAGGAAAACATCGGCCTGATCGAGGTCATGGGTCTTGCGGTTCTTCCGGCCAGACTGAAAGAGGAGATGGAGCAGCTGAAGGAGGCGGTTCTTGCAGGCAGAGACCTTCACGGCGACGAGACTCTGGCAAAGCATGCGGACTGGGTGGACGAATTCAGGGTAAAATATGACAGAATCGACAGCTCCAATATTGATGAAATCGTGGAAAAGGAAATAGGACTGGTATTCATGCAGGTGCTTGCGGATGCAGGCGTTTACAAGAGAACGGAGGAAGGGCAGGAAGCCTTTGACAGGTTTATCGCATGCATATGAAATTTCTGCTGGCAGGCATAAACGCCAAATATATTCACTCCAATCCGGCCATTCGCAGTCTTAAGGCCGGTGCCGGGGTGGAAAACCACAAATATATAGATCTGGCGGAATACACCATCAATCAGAAGGTGGAGGAGATTTTGGCCGATCTGTACAGGAGAAAACCCGATATTATCGGGTTTTCCTGCTATATCTGGAATATAGAGACCGTAAGAGCGCTGCTTCCGGAGCTGCCCAAGCTGCTTCCGGATACGGAGGTATGGCTGGGAGGTCCCGAGGTTTCCTTTGACGGAGAGGATCTGCTTGACGAGTACCCGGGCGTGAGGGGCATCATGGCCGGGGAGGGGGAGGAAACCTTCCGGGAGCTTCTTAACTATTACCGGGAGATCTTCCGGGAGGAGCTCCCGGGAGAAAGCCGGAAGGGCAAGTCGCAGTGTCCGGGTCCCCGAGAGACAAGACTTGGCGGAATCCGGGGGCTTATTCTGCGGGAAGGCAGAACGCCGGGAAGAGAGCTTCTTTCCATGGATGCGCTTCCTTTTCTGTATGAGGATCTGAAAGAGCTTGACAACAGAATCATCTACTATGAGTCCTCCAGGGGCTGCCCATACCGCTGCAGCTATTGCCTCTCTTCTATCGATAAGACAGTGCGGCTGCGCAGTATGGATAAGGTAAAGAGGGAGCTTGGGTTCTTTCTGGATGCGAGAGTGCCGCAGGTAAAGTTTATTGACAGGACCTTTAACTGCAGTCATTCTCATGCTATGGAGATCTGGCGCTATCTCCATGAGTGCGATAACGGCATCACTAATTTCCACTTTGAGATTGCGGCGGATATTCTGACGGACGAAGAAACCAAGCTGCTGCAGTCGCTGCGTCCGGGTCAGGTGCAGCTGGAAATCGGAGTTCAGACCACTAATAAGGAAACCCTGAGGGAGATCTGCCGCCCGGCGGACAGCGGGCATATTGCCCGGGTAGTTCAAAGACTTTGGGAGAGGAAAAACATTCACCTTCATCTTGATTTGATTGCGGGCCTCCCCTGCGAGGACTATGAGAGCTTCGCAGTCTCCTTTAACGAGGTGTACGCCATGGGTCCGCATCAGCTCCAGCTGGGCTTTCTCAAGGTGCTTAAGGGCTCTCCCATGGCACGCAGGGCCGGGGAATATGGGATCGTATACCGGGACAGGCCTCCCTATGAGGTGCTGTATACAAAATGGCTTTCTTACGGGGAGCTTCTGAGGCTGAAACAGATTGAGGAGATGGTGGAGCTTTACTATAACTCCGGTCAGTTCGGCAGAACTCTTCCGGTGCTTGAGAAATGCTTCAAGGGCCCGTTTTCCCTGTTTGAGGCCCTGGCGGTTTATTATGAGAGAAAGGGATACTTTGTGAATGCGCCTGCACGGAGCTACCGTTATCAGGCACTGCTGGATTTTGCCATGGAGACAGATGGAGAAAAAGCGGAGCTGTACAGAGAGCTTCTTACCTTTGATTTTTATCTGAGGGAGAACGCCAAGACACGTCCTTCCTTTGGCCGGAACCTTGGAGAGTATCATGGTGTGATCCGGGAATTTTACAGGAAGGAGGAAGAGACGCACAGATACCTGCCTGACTATTCCGGATATCATGCCAGGGAGCTGATGAGGATGACTCATCTGGAGGTATTCTTTTATCCGGTTTGGGAGGAAGAGCCGGAGATGGTATGCAGGAGGGGAAGCGAGCCGAAATTCATACTGTTTGATTATGAAAAGAGAGATCCGCTGACCAGGGATGCCAGAGCGGTGGTGATAGAAAATCAGGAAAAGTCATTTTAAAATGACTTTTTTGTTGATAATCATCAGGAAATCCTTTACTGGTATAACAGGTATCTTTTCATCGGAGGAATGCCGGCGCAGCTTGCCAAGGAGAATAAGAAATTTCCGCAGGCGTGGTATTGCCCTGTGACAGAGTGACCAGGGCCGAGCTGCCGCTCGTGGCATTTCGGGATGTATCTGCCTTTAAGCTTTATCTGTCGGATGCGGGACTGCTTACAGCCTTTACCGGAATCCTCAAAAAGCCTGAAGCATTTCTGCGACAGATATAAACCCGAAGGAGTGATAAGGCTTTCCGAGAAGAACTTCGGGACGGACGAGAATGTCTTTGCGGTTCCGCTGTATGCGGCGTTTTGTCTTTAGGAATTGATGCGGAAAACCCCAGGGGCATATTTAAAGGACGGGGGCCATATATTGTAAGGAATACAGACGGCAGGTCTTATTTATATGGCTCAGGTTTTGTCCAATCTATCTAATATTATCATTCCGGTTCTTGTTTTCTATATCATCGCCTACGGATTTATCAATAAATGTAATGTATATGAGGATTTTGTAAAGGGGGCGAAGGAGGGCCTTAAGACGGTGGTCGGAATCATGCCCACGCTGGTGGCGCTCATGATCGCCGTTGGGGTGCTTCGGGCCTCCGGTTTTCTGACCCTGTTGGAGAGATTGTGCAAACCTTTGTCAGATCTGTTTCATTTTCCGGCAGAGCTGATTCCTCTTTCCTTTATCAAAATGTTCTCCTCCTCGGCGGCGACAGGACTGGTACTGGATATTTTCAAGAATTATGGGACGGATTCCTTTATCGGGCTTGTGACCTCCATTATGATGAGCTGTACGGAAACTATTTTTTATACCATGAGCGTGTATTTCCTTGCGGCAAAGGTGACAAAGACCAGGTACACTCTGGCGGGAGCGCTGCTGTCCACTCTGGCCGGAATCGTAGCCAGCGTGGTGCTTGCGGGGATGATGTGAAACGGGCAGTTGAGCCCGATTCTGCTGACATCAACCTCTGCGTCATTGAAATCATCCCTCTTTTAAGTATAAAATATAGAAAAAGCCTGAAACGGAGGGATTCATCATGGTTGACAGAGAACAAATCGGAATGAGGATAGCGGCGCTGCGCAGGAGGGCGGGACTGTCTCAGGCGGCGCTTGCCGGGAAGCTGGGAATCAGTGCTCAGGCAGTTAGCAAATGGGAGTCGGGCAGGAATCTGCCGGATATCGACCTGTTTCGTGAGCTGGCGTGGTTATTTAATATGACGATAGACAGTATTGTGGAGGGGGACTTATCGTTTGTACAGAAAAGCGGGCAGAAAAAGCTCCCGGCCAGCGTGGAGGCGCTTATTCCTGATGCGGAAAGACGGAAAGTCCTGCAAAGCCTCGCACCCTATTCTTCGGATACGGAGCTCTATAGCTTTGCAAAGGAGATGTCAGCCGGAAGACTGGAGCTGTCTCTTGCCGCAGGCGTTGTGAGAAGAAATGAAAAGCTGGAGACGGATTTTCAGAGGGTGGTTTCTATTCCAGCCAGTGCAATGGAAGAGGGTACGCTTCGTGAAACGGCACCGTATTTTTCCAAGGCGCTTGGCGGAATGATTGGAGGAGATACGGAGCCGGGACTGCGGCGCATTGCGGAGCTGATGCGCTGCCCGGAATGCGGTGAAGGGATGCGGCTTGAGACGGATACGGATAATAGAATTGGTTTTGTCTGTCCCAATGGACATTGTTACTCTGTCGTGGATGGTGTTGTGAATTTTGGCACACGGGAGATCCCGGGTGAACAGTGGTCACTGTTTATGAAAAATTATGAGGACTATTTAGTGGAACAGCGACATCCGGGAAATCCCCGTTATCAGATGGGGACGGTTCCCTGCAGTGAGGTTCGTTGGCAGGCTGTGAAAAAACTCCGTCCGCATGTCATTCTTGACATTGCCTGCGGTACCTGCAACGGACTTAAATATGATCTGCAGCGTATCAATTGGCCCTGTCTTGTGATTATGACAGATCTTTCCCATCGCATTCTTAAATATAACAGAAGATATTTCAGAGAGGAGATGGTTAATCCTTATGTGGACATTGTCTGTCTGGCCTGCGATTGCGCCAGGCTTCCGATCAAGGACGGATGCATTGATCTGGTGGTTTCAAATGGCGGATTTGAGAGTATGCAGACAAAAATGATGGCGGGATTTAGGGAAGGATATCGTGTATTAAAGACGGGAGGTTATGCGGTCTACAATATCAGCGTGGTTGAAGACCACGGCAGCGACAATACCAGAAAGTGGGAGCGCTTATACAGATCACTTGACGAATCCTATCATCTGCATGAAAGACTGTTTGATATTGGACAGTGGGAGGAAATCTGCGGACAGACAGGGTACTCGTCCACGGAGACAAAGGAAATCTACGGCGAACTGCCTGCCCCGGATGGGGACATATTTCCTTTTGAGAATGAGATTTTGCAGTGGATGGGAGAGTACCTGTGTGTGTCTGTAAAGTGAACAAGGAGGAATTGAAAATAATCAGGTTTGGTGATATGCTGAACAGGTAATAGAATATATCTCGGGAGAGTAATTAATGAGAGAAATTTTTGACTTATCAAAATTTGATTCTTATAGAGAAGATAACCGCAGAGAAGTAAAGAAGGCGGAGGGAGGGATTCCTAATAGTTTATGGGATACTTATTCTGCTTTTGCTAATTGCTATGGCGGCGTTATTATTCTTGGAATCAAAGAAGATAAGACGGGAGGCTGGCATACAACCGGACTGAAAAATGCGGCGAAATTAAAGAAAGATTTTTGGGATACCATTAATAACCGTAAAAAAGTAAGCCTAAATCTTCTGAAGGATGATGATATTGAAACCGTTACAATGGATGATACTGGTGATGTGATTATGGTAATCTGGGTACCTATTGCAAAACGGGAACAAAAACCGGTATATATCAATGATGATTTATTTGGAGGAACTTTTCGTCGCAATTGGGAGGGGGATTATCATTGCACCAGATTACAGGTCAAGACCATGCTAAGAGATCAGGCGGAGGAAACGATGGACATGGAGGTGCTTGATGAGGCGAACCTCGAGGACTTGAATATGGATTCAGTTCGTGGTTATCGCAACAGCCATAAATCGTTTAAGCCAGGGCATCCGTTTGAACGGCTTGATGATAATGAGTATCTTAGAGCTATTGGGGCAGCGGGGATTTCCAGAGAAGATAAAAAGTTGCATCCCACAGCTGCTGGCATGCTGATGTTTGGAAATGAATATGATATAGTAAGACATTTTCCGGAGTACTTTTTGGATTACAGAGAAAATCCGGATTCTGTAATCAGGTGGACAGACAGACTTCAATCTTCGTCTGGGGAATGGTCAGGGAATTTATTTGATTTTTATTTTCGTGTATACAATAAAATTATAAAGGATATTAAAGTACCCTTTAAAATTGAAGGTGGATTTAGGATTGATGATACCCCGATTCACAGAGCAGTACGCGAGGCACTGGCTAATTGTGTTATAAATGCAGACTTTTATGGGAAATATGGTGTTACCATAATCAAAGAGAAGGATAAGATTACCTTGGAAAATCCGGGATATATCAGGATTGGGAAAAAGCAGATGCGCAGAGGCGGAAAATCAGACCCAAGAAACAAGAGCTTGATGAAAATGTTCAATATGATAGATATCGGAGAACATGCAGGAAGCGGAGTTCCGAATATTTTTAATGTATGGGAAGATAAAGGCTGGGAAGAACCAATGATAGAAGAAAGCTTTGACCCCGATAGAACTTCACTGATATTAAGGTTTTCAGAAAAACAAGCGATAAAAACAAGCGATAAAAAACAAGCGATAAAAACAAGCGATAAAAAGCAAGCGATAAAAACATACAAAAATAAAGAGAAAATAAGGAAATATTTGCAAAAGTGTGAAATGGCCAAAACAAGCGATATAGCGGAGATGCTTGGTTTGAGTGTGGCAAGGACAAGGGCCATGCTTTCGGAAATGGACGATGTTGAGGCGGTGGGAACAAACCGAATAAGGACATATCGGCTGCGGCTTTAGAGGAAGTGCCGGGCATGTTATTGTGAAAAATGATATTGACAAACGCATAAGACTACAGTAGTATATAAGAAAAGATATACTACTGTAGTCTTATGTGCGTTAATATGACTTAATGAAGAGAGGAGAACAATATGAACAACAAGCTTTTTGATTCGGAGCTTAAGGTTATGGATGTGCTTTGGAAGGAAGGGGACAGTACGGCAAAGCATATTGCGGAGATTCTTGGAAAAGAGGTGGGATGGAACGTGAACACTACCTACACGCTGATTAAGCGCTGTATCAAGAAGGGCGCTATTGCGCGATCAGAGCCTAATTTCATGTGTCATGCCCTGATTCTCAAGGAGGAGGTGCAGGAGGCGGAGACAGACGAACTGATCAATAAGATTTATGACGGCTCCGCGGATAAGCTGTTTGCGGCGCTTCTGGGGAGGAAGAAGCTCTCCGCCGACCAGATCGAAAAGCTGAAACAGATTGTTGGGGAATTAGAATAAGGAGGTGAACTATGAGCTTTCTTGAAATGAGTTTTTCAGCAGCGGTTCTTATTCTGGTTATTGCGCTGCTTCGGAGATTTTTCCTGAACAAGCTGCCCAAAAGGTTGTTTTTGGTCCTGTGGGGGATTGCGCTTTTCCGCCTTCTTGTTCCGGTTTCCGTGCCCTCTTCTCTCAGCATCTATACGCTCATCCGGAGATGGGATAACGGGCAGGAGGACATTGCTTCCGGCAATCAAATGAAAACCGCCGATTGGAATGCCGGATATATATCCGGCGGTACGGTGCAAAGCCGCAGCGGCGTGCCAGAGGCAGAGCTGTATGAGGGAGAGGACTTACAGACGGAGCAGGCCGGGGCTTCCTTGGGCGGCGGGTGGCAAAACAGCCTTACAGGTACGAAGCCATTGACTGATATGACAGAGAGGAATACGGCGACGGGCACACTGCGAGTGCTGCTGCGGAGCGGCTGGATATTTGGAGTGTTTGTCCTGGCTGTCTATTTTCTGACTTCCTATATCAGATACTGCAGAGAATTTCGGATGTCATTTCCGGTAAGGAATGGCTTTGCGGAAAAATGGCTGGCAGAGCATAGGCTGCTTCGACCTGTTTCCATCCGAATGTCAGATGCGGTTAACACACCGCTTACCTATGGGATATTTCGTCCCGTAATTCTGATGCCGAAAGAGACTGACTGGCAGGAGGAGGGGGAGCTTTATTATGTGTTGGAGCATGAGTTTGTGCATATAAAGAGGATGGACGGCCTTGCCAAGCTGATCGTGTCGGCGGCCGTGTGCGTTCACTGGTTTAATCCCGCGCTCTGGCGGATGTATCTGCTCTATAACCGGGACTTGGAGCTGTCCTGCGACGAGGCGGTGATCCGGAGGATCGGAAAGGATCGGAGAGCCGATTATGCCCGAACCCTGATCAGAATGGAGGAGAGAAGGGCTCTCCCGGCACCTCTTTTCAGCGCATTCGGAAGAAACGCCGCAAATCAAATGGAAGAAAGGATTACATCTATTATGAAAACAGGAAAAAATTCCTTTATCACGATTGTCCTGACCACGGTTCTTGTCGGCGCTGCGGCGCTCGTATTTACCACCTCGGCCAGGGCCGGAACGGACGTGAAGCCGCAGGCCGTCCCGGAATCCGGCGCGGCTTCAAAACCGGGAGAGGCGGATTGGACGGGAGAATTCACGGACGAGGAAACGAAGCAGCTTCTTGCGCTGTGGTTTGAGGATTATGAGGATATGACCGTATCGGAATTCAGGAAAAAGTCCCAGGCCATGACGGACACGAAAGAATATATGGCAGTTATAGAACGCTTTTCCCAGATGCAGGAAGAGGTGTCAGCACAGGCACAGGCTGACGCTTCCCTGTCGGAGCAAGGGTTTGCGGATTACTTCTATCATGTCTATGAGCCTTTGAATGCGGATAAATGGCGGACCAGAGAATTCGGGGATTATGTGCTCGGAGATTTTTCGGACGAAGGGAATGGAAAGGAGCTGAAGATGCCTCTGGAGTACTTCCTTTCCGTGACGGTTTTAGATCCGGATGAGGTGACTGCGGGAGAATACCGGGATATCCGCAAAGGGGTGCATGAGGAGCTTGAGAGCTTCTGGCAGGAAAGGACAGTGCAGGAGCTTTTGGACGAAGCGCTTATGGAAGATGCCATAGCCGGAAAAATCAGAGAAATAACGGGGCGAAGAGGGTCAGAGAATCTGAAGCTTTCCATCAGTTATTTCTATAACCCCACAGATCTCTATAATGCCAAATCACAGGAGGTATATTATGGAGACAAAAAAGATTCCCGCCAGTGGCCGATGGGAACCCGGCAGGATTACGATACTCTCCTTGCGCTTATGACCAGGGAAGGAATGTCCTATGAGGAGATGACAGTCGCAGACTTTAACCGTTCCCTGCTTGACTGGGCGGATGAGGACTACGAAAGGGCGGAGAGAATCGGAGAGGATGCGGCCTTCCGTGACTATCAGGTTTCCCTTGGAGAGGAAGAGAGGCGGTTTGTGGAGCTGACAATGAGGCTGTCCGGTGCGGAGAATGCTCAGCTGGTCCGCGGCATCTATAAGGGAACGCCGCAGGAGGATCCCTGGTGGGGAGGCAGAAGCCTGTATAAGACGGCCTTTGACGGTGCGGCATTCTGCACTCTGTATTATCAGTTTCCCTATCATATTCCGGATGGCAGCAGGATAACGGTGTCGGAGCGGGACGAGCGCATCGAAAGGATGGAACAAGGTATTTTTGAACTCTTTCGTAGTCTGAAATTTGAGGAGCTGCTGATTCTGGAAAAGAAGGATATGGTAAATCGGCTGGAGGATTTGGCGAAGCAACTCAGCGATGACAGGCTTACGATTTATATAGATGAGGATCAGATCGGATTTGAACATATAAGTCAGGCCGAATATAATATTCTCATGAATGACAGGGAAGCTTCAGGTATTACCGTGGATGCGGTGATCCTGAACTATGATGGGACGGACAATGCTTATCTGCAGGAAATGATTATGAACAGGACGAAAAAGTCTGTTTCCCGGATGGAACGCTGCATGCTGGCCTATGAAGAGGACGGAAGCCCTCTGAAAATCCGCTGGAATTTTATGGATTCCAGTGCGCCGGAGAGCTATGAATACCTTACATGGGAAGACGGCACAATTCTGCCCGGTGATACCTTGAGCCTTCCGGGAGGCTGGTCTATCTATGACAGTGAGAGCACCTATGGCTTAGAGCCGCCCCGGGAGGAGTACAGGGTAGCGTATGTACTGATCGGCATCCGCCAGGTGGAGTTTGAGGACGGAAGCACATGGCAGAATCCGGATTACGAGGGATGGCTTGCTGAGTATAAGGGAAAGAAAGTGGATCAGGAGATCCTGAAAGGCTACTATCCCTTAGAATGCAAGATTTCATGGTGATGGAAAAGAGGATCATCTTGACCTTTTTTCCGGTTCCCGTTGGCTTGTTTTATACTCTGATGACAGCTTCAAAACATGTGCGTAACGATATAAAAAAGTGTTGTTAATTTCGTGAATTCTGCTATAATAAATATATAGTTACATGATGTGCGAAATTGTATGCGGAAAGGGAAAGTATGGCAATAGAAAATTTGATTGAAAATGTAGATAGCCAGATTATAAAAATTAGAACAAAAAGTTTAGATGTCTCATTTAATGAATTGTATGATATGTATAAAAATAATGAATTGACTATTTCCCCGGACTATCAAAGACTATTCAGATGGGAAGAGGAAAAGCAGTCACGTTTTGTAGAGCCATTAATTTTAGAAATGCCTGTTCCGCCTATTTTTGTCATAGAAACAGATGATGGAGTTTATGAGTTGATTGATGGATTGCAAAGAATCTCTAGTTATTTACATTTTAGGGGAGAACGTTTAGGTGAAACTGATGATAAATTTTTAGAATTGCATGGATGTGATATAGTCACAGATTCAAACGGACTTACATTTGATGAATTACCAAAAGCTTTGCAGATAAAAATAAAAAGAAGCTTTGTTCGTATGGAAGTTATTAAGAAAGAGAGTGAGATTTCACTTAAATATCATATGTTTAAACGATTGAACACAGGTGGCGAAATCTTATCTGCACAGGAAATTAGAAATTGTACAATTAGGCTGTTAGGTTCAAAGGCTATTGATTTTCTTGAAGAGTGCAGCCAAAATGAAGATTTTAGGTCTGCAATTAATAAAGTTGCATCAGATAAAAGAAAAACGAAATATGACCAAGAACTCGTCTTAAGATTTTTTGCGATTAAAAATGATATAGAAAACTACAAATATCCTGTAACGGAATATTTAACACGATATTTAGAAAAAATCACAACCGAGGAAATTCAATTTGATTATCAAAAAGAAAGAAATATTTTCGAACAAACCTTCAAATTTATAAACAAAAGTTGGGGAGAGGAGGCTTTTTCGGGAAGAACAGCTAATGGAACTATAAAAAATGAATTTGTGCTATACTATTTTGACGGGATTGCAATTTCGATAGCATCTTTGATAGAGCAGATAATATCGTATGATGGTTCTGAAACAATAATAGAAACTATTAATCAAATTAAACATGGAGCAGAGCTTCAATCATATAAGACGGGAAGTGTCAATGGAGTGAAAACAAGAATAAAGCTGTTTACGGAAGGAGTGAGTAGGATTCTTGACCGTAGATGAATTGAGGGCGGCTCTTGAGGTAGAGTTAGCATGGAGACAAGAGGAACTTGCCTTTTTCAAGAATCAATTAAACGAGATTGCAGAAGAAAACAAAAATAAGTACAGAAAAAGTTTAGTTTTAATACTGTATTCACATCTGGAAGGATATATAAAAATTTGTTTGCAGACATACGTACAGTATATAAACTCACAAAGATTAAATCGCAGAGATGTAAATACGGGCTTGATGGTAGCAAGCATGCATAAAGAATTTGTCGCTTATGAAAAAAATATTGACGATCAAATAATAGACACGGAATCTAATCTATGGTACATAGTGTTGCAGAAAAATTTATATAAAGTAGGATTACCCATAGATTTATTTGATGATTGTCAAAGCGATATTGATGCCTTGGTAAATCGCAGAAATTCTATAGCCCATGGAAATTTTCGTTCAGGGGTGACAGCGGAAGAATTTTCTAATTGGGAAACTAAAGTTTATGAAATTTTGTCAGCAGTAACAAGATTGCTTTATGACTATGCAAATAATGAGAAATACTTAGCTTAAGTCTACCAAATAAATGTCCCTTTTTACAAACAAAGCAGAGAATTGACCACTGATTGAGTGATGTATTCTCTGCTTTATTTGTATCCTGTTTGCTGCTCCGGCGGAGCTTATTCAGCTCAAATGCACCGCAACCTCATTTTCCTGCGCTTTCACCAGAATCCGGTAGACCTCATGCTCCCAGGCGGTCTGCAGGCGGGCATCGGTAATGGGAATGGCTTCAATCTCAACAAGGCTTCCCCCGGTGACCTGCAGGCTTCCCAGCTCTCCGATGGAGAACGTGAGATCTTTGTCTCCGGAATCTGCCGTTTCCGTCAGTACGGGCTTCTCGTAAGTCATAAAACTTAAGATTATCTCCTGTCCCCTGGCATCGGAAGCGAATGCAAAGCTGTCTGTTATGACAATTTCCTCGCCCTTGATGAGGGAAGCTTTTCTTCTATAATAGGTAAGTCCTGCCTCCGGCGGATAGGCGGGAGCGATATCCATCTCGATCTCGCAGAGGGAATCTGACAGAAGATGGGACACATCGCGGGCCTGAAACTGTTCGCCGTCCTGCTGCATAACTCCATTTACAGTGGGCAGATTGTGATAGCGAGACTGCATTGTCCAGATTTCATAGCGCCGGGAGGAAAAGGTCTTTTTGGTGTAGCTCTCCACGCCTACGTCGATCAGGAGAGGGGAGCCGTTTTTGTAGACGGTTACACTTCCGGTATCGTTATGGTTGTGGCTGTCCCCGTTGTCTCCCGCCTTCACGGCAAGGCACAGAGTATCGTCTCTTGCGATAAGAAGCCCCACGCTGGCATAGTACAGATCGGAATGCGCCGCCGCTGCGGTATGAGAGGATGCGTATTGACGGATTTCGCTGACCGTGAAGCCGTTCTGAAGCCGATAATACATGCTGTTTTCGGTGGGAAGCAGCAGGGTGGTATCCAGCCCCGCCAGGAAATCCGCTGCGGCGAAAGCGGCCATATTCTCGTTTCCCACTCTTTTTGCAAACAGAAACTCTCTGGCGCTGCACCGCCCGGCAATGGGGGAACAGTCTGCAAAATTCACATAATATTTATCCTCAATATGTACATTCAGAATATAGGCGGCGATATTGCGTATCTTTGGCTCCTGATACAGATGGACAAAGCTGTTCCCTGTCACGGCGTTTAACAGCTCCATGGTGTTGAACAGGCACAGCCCCGCATGGCGGTAATACTGTGCGCCCTCGTCGCAGCAGCCGTCCTCCCCATACTCATCCAGAAAATAGTCCGTGCTCTGACAGGCCTTCTTTAAAACCTCGTAACGAAGCTCTGCGGGTGTGTCCATGAGAAAAAAGCAAAGCAGCGTATTTTGGGTACACCAGATTGTCCAGTTGTTCATGGGATCCTTTCCGTTGCCCATCCACCAGAAATGGCAGTTCAGGTACGGCGTGAAAATCCGCTGTTCCAGCTCATGCATGATCCTCTTTCCGATCAGGGGGCAGATTTCGTCCAGCCTGGCCGCAAGCAGATAATATGCGGCAGCGAGCACGGCACCCGTCTCACAGGAAAAAAGATCCATGATGGGGGCGGTGACATCGGGCAGAAGAAGCTGCGGTGTGTCCCTCATATAGGAATTGTGAGCGGGGAGCTGCCAGGCGCTCTCCTCACAGATGGAAATAATCCCATTTATAATATCATCCAGAAACCTTCCCTTATCCTCCACGCACTCCGCAAGCACAAGAGCGCTCAGGGCATGACGTTTTCCAAAGGTCTTATCCTCATAGAGTACCCGGTTCCCGGTCCGGGAAAAGGCCATAAAGTCCGTGGCGGAAAGACTGGGATAATCATAATTCAGATAGGCTTCCCCCTGGCGGATGGTTTCTTTTTTCCACTGTGCATCCAGCGCTTCCCAGGCAGCCCTGTCTGAAGCCCGGGGATACAGGGAAAAGGGGGTAAAGGGTGAAAGGTACTTTTGTCCGATCTCGTTAAACATGACGGATTCCTCCTTGACTGCAGATTATACAATATTATTATTTTACCATATGGAATTATTTTTTGGAAGAAGATGCCTGCATGCAGCCCCATTTTTCATAATATGTGGTATAATAATAAAAATTGTGTATCCAGTTGCAAAATCAGTTAGAGAAAGGAAAAATTTATGGAGGTATTATTTAGGGAAAAACAGACGATCTCACCGCAGGAGGTGGAGGATGCCCTGCGCTTCGGCGCACAGCAGGTGGTTCGCAATCTGCCGGAATTTACGGACAAGTTCCAGAAGGCTTACAGCGAGGGGAATTTTTACCGGCCCACGCCGAATGAAGACTGGACCACGGGCTTTTGGACGGGGGAGATCTGGCTTGCCTATGAGTATGCCAGAGATAAGATGAAATCGGAGGCGGAGAGCCTTAAGCATGCGGGGGAGATCCAGGTGCAGAGCTTTCTGGAGAGGATTGACAATAAGCTCGGGGTGGATCACCACGATATGGGATTTCTCTATTCACCCTCCTGTGTGGCGGCCTACAAGCTGACGGGGAACAGGAAGGGAAGAGAGGCGGCCATTAAGGCGGCGGACCAGCTGATTACGAGATATCATCCGGTGGGAGAATTTATTCAGGCATGGGGACCGATGAATGCGCCTGAAAACTACAGGCTGATTATCGACTGCCTGTTGAATCTGCCTTTGCTCTACTGGGCCTCTGACGAGACCGGGGATGATAAATACAGGGAAATAGCCGAGAAGCACATACATACCGCAATCAAAAATGTGATACGGGAAGACTACTCCACCTGGCACACCTTTTTCTTTAACATGGAGACCGGAGAGCCGGATCACGGCGCAACCTGCCAGGGATACAGGGACGGCTCTGCATGGGCCAGAGGACAGGCGTGGGGAATCTATGGCTGCGCCCTTGCCTACAAGTACACAGGCAGAAAAGAATATATCGAGATATTCAAGCATGTGACACAGTATTTCCTGGAGCATCTGCCAAAGGACATGGTTCCCTTCTGGGATCTGGAATTCACGGACGGGGACGATCAGCCAAGAGATTCCTCCTCCTCATCCATAGCGGCCTGCGGCATGCTGGAAATGATCAAATACATGGAGAAGGAAGAAGCTCAAATCTATAAGAGGTATGCGGAGCAGCTGCTCAAATCCCTCTATGATAATTATGCGGTGAAGGATCCTGAAATCTCTAACGGCCTTGTGCTCCACAGCACCTACTCCAACCATTCGCCCTATAATACCTGCAATCACTGCGGAGTGGACGAATGCAATTCCTGGGGCGACTATTTTTACATGGAGGCGCTCACGAGGCTCAGTAAGGACTGGGTATTATACTGGTAAAGACAGAAAGGGTTAAAGGGTAGAAAAATGACGACTTTATCGCTAAAGGTTTTGGATAAAAACGGAAACACAATCTGTGTCGGCAGCGGGGAGGACTTTGTGGGTCTTGTCTGTACGGCGCAGTATGGCGAGGGAGACAGGATCGTGCTGGAAACCTCTCAGAAGAACATCCATCTGTGGATCCAGGTGGATGATGCGCTGGGGCCGGCCTTCTGCTATCTGACAGACAACTTCTCCTTTGAGATTCCTTTTGGAGAAAAAAGGATCAGCTACTCCCCCAAGGTATTTTCCGGAAACAGACATTATCTGTACGCAAGGTGCGCAAGAGAGGATGAGATCCATGCTTACAGAAATCTTGCGCTGAACGTGTGTGACCAGCACGGGGACACTCACTGCTATCCCCATGCCTATGCCAATGTGGAGACCAGGGGAGAGGCGGTGTTTGCCGCAAGAAACGCTATTGACGGTGTCTGTGAGAATCGTTCCCACGGGGAATGGCCCTATGAGTCCTGGGGGATCAACCGGCGGGAGGATGCGGAGATGACCGTGGATTTCGGGCGGGAGGTGGAAGCGGACAGGATCGTGATGTACACAAGGGCTGATTTTCCTCATGACAGCTGGTGGAAGCAGGTGAGGCTTTCCTTCTCAGACGGAACCTCGCTGGAATGGAATCTGGAAAAGAGTGCGCTTCCCCATGTTCTTCCCATCGAGAAGAAAAAAATAACCTGGATAAGGCTCAGCCATCTGATCAAGGCGGACGACCCTTCGCCTTTTCCGGCTCTGAGCCAGATTGAAGTATATGGAACGGTGTGCGGCGGGGAGGACTGAATATGATCAAGGGATTTAAGATGAAGCTGTTTCCGGGAATGGAACAGGAGTATGAACGACGCCATAATCTTCTCTGGGACGAGATGAAGGATATGATCCACGAGTACGGCGGGAGCAACTACACGATTTTTCTGGATAAGGAGACGGGTGTACTGTTCGGATATCTGGAGGTAGAGGATGAGGAGCGCTGGGATCAGAGCGCAGATACGCAGATCTGCCGGAAATGGTGGGACTATATGGCGGATATCATGGAAACCAACCCGGACAACAGCCCTGTGAGCATTGATCTGAAAAAGGTGTTCCACCTGGATTAAGAGAAGGGAAGGGCGTTGAGAGAAATATATAAGATGAGTGCGGAGAGTCTGCCCAGTATACATTTCGTGGATGATGCGGCGATCGTCTCGCCCTTTGTCCACAGGAAGCGTAAGGCTCTGGAATATATCATGTATATTATTAAGGCCGGGGAGATGTACCTTGCGGAGGATGACATCCCGATCACGCTGCGCGAGGGGGATATCTGCATTCTGGATAAGGACAGGACGCATGTTGGGATACGTGCGTCTGTCTGCGATTACACGTATATTCATTTTATGCATAAGGATCTGCGGCTGCTTAAGGAAAAGGATGAGGAGAAGGTTCGGGAGCTGCTTTTGAGCTACCGCCGCTCCTCCCTTGGCAGCGACATTTTTTCTTATGACAAGTGTGAAGGCAACATAATTTATCTGCCAAAGCTCTGGCATGCGGGGAACATGGCGGTAAGGCTCAGAATCGAGGAGCTGGCGCAGAAGGCAAGGCAGGAAACCTACAATCCCCTTGAAAATCACAAGGTTATGTGCGGCTGTTATATTCAGCAGCTGTTCATGGAGATCAGCAGGGGCTTTCTGAATGAAGAAAAGGAAGTCGCGGGCGTGAGCAGACCGGGCTATCAGGACAAGATCGGCAGGGTGGTGGAATGGCTTAACCGGAATTTTGACAGCGAGATCACGGGCACGGTTCTGGAAAAAGAGTTTGAATACAATTTTGACTATATGAACCGGACGTTTAAAAAGGTCATGGGACAGACCATTTTTCAGTACCTGACCCACATCAGGATCGACCATGCCAAGATGCTTATCCTGAATACCTCCATGAAGATGAGCGAGGTGGGGAGAAGAGTCGGCTTTCCGGACGAGTATTATTTCAGCAGAGTGTTCAAAAAAGCCGTGGGTGTGTCTCCGGGAGCCTATGCGGGAAACTGCCGTCAGACGGAGAGATGGAATCATTCATAAAGTCGTTTTTGGATAAATCAAGTCTATATTTTCCATTGCTTTTATCCTCCCGTTTTCTTATAACTTAATTATGAGAAAACAGGAGGGATTTTTTATGAATACAGTAATAAAGGAATTAAAGGAGAACTGGCGTTTTCACCTGGGAGAATGTGAGGAGGCATGGTACAAGGGCTATGATGACAGCAGCTGGAGGAAGGTCATGCTTCCCCATGACTGGTCTGTTGAGATGCCTTTTTCCAAGACTTACTCCAGCGGAACCGGATATCTGGCCGGGGGAATCGGCTGGTACAGGGGCCGTTTCTGGCTGCCGGAGGCTCTCCGGGGCAAAAAGGTCCGCCTGGTATTTGACGGTGTATACAAAAACAGTCAGGTATTCTGCAACAGCTATTATCTGGGGAAGCGGCCAAACGGCTACACTGCTTTTTCCTATGACATCAGTGATTTTGTTTCCTTTGGCGAGACCGAAAATGAAATAAGCGTAAAGGTCGTTCACACGGACCTTGCGGATTCCCGGTGGTTTACCGGAAGCGGAATCACCAGAAAGGTGTCTCTTGTGATAGAGGAGCCGGTTCATCCTGCGGAATACGGATGCACGTTCTTCACCAGGAAAATAGACAGTGGGGATTCGGAAATCCGTGCGGAGGTGGAAATAGAGCAGGAGGCGGTTAATACTGGTGATGAAAAGGTACGGCTGCGGATAAAGTCTCTTTTGATAGACAGAGAGGGTAATGAGGCGGCTGTACTGGAAGGGGAGAGAGAGCTTGCCGCAGGAGAAACCGCAAAAATACCGCTTTGCGGGGAAGTGAGAAAAGCATCCCTCTGGTCGCCGGATGATCCATATCTGTACAGGATGCAGACGTGGTATCAGGTGAACGGGGGAGAGGAATATCTGGTTCATGAGGAGAAGACAGGCATCCGGACCATAGAGTTTCGTCCGGAAGAAGGCTTTTTCCTGAACGGGGTATCCACGAAGATGAAGGGTGTCTGTGTCCATCATGACGGCGGCTGTCTGGGGGCGGCCATGAAACCCGAAATCTGGCAGCGCAGGCTCATGCTCCTGAAGGACTGCGGCTGCAATGCCATAAGGTGCAGCCACAACCCGCATATGCCGGAGCTCTACGCATTATGCGACGCTTTGGGCTTCCTGATGATGGACGAGGCCTTTGACGAGTGGGAGAATCCCAAAAACAAATGGTCCACGGGACATAATGTCTATCCGCCCAGACATCAGGGCTATTATGAGGATTTCCCGGAATGGCATGACAAGGATCTCAGGGCGATGGTGAGAAGAGACAGGAATCATCCTTCCGTGATTCTGTGGAGTATCGGGAATGAGATTGACTATCCCAATGATCCCTACTGTCATCCCATGTTTGAGACAATGACAGGAAATAATGACGCAAATAAGCCGGAGGCGGAGCGGCGGTACGATTCGGATAAGCCGAATATGGAGAGACTTTCACGCATAGCCGCCCGTCTTACGGAGATCGTAAGGCAGGAGGACGGGTCCAGGCCCGTGACGCTTGCGGCAGCGTTCCCGGAGCTCTCTTCCAGGCTGGGCTTTCTGGATACTCTGGATGTGGTTGGATATAATTATAAAGAGCATTTATATGAGGAGGATCACAGGCGCTTTCCGGACAAGACCTTCCTGGGGAGCGAGAACAGTCACAGCTATGATGCCTGGCGTGCGGTCACGGATCACTCTTACATCTGCGGACAGTTCTTGTGGACGGGAATTGATTATCTGGGAGAGGCGGGAGGATGGCCGGTACACGGTTCTCCGGCAGGAATCCTTACAACAGCCGGCTTCGTGAAACCGGAATATTATAGAAGGAAATCCTTCTGGAAGGAGGAGACAACCGTACAGCTTGCCACCAGAGAGGAAGACGGAAGACGGGAAAGCTGGCTTCCCATGAGCTACAGCTGGAATTATGCGCCCGGTACCAGGGTTCTGGTAAAGTGTTATGCGAATCTGACCGAGGGAGGCTTCGTATCTCTGCTGTGCAATGGAAGGGAAATCGGGAGGAAAACAGCTTATCAATCCGACGGGGCTTTTCTCTTCCATATGGATTTTGAGCCCGGTGAGCTGGAGGCACGGTGTCATACCAAAGAGGGAGAGGTTACAGGAAGAAGCAGCCTGTACACGACGGGCTCCGCGGAGCATTTATCCTGCTGTTTGTGGCAGGAGGCGGACACGTTGTCCGGACTGGACTGGGAGGAGGTCTCCGGACGGGCCGGTTATCTGTATCAGATCCTTATCACGCTTAAGGATGCTCAGGACAGGAAGGTAGTGTGGGATGACAGAGAGGTCAAGGTTCAGATACAGGGAGCGGGCAGACTTGCCGGAATTGACAGCGGAAATCTGGCGGACGTGACACCTTTTTCCACGGAATGCCGAAGAACATGCGGAGGAAATCTTGTGGCCTATGTACAGAGAACCGGGCAGGGAAGCATACAGGTATCCATGGAGCTTATGAGTGAGGTGGCTGAGGAAGAGTGCAGGAATATGGGAAGCAGGTATGAGATTCAAATATCACCCATTTCTTGACAGAAGTAATATTTTTCCCTATGATATGATTGTGAAATTAAATTTAGCGGAGTATGGGTTATGCAAAAATCATCGGAAAATAAGGTGATCACCATATACGACATTGCAAAAGAGGCGGGGGTTTCTGCTGCGACAGTATCCAGAGTACTTACGAATAATGCAAATGTCCGAAAGGAAAAAAAAGACAAGGTACAAAATCTGATAGACAAGTACAATTTTAAGCCCAATGCCATGGCAAGAGGCCTCTCTGACACCAAGAGCCGTGTCATCGGGATCGTGGCGGCAGATGTGCGCAATCCCTATTATGCGGAGGTTTTCGTGGCCTGTGAGAATGCGGCAAGGGAGGCGGGCTATTCGGTTCTTCTTTGTAACTCTCAGGGAATAACGCAGTGGGAAAGTCAGCAGCTTGCCATGCTGCAGGAGCAGCGGGTGGATGCGGTGATCCAGCTTGGCGGGCGGGCCGATGACCTGGTTTCCGATCAGGAATACGTGGAGAAGGTCAATCAGATGATCGCAAATATACCGCTGGTGGTAACCGGCAAGCTGGATGATACACAGTGCTATCAGGTTCAGATTGATGCGGAAAAGGCGGCAGAGCTTCTTCTTGAGCACCTCCTGTCTCTTGGACACAGGAGGATTGCGCTTGTGGGAGGCAGACAGAGTGTTGCGTCCACTTATGTGAAGCACCGGAAATATATGGAGCTTTTGCAGAAATATCAGATTGAGTACCGGCAGGAGTATATGGTGGACGGCGATTATGACTATGAGACAGGATATGTGGGAATGAACCGTCTTGCAGGTCTTTCGAATAGGCCCACCGCCGTGGTGGCCATCAATGATTCTGCGGCGGCGGGAGTGATGCGGAGTGCGGTGGATCACGGATTTGGAATTCCACAGGATATTTCTGTTGTCAGTTATGACAATACGTCGCTGACGGAGCTTCTTACTCCTAAGCTGACCAGCGTGGATTATGATTATGAGGCTCTCGGCAGGAGGCTGGTGGAAACGGCAATCGCTGCGGTTAAGAAGGATAATATTCCTCTGTGCCAGAGAATAACGCCGACTCTCATAGTGAGGGAGAGCAGCGCAAAGGTGCCTGAGGCGAAAGAACGGTAAATCATGGTAATGTCAACAGCAGCAGGTCTCTGCTGCTGTTGATTATGAAAACAGGAAGGAGATTTTCGTAATGGCGGAAGAATTGAGAGACAGAAAGGATGTTCCCCGGGAGCTCACATGGGATTTGTCCGGAATTTATGCAACGCAGGAGGATATGCTCCGGGATGCGGACAAAATGGAGAAGCTGGCGCAGGAGATTGTCGAAAGGTTTAAGGGAAAGCTGAATACGGCAAAAGCCATGGAAGAGTGCGTTACCATGTACAGGCAGGTATTCGAGCTCATGATGCTGACAGGAAGCTATTGCGACCTGGCGGTATCCGTGGACTATTATGACAACCAGAACCAGGAGCGTCTCGGGAGGATAGGACGATTGATCGCAAAGATTCAAAGCAGTCTGAGCTTTGTGAAGAGCGAAATCATGGAACAGGATGAGGAGACGATCCGGGAGGCTGCACGGATCAGCGACGGAAATAAATATTTCTTTATGGATTTACTGCGCGATAAGCCCCACCGGCTCCATCCGGAGGCCGAGAGGGTTCTGCTGGCTCTCGGACAGAGCCTGAATAATGCGCCTTATGAGATCTACAACATCACCAAGCTTGCGGATATGAAATTTGAGCCCTTTCAGGCAGAAGGAAAGGAATATCCTCTGGGCTACACGCTGTTTGAGGATGACTATGAGTACGAGCCCGATACTGAAGTGCGCCGCAACGCCTTCGAGGCTTTCTCAAAAAAGATCAGAGAATATGAGAATGTGACGGCAACCGCCTACAATACCCAGGTGCAGACAGAAAAAGTCATGGCTGCGCTCCGGGGCTTTGACTCCGTGTTTGATCATCTGCTTTTTGGGCAGAAGGTAGACAGAGAGCTCTATAATCGCCAGATCGACGTGATTATGGAAAGGCTGGCACCCCATATGAGAAAATATGCAAAGCTGCTTCAGACAGTACACGGGCTGGACAAAATGACCTTTGCGGATCTGAAGCTGCCCGTGGATCCGGAATACGCTCCTGAGATCACGATTGAGGCTTCAAGGGAATATATCGAGAAGGGGCTTTCCATCCTTGGGGAGGATTATGTGGAAATGGTACGCACTGCCTACGAGGAGAGATGGGTGGACTTTGCGCAGAATAAGGGCAAGTCCACGGGGGGCTTCTGTGCCAGTCCGTATGGGAAAAACTCTTATATTCTGATGACCTGGAACAACAAGATGTCAGACGTGTTTACTCTTGCTCACGAGCTGGGCCACGCAGGACATTTCAAGGCCTGCAACAGTGCGCAGTCCGTTTTTGACACGGATGTTTCCACTTATTTCGTGGAAGCTCCCTCCACGATGAACGAACTGCTCATGGCACATTACCTGTTAAAGACCAGTGACGACACCCGCTTCCGGCGGTGGGTGCTGGCCTGCATGATCGGAAATACGTACTATCATAATTTTGTGACGCATCTTTTGGAGGCTGCCTATCAGCGGGAGGTATATAAGCTGGTGGACGAGGGCGGCAGCGTTCAGGCGGAGACGTTAAGCGGTATCATGCGCGGCGTTCTTCAGAAATTCTGGGGAGATGCGGTGGAGATAAAAGAGGGTGCGGAGCTGACATGGATGCGCCAGCCCCATTATTATATGGGACTGTATTCCTATACCTACAGCGCAGGCCTTACCATAGCGACACAGATGTGTAAACGCATTGAGCAGGAGGGCGCGTCGGCTGTGGAGGACTGGAAGAAAGTCCTGTCTGCCGGAAGCACCCTGCCTCCCGTGGAGCTTGCGGCGCTTGCGGGTATTGATGTTACTACGGATGCGCCCCTCTTAGACACGATTGAGACGATCGGCGGCATGATCGACGAGATCTGTGAACTCACAAGGGAGCTTGGTCCGAACCGCTAAGAGAAGCAAGCTGGGTGCGGAGCCTGTCGATTTCATCCATCTGCTTCCGGATGATTTCATCCCTCTGCGCCAGAGCTGCCCGGTGATCGATGCCGTAGCTTCTGTCTTCTTCGGTTGCGATAACGATGGGAAAATTTTAAAGAGTTGTAAGAATTTGATGTGAACTAAACTCCTGTAAAACACTTATATCACCATGAATAACAAAATTCAATAAAAATTTAAGTAAAAAAGTGTAGAAAATTAACTTTTTCAGGAATTAAGGACGCTTTCAGGAAACGAAAAGCACGGCAGATACCATGCTTTTCGAATTTTTCTGGGAGCGTCTTTTTTGCCTTTTATATGTAATTATAAACAAAATAAAATGAAGAAAGTAGTGCATTATTAACAAAATGCAACCGGTTTCGGAAATGGTATTGACTAAAATGGGGGTAATGTGGTTAAATATAACCGTGCAACCGGTTTCAAAATCGACAAAAGCACTACATAGAAAGACTATATGAGAGAGTGAGGGTTAACTATGAAAAAGCGTAAAAGCGAGCTGACTTTTTGGCAAAAAGTCGTCAGGTACAAGACGCTGCTCCTGATGTGTGTGCCGGCTGTAGTTTTCTTCTTTATGTTTAACTACATGCCTTTGCCTGGCATCTGGGTGGCATTTGTCAAGTACAACTATCGGGATGGTATTTTTGGAAGTAAATTTGTGGGTCTCCAGAATTTTGAATTTTTGGCGACATCCGGCAAGCTTCTCGACCTGACCAAGAACACGATCCTGTATAATATAGCATTTATTCTGCTTGGAAATTTCCTGGCGGTGTTCGTGGCAATCCTGCTCAATGAGATGCAGAGCAAGATGTTCAAGAAGGTATCGCAGACAATCATGTTCCTGCCCTACTTCATTTCACAGGTACTTGTAGGTATCTTGGTGTTCAACCTTCTCAACTATGATACGGGTTTCGTAAACGGAATTTTAACCAGCCTGGGACTGGAGAAATGGCAGCCTTACTCGGATCCCAATGTGTGGCCGGTTCTTTTGGTAATTATTTACCTGTGGCAGCAGACGGGGTACAACTCGGTTGTATATTTTGCGTCGATCATGGGAATCGACGGGGAGATGATGGAGGCGGCCAAGGTGGACGGTGCCAACGGCTTCCAGAGAATCCGGTACATAATTCTTCCTTCCCTGAAACCTACTATTGTTATTCTGCTTCTGTTCGCCCTTGGCGGAATTGTAAAAGGTAACTTCGGTCTGTTCTACAACATTGTGGGAACCAATCCGATCCTGTACGACACGACGGATATTATTGAGACCTATGTATACCGTGCGACCATGACGGACTTCAACTTCATGACAGCGTCTGCGGTGGGTCTGTATCAGTCGGTGATCGGCTTTGTGATTGTAATGGTGGTCAACTATATTGTAAAGAAAATAGAACCGGATTATTCCCTGTTCTAGGAAAGAGTGGAGGTTAACCATGGCTAATAAAGATAAAGATTTAATGGAATCAGGCGCCAAGGTAAAGCTTGGCACATCCGACAGGATCATAAGAGGATTTGGTTATATCTTCGTAACGTTTTATGCGATCTGCTGTATTATTCCTTTTGTGATCATTGTCAGCACGTCTTTTACCAATGAGGTGACGATTCGGGCGGAGGGTGTTCAGTTCCTGCCGAAAGACGTCACGCTGGAGGCGTATAAGATGGTTGCCAGAGGCGGTGGGATCTGGTGGTCCTATTTACTGACCATCGTATTAACGGTAGTGGGAACCTTTTTGGGATTGTCCATTATCTCCATGACGGGTTATGCGCTGCAGAGACGGGACTTCCCTTTCCGCAATGCGATTTCCTTTTACATCTATTTTACCAGTCTGTTCTCCGCAGGTCTTGCTCCGTATTACCTGCTGATGACACAGACCTACCATCTGCAGGACAGCTATTTTGCAGTGCTGCTTCCTCTGTTGATGTCGTCCTGGTTGATTATTCTGATGAAGAACTTCGTGAAGGCCATTCCTCACGAGATTACGGAATCCGGGAAGATCGACGGGGCAGGGGATATGAAAATCTTTGTTTCTTTGATCCTTCCCATGTTAAAGCCTGCGCTGGCTACCATAGGCCTGTTCCTGGCCCTTGGCTACTGGAACGAATGGTATCAGTCTTCCCTGTTTCTCAGCTCAAGGGTATCTGTAAAGCCTTTGCAGTACACCCTGTACGAGGTGGTAAACAAGGTGGATGCCTTGAAAAACTCGGTGGCCGGACAGTTTGTGGATCTCTCCGAGATTCCCCAGGAAAGTGTAAAGATGGCAAATGCCGTTCTGGCAACGGGCCCCATCGTAATGCTTTATCCTTTCGTACAGAAATACTTCATCAGCGGTATCACCGTTGGTGCCGTAAAGGGTTGATGCTCTGCGTATCTGTCGGCTGCATAGCGGCCGGCAGGGCAGGGTTCAATATAAAAAATTTTATAAATGGAGGTAAGATATGAAAAAGAAATTACTTGCAGTACTGCTGGCAGCTTCCATGATTGCCGGTTTGACAGCCTGCGGCGGCGGAAAATCCGATTCCTCAGCCGGAGAGAGCGAACCTGCTCAGGAGGAGAGTTCTGAGGCAGAGGCACCTGCTGAAGGTGAGACAGAGGCGGAAGCGCCTGCTGAGACAGAAGGGGGAGCGGATACCGCATCTTCCGATGATCCCTGGGCGGATGTGGATACGTCCGAGCATGTAAAAATTGTTTACATGACCACCGGTGATGCACCTTCAGGTGACAAGCTGGCACGCTATGAGGAAATGATGGAGCAGCTGAATGCGATTCTTACAGAGAAAGTAAACGCTGAGCTGGAAACTTACTTTATTTCCTGGACAGATTATCTTTCCAACTACAACCTGACACTTGCCCGTATGGACGGAACGGTTGACCTGGTTGGTACGGCTTCTGACTGGCTGGATGCATGGCCGAATTCCAAGAACGGTGCATTCCTTGAGCTTTCTGAGGATATGCTGAAGAAGTATGCCCCCAAGACTTGGGAAAGCGTTCCCGCTGAAAACTGGGAGTTCTGCAAATATAACGGAGAGATTTATTTGATGCCCGAGGATAACTACGCACAGTGGACAAACCACGGTTTTACGTATCGTCTCGACTGGGCGAAAGAAGCAGGGCTTGAGAACGGCGTACATAGCTGGGAAGATATGACAACTTACTTTAGATATGTGAAGGAAGCTTATCCTGATATTATCCCCTGGGATTCTGACGGTACACAGTATGCTACCATGGTAGGCGGCTGGATTAGTTCTCACTCTAACTATGTTGCTATTGACGGTATCAACTCCGGCGCTATGTGGGGAGGCACAAAAGACGACCTCTACACCGTTTATTCTCCTTATGTGACCGATACGGATTCTCTGGTTGAGTTCGCAAAGATGATGAAGGAATGGGATGAGATCGGCGTGTGGAAGACAGACGTGCTGAACAACACGGCATCCACTAACCGTGACGATTACAGAGTTGGCAAGGTTGCGGCAGAGCAGCATCATACTCAGACCTGGACGGATCTGGTAAGCCACACGGCAGCAAACAAGATCTATGAGACGGATGAGGATGCAGAGTCAGGCTTCTTCTACTTTGGTGAGGAAAGCCAGAATGTGGTAGCTCTTTCCATCACTCATGGTGCAATGGCAGTTTCCGCTGGAAGCGCTAATCCTGAGAGAGCTCTGATGGTATATGATCTGATTAGAAACGACCCTGAATGCTACAAGCTGTTCTGCTATGGTATCGAAGGAATTTCCTACCAGATAAATGCAGACGGACTCAAGGAAGATCCGGAAGGCTTTAACTCCGAGACGGACAACATCAACGGTATTACCAACTACTGGTGGGGACGTAATGACGATCTTGAGATCAGATCCGCTGACAGAGACTGGGATAAGATCGATGCAATGTATGCAGATTATGACAAGATTAAGATCGAGTATCCTTACGGCCAGTTCGTAGCTGAGGTAGATGATATTGACGCTAAGATTAACAATATCAACGAGATCCACACCAACTACATGAAGCAGATCGCATTCGGTAAGTATTCCGGAACCGCTGAGGAAATCGTTGCTGAGTATCAGCAGAAGCTGAAAGACGCAGGTATCGATGATGTTACCGCAGAGCTTCAGGCACAGTTTGACGCATTATACAAATAATGAGGCAGAACTGAAAAATTTAAAGGACGGCTTGCTGTCCGTTACACAAAGAGAGGTAAGGGACTGACCCTTACCTCTTTTGAGTCCTGTGTCCGGCGGCGCATGTTTTTTGACTGACAGGTCTTGTATTTTATGACAAAATCAGGCATTATGAATCTATGGGGATGTAAGGGCAAATACATCCGGGAAAATGGAGGAAAGAGATATGAGACTAAAGATTGCAGACAGGAAAGGAAATGCGGTTTCGGAGGGAATGATCGGGCTGTTTTTCGAGGACATCAATTACGCCGCCGACGGCGGGCTGTATGCCGAGATGCTGGAAAACAGATCCTTTGAATTTGTTGACTGCTACGGAGATAAGGGCGATTATTACACCAAACCGGCCCCCGGCTATGGGTGGAGTGCGGAAGGTGACGGTGCGGTCCTTGAATTTGTGACAGGCAGCCCCCTTTATCGGGAGAATCCTCATTATCTGCGCTTTACCGCGGACAGGGAGGGCACAGGCTTCAAAAATAAGGCCTACAGGGGAATTTACCTCCGGAAGGGGGAGGAATACCGGGTATCCTTTTACGCCAGAATGGTGTCCTATACGGGGAACTTTACCGTGTGTGTGAAAAAGGGAGAGGCGGTTTTTGCCAGTGCGCTTATAGAGGGCAGGCAGGATCCGGCGGATCCCTGGCATAAATGGATCCGCTATGAGGCGGTTCTTGAAGCCGCAGAGGATGTGGATGGAGGAGATTTTGTCCTTTCTCTTGAAGGGAAGGGAACCGTGGAGTTTGACTTTGTCTCCATGATGCCGGCGGATGCGGTGGCCGGAGTGTTCCGCAGGGATCTGTTTGAATGTCTGAAAGGCCTGCATCCGGGTTTTCTCCGTTTTCCGGGCGGCTGTATCGTGGAGGGCGATACGCTGGAAAACAGGTACCGCTGGAAGGAGAGCGTAGGCGCTCCGGAGGCGAGAAAATCAAATTTCAACCGCTGGGCCGTTCACGGAACCACGCAGGAGAATGGATGGCATACGGAATATTCCCACTATAATCAGACGCTGGGGATCGGCTTTTATGAATATTTCCTGCTCTGCGAGATGATAGGGGCGAAGCCTCTTCCCGTGCTGAATGTAGGGCTTGCCTGCCAGTATCAGTCCTATGAGCTGGTAGAGCCGGGTACGCCGGAGTTCGGGGAGTTCATTCAGGATGCCCTGGATCTTATCGAGTTCGCCAACGGCTCGCCGGATACCTTCTGGGGCGGCGTGCGCGCCCGTATGGGTCATGAAGAGCCTTTCGGCCTCTCCATGGTGGGAATCGGAAACGAGCAGTGGCAGACAAAGGAGGCGGATTTCTTTACCAGATACCGGCTTTTTGAGAAGGCGATCCACGAAAAATATCCGGAGATTAAGCTGATCGGTTCCGCCGGGCCGGACATTATCTCGGATCACTACCTGGACGCTTGGAGCTTCTACCGGCAGGAGGGAGCAGAGAATGAGAATTTCTGCTATGCGGTTGACGAGCATTATTATGTGAAGCCGGAATGGTTTTACGAGCATATAGACTTTTATGACGACTATTCCAGGGATGTGAAGGTGTTCTCCGGCGAGTATGCGGCCCACCCGGAAAGCGGCATGAATAATCCGGCCGCTAATACGCTTAAGGGTGCTCTTTCGGAGGCGGCATTCCTGACCGGAGTGGAAAAGAATGCGGACGTGGTGATTCTTGCCTCCTATGCGCCTCTTTTTGCGAGGCTTGGGTATGCCCAGTGGTCTCCGGATCTCATCTGGTTTGACGAGCACGGGACTTATCCTACTGCCAGCTATTACGTGCAGAAGATGTACGGCGAGAATATGGGGACAGTGACGGTTCCCATGGAAGGACAGGAGAAGGAGCTGAGAGAAGAGGGTCTCTACGTCAATGTCACCCTTGACGAAAGGACGGAAGAATATATTGTGAAGGCTGTGAACGCAGGGGAGAGCGCAAAGAAGCTGCAGCTTGCGGATGCGGGGGGAGAGCCCGTCCGGGGAAGGGCGGTAAGGAAAGAGCTTGTAAGAGGTGACGCGGTTAAATGGGAGAGGGATCAACGCCCTGAGCCCTGCGTTTACTCTGAAAAAGAGGAAAAGATAGATGGCGTGCTGGAATTTTCCGGTGAAAGTTTTGCGGTATTCCGTATTCCGTATTCCGGCAAAGGGATAATCCGGCAGTGACCAAGGAGGGAATGATATGAAAGCAGATATAGGCTGGCTGGATAATCCGGAGGTGTTTCGGGTAAACCGTCTGGATGCCCACAGCGACCACAATTTTTATCAGGATCCGGAGGATATGGGCAGGGAGTGCAACTCACTGCTTCAGCCGCTCAACGGTATATGGAAATTCAGGTATTCTCAGAATGCCGGGCAGCGCCCAGTCGATTTTTTTGAACCCGGATATGATGCGGGTGATTTTGATGAGATTGCGGTTCCCTGTCACATTGAGATGGCCGGTTATGACAAAATTCATTATATTAATACCATGTATCCCTGGGAGGGACATTATTACCGCAGACCGGCATACAGTCTTGAAAGCGCCGGGGACGGTGCGGGAATGTTCAGCGGCGCACCGTACAATCCGGTGGGCTCTTACCGGAGGGAGTTTGATCTGGAACAGGGACTTGTGGGGAAGCGGGTTGTGATCCGGTTTGAAGGGGTGGAGCAGGCAATGTATGTCTGGCTTAACGGCAGCTTTGTAGGCTATGCCGAGGACAGCTTTTCAACTTCGGAGTTTGATCTGACGCCTTACATAAAGGAAAAGGGAAATGTTCTGGCCGTGGAGGTTCACAAGCGGAGCACTGCGGCGTTTCTGGAGGACCAGGATTTTTTCAGGTTCTTCGGAATTTACCGGAATGTGACTCTGTATGCGAAGCCAAGGATGCATGTGGAGGATCTTTGGGCGAGAACGGAGCTTAATGAGGACGGGACGGGAAGTCTTTCGCTGGACCTTACGGTTTCCATGAAGGAGGAGGCTGTGGGAAGAGCGGAGATTTCTCTTGAGAATGAGGAAGGGAAGGAGCTTCTTTTTTACAACATGCATCTTCCCGGCGAGTTAAAGGAGTCCGTATGGCAGGCGGCCCGGACGCCTGAGGAGCTCTCCGGCTTTGTGCAGGCCAAAGAGACGATGAAAAGGAGAGGCGTTGGGGAGGTGACTTCCTGGGATCATCATCACCCCTGTCTGTATCGGCTCGTAATACGGCTTTACGACGAGGCGGAGGAGCTGGTGGAGACCGTGCCCTACCAAATCGGCTTCCGGAGAATCGAAATCGCAGATAAGGTGATGCTCCTGAATGGGAAACGCCTGATTTTGAACGGCGTAAACCGCCACGAGTGGAGTGCGGAGGGAGGGAGGTGTATCGGACCTGACCACATGAAGGCGGATATGGAGATCTTCCGGCGCAATCATATCAACGCCGTGAGAACCTGCCACTATCCGGATCAGATTCCCTGGTATTATCTGTGTGACGAGAACGGAATCTACATGATGTCGGAGACGAACCTGGAATCCCATGGAAGCTGGCAGAAGATGGACAGGGTCGAGCCCTCCTGGAATGTTCCCGGAAATCTTCCTCAGTGGAGGGAGGCCGTGCTTGACCGGGCAAGAAACAATTTCGAGACCTTTAAGAACCATGTTTCCGTGCTGTTCTGGTCTCTCGGGAACGAGTCCTATGTGGGAGATGATATCCAGGCCATGAATGCCTACTTTAAGAGTAAGAAGGACGGACGGCTTGTTCACTACGAGGGCGTGGTCCACAACAGAAAATACGAGGATGCGGTGTCCGACATGGAGAGCCGCATGTATGCTTCGCCCCAGCAGGTCAGGGAATATCTGGAGGATAATCCGAAAAAGCCCTTTATTCTGTGTGAGTACATGCATGATATGGGGAATTCTCTGGGAGGAATGGCCTCTTACATGAAGCTGCTCGATGAGTTCCCGATGTATCAGGGCGGATTTATCTGGGATTATATAGATCAGGCGGTGCTGGTAAAGGACGAGGTGACAGGGCGGGATGTTCTGCGCTATGGAGGAGATTTCGACGACAGGCCCTCCGACTACGAGTTCTCGGGCAACGGAATTGTTTTTGCGGATCGGACGGAAAAGCCAGCCATGCAGGAAGTGAGGTATTACTATGGATTATACAGATAAGGCGGACGCTCTCAGATTGGTGTATGGAGATCTTACTCTGGGAGTTTCCGGAGGGTGCGGCGGGGGAGAATTTCACTATATCTTCTCCTATGCGGCAGGAGGGCTGGTATCACTGGTAAAGGACGGAATGGAATGGATGTACCGCATTCCCCGGCCCTGCTTTTGGCGGGCCCTCACGGATAACGACAGAGGGAATAAGTTTGCGCTCCGAAGCGGCATGTGGCTGTCGGCGGATATGTATATTAACTGCGTGAAGGTCACGGTCATGGTGGACGGAAAAGCGATTCCCCTGCCGTGCGCACCGGAAAACAACCGGTTTTCGAAGGAGGAGAGAGCCAGAGAAATCGGTATTATCTATACCTATGAGACGATCACCCGTCCCGTGACGCAGATAAAGGTGGCCTACAGGGTAAAGGGTGACGGAGAGATCTGGACAGGGGTTCATTATTTCGGAAAGCAGGGGCTTCCGGAGCTGCCGGTCTTCGGCATGCGTTTTCTCATGCCAACCTGTGCCGACGGCTTTACCTACGAGGGGCTTTCGGGGGAGACTTATCCTGACAGGATGGCGGGCGGTATTCCCGGTGTCTATGAGGTGGAGGGGCTTCCGGTCACTCCTTATCTGGTTCCCCAGGAATGCGGTATGCATATGGGCACGAAATGGGTGGAAGTGAGAAGGAGCCGGGTTCTTGACAACAGCCGGAGGGAGAAAACGGAGTGCCGCCTGCGCTTTGAGGCGGCGGACGGAACGTTTGCCTTTTCCGCATTGCCCTATACGGCGCAGGAGCTGGAAAACGCCACGCATATGGAGGAGCTTCCTCCGCCCCGCAGGACGGTGCTTTGCATCTGCGGTGCCGTGAGGGGTGTGGGCGGTATTGACAGCTGGTACTCGGATGTGGAACCGGACTGCCGTATTGATGCGGAAAAAGACATTGTGTATTCATTCCGTATAAGATGAGAGGAGAGGGTGGAGACATGGACAGAATTAAAGAGATTAAAAAGCTGTGCGAGGAAAAGCAGATCAGAATGATTGATTTCAAGATGACGGATATCGACGGAAGGTGGAGGCATATTACCATTCCCGTGGAGCGCTTCGGGGAGGACACTTTTACCTACGGAATCGGTTTCGACGGCTCAAACTACGGGTACGCGCCGATTGAGAAGAGCGATATGGTGTTTTTGCCGGATCCGGATACGGCATACGTGGATCCCTTTGCGGCGGTGCCCACGCTGACCATGTGCGGTAATGTATGCACCATTGGGAAGGGGGAGAACAAGCCTTTTGACCAATATCCGAAAAACGTCAGCCTGCGGGCCGTGGAGTATATGAAGGAGAGCGGAATCGCAGACCGCATGGTGATCGGACCGGAGTTTGAGTTTTACCTGTTTGACAGCGCGCGCTTCGAGGTATCACCCAGACAGTGCGGATACAGGATTGACACCAGACAGGCGGACTGGAACAGCAGCCTGGACACGCCCGGAAATAACGGGTACGAGGTTCCCTACAAGGGCGGCTATCATGTGGCTGCGCCCCAGGATGTGGGATATGATCTGCGAAGCCGCATGTGTATGATGATGGAGGACTGGGGAATCCGGGTGAAATATCATCACCACGAGGTGGGCGGACCGGGACAGATGGAGATTGAGGTTGAGCTGGCGGATATGCCCGCAATGGCGGATAATACCATGATCATCAAGTATATCATCAAAAACATGGCCGCCCAGGAAGGCAAAACCGCGACATTCCTGCCAAAGCCTATTTACCAGGAGGCGGGCAGCGGCATGCATGTGCACATGCTGCTTTTCAAGGACGGAGAGCCTCTGTTTTATGACGAGGAAGGCTATTCGGGCCTGAGCCGCACGGCTCATTACTTTATGGGAGGTCTGCTTAAGCATATTGCGTCTCTGTGCGCATTTACCAATCCTTCCACCAACTCCTTCAAGCGTCTGGTGCCCGGATTTGAGGCGCCTGTTACCGTCGGATATGCCACCTCTAACCGCAGTGCGGTGATCCGCATCCCGGCTTATGCGAAATCGCCGGAGACGAAGAGATTTGAGCTGCGCAATCCGGATGCCACGGCAAATCCGTATTATGCCTATGCGGCGATCCTTATGGCGGGGCTTGACGGGATCGAAAATAAAATTGATCCGGCAGCCAACGGATGGGGACCCTATGATTTTAATCTCTACACGCTTTCCGAGGAGGAACAGAAGAAAATCAAGGGGCTGCCGAAATCTCTGGGAGAGGCTCTGGATGCCCTGGAAAATGATCACGATTATCTTACCAGGGGAGGCGTATTCCCTCAGAGATTGATTGATGTGTGGGTTGCGCGCAAGCGCAGGGAGCTTAAGGCTATGGAGCAGATCCCGAATCCGGCGGAATTCAAGATGTATTACGATCTGTAGAATAATAAAGGATACGGCCTGTATGCATTTTCGGCCAGTTGTTGACGAGACACTGACCTGATGCAGACGGGCTGTATTTTTTTGTCTGTAAAAATTTGTCTTATCTTGTTGAATTTACCCTTTTTCTGTGATAAATTCACTAGTAAAGAATTTCCAGAAATTGGTAAAAACTGATAGCGGGTGAGAAATATGATACGGGAATATGCGGAGCAGAATGTGTATATGGCGCTGCAGGAGCGGCTGCATTTAATTTTTGAGGAATTTGACAACATCTATATTTCCTTTTCCGGGGGAAAGGACAGCGGGCTGCTTCTCAATCTGCTGCTGGATTATCAGAAAAAGAATTATCCCGGCAAAAAGGTGGGTGTTTTTCATCAGGATTTTGAGGCGCAGTACACGGTTACTTCCGAATATGTTGAGAGAACCTTTGAGCGGATCAAGGACGACGTGTATCCTTACTGGGTATGCCTGCCTATGGCGACCAGGACTGCGCTCGGAAGCTATGAGATGTACTGGTACCCCTGGGATGACACGAAGCAGGAGAGCTGGGTCAGGGAGATGCCCAGGCATAAATACGTGATTAACCTGAAAAACAATCCGATCTCCACTTACCGCTACCGGATGCACCAGGAGGATCTGGCAAGACAGTTCGGGCGGTGGTACAGAATGTCCCACGGAGACAAAAAGACAGTCTGCCTCCTGGGAATGCGGGCCGACGAGTCGCTGCAGAGATACAGCGGTTTTCTGAATAAAAAGTATGGATACCGGGGAGAGTGCTGGATCAGCAGACAATTCAAGGATGTGTGGTGCGCATCACCGCTCTATGACTGGAGCTCGGAGGATATCTGGCATGCCAACTGGCTGTTTGATTATGATTACAATCGTCTCTATGATCTCTATTATATGGCCGGTCTCAAGATCTCACAGATGAGAGTGGCCTCGCCGTTCAACGATTACTCCAAGGATTCCCTGAATTTATACCGGGTCATAGACCCGGAGATCTGGGTGAAGCTGGTGGGCAGAGTCAAGGGAGCGAATTTTGCCTGTATTTACGGAAGAACCAAGGCCATGGGCTACAGGAATGTCACCCTTCCCGAGGGGCATACCTGGAAATCCTATACCATGTTTCTTCTTGATACCCTGCCGGCTCGTCTGAGGAACAATTATGTAAAAAAGTTCAACACTTCCATAGAGTTCTGGCATAAGACAGGAGGCGGGCTGGACGAGGAGGCGATTCAGGATCTGATCGACCACGGCTATCAGATCAAAAGAAATGGGGTTTCCAACTATACGCTGAACAAAAAATCCAGGGTGATCTTTGTGGGAAGCATTCCGGATGACACGGACGATATCAAATCGACCAAGGACATTCCCAGCTGGAAGAGAATGTGCTACTGCATCCTGAAGAATGACCATATCTGCCGGTTCATGGGTTTTGGAATGAGTAAACAGCAGAAGAGCCGTATCGATCTGATTCAGCGAAAATACAAGAGTGTGGAGGATATGGAGTATGACATTTAAAAGTCCGGTTTATAATGTGATTTCGGTTCCCGTAAATAAGATAAAGCCCAATACATACAATCCCAACGCGGTGGCCCCGCCCGAAATGAAGCTGCTCTATGAAAGCATTAAGGCGGACGGGTATACCATGCCGATCGTCTGCTACTACAGCAGGGAGAACGATGTCTATATCATTGTGGACGGGTTTCACCGATACAGAGTTATGCTGGAATATAAGGACATTTATGAAAGGGAGAACGGGAGGCTTCCTGTTTCCGTTATTGATAAGCCCATTGACCAGAGAATGGCCAGCACAATCCGCCATAACCGGGCGAGGGGAAATCATAACGTGGATCTGATGAGTAATATCGTGAAGGAGCTTCATGAGCTGGGCCGCTCCGATGCCTGGATATCCAGGCATCTTGGCATGGACAAGGACGAGATCCTCAGGCTGAAGCAGATCACAGGCCTTGCCGCCCTCTTTAAGGATGTAAAATTCGGAAAGGCCTGGAAGCCTGTTGACGAATATGATATGGAGGAATGAGAAGCCGCATCAGAGATTGGCGAATGATACCGTTTCCCGGCTCAGCTCTCCCGCAACCTCCTGGTTCACGTCCATTTTTCCCGTAATGTCAGCCATGTCAGAGACAAGATGCTGGGTGCTGCCTGCAACCCTGGATATGCCGGCGGCGCTGTCATCCATGGCCTTGGTAATGCTTCCGATAGAATCGGCGATCTCTGTCATGGAATTCTGAAGCCGCATGGTCTTGTCGTTAAATTCGTCCATGACATTCTCAATATAGGAGGCATCCTTTCGATACTGGCTGCCTGCCTCCACAAATTCCTCAAACTCCTTAAGAATGCTCTGATCCATATAATCGACAAGGTTTTGGGCGCTTTGTGACAGATGATATACGGCATCCGTGATTACCTCGTTGATCTGCTGAATTCTGTTTGCGGTGTCCCTGCTGGAATCCGCCAGCTGGCGTATCTCTCCTGCGACTACGGAAAAGCCTTTTCCTGCCTTGCCGGCCCTGGTGGCCTCGAGAGAGGCGTTGAGGGAGATCAGAGTGGTCTTTGAGGAGATGCTGAGAATGTCGTCAGTGAGGGTGTTGATCTGCTCGACACTTTTGCTCTGCTCGATAGCCTCGGCAAGCACCCGCATCATGTCGGCTGTCTTTGCGCTGGTCGCCTCCATGCTGGTCTTTGCGGAGAGCTCCATCTCGTCCGCTCTCGTTTTCATGGCAGTGGAATATTCGGCTATGGCATTGCACTCATCGGCAATTTGGGTGGCATAGAGCCTTGTTTCCTCTGAATTTTTGCTGATGGCTGCGGCATTATCCGCCGCCTTCTGAATGGAGGAGGACAGCTCGCCTGCGAGAAACGAAAGGTCAGTGGCGCTTTTCGTGGAGGTCCGGGTTCTCTTTAACACTTCGCCGACCACGTCGTTGATACGTCCCGAGCTTCCCTGAATGGTATGCAGGATACCCTTGATGGGTCTTACCACGGATCTCAGGATCAGAGAGATCACGCTGACAACCAGAAGCACGCACAGGATCATGGAGGCGCTGTTGGTAATCATGGAACCAAGATATACGGAAGAGAGCTGGGCCCTGGCCAGAGAGGTCTGCTGGCTGACCGAGGCATAGAGAGTGTTGATGTTTTCCTCTGCCGCTGCGGCGAAGGTGGCGACATCTCCATTGGCATATGCATATGCGTCCTGGGTTTTGCTGCCTGCACTGGCACATACCAGGAATACAAGCGCATGCTTAAAGGAATCATAATTGGAAAGCAGGGACTGATAGGCTTCCTCGTCTTTGGGTGACAGGCCGCTATTGTACTGCGCAAGCTGCTCGTCCAGGAGCTTTTCCTCCTCCTTTATCTGTCTGACGAGAGTTATCATGGTCTCGTAGTCGGTGGCGACGATATGGGACAGAGCCATTTTGTGGATATCCATAATAGAGCGGCGGATTTCTGAGAGCTGGGTTTGCTGTCTCATGTAATTGTCCGCAATATTGGCGGCGTTTGCATTCACGTTTCTTATATTGGAGACTGCCAGAAGGTTTGAGACGAGAGCCACCATCCCAAGCAGCGCAACAGGCAGTATCAGGCGGTATTTGAGACTGAGTTTGTTTATCATTTCCATATCCTCCAAAATTAAAGTCTGCTTTACGGGGAAGTGACACCTTCCACCATCAGGTCAAGGAGCGTCTGCAAATCTTCCCTCTCGGGATTTCCGTCAGCCATTTTCAGGGAAAAGGCGGAAACGGGATCCCAGAATTTACCGCCGATTCTCTGCAGGCAGGAGTAATCCGACTGATCAATCAGAGCGGCGATAGCGGGAGAATCCTGAACAGCGGCAGATGCGGCTGCGCTGCGGTTGGAGGGACCCTGTCCCCGCAGCTCAAACCGAAGCTGCTGGTTCTTTTCATTTGTGATCCACCGGGCCAGCAGACAGGCCCATTTATACTGCTTGGAGTAGGCGTTCACGCCAATCAGCTTGTAACCGGAGAAGGATGCCATCTGAACCTGCTTTCCCGCACAGGTATAGGTGGGGAGCTTTGCGGCCCCATAGTCGTTCCCCCAGGCCTCTTTGACGGCGACCGCATTCCATACGCCGCTTACGCCTGCAATCACGGAGCCGTCCTGTACCCCGGCAAGAAATCCGGCATCGTCCACGTTGTAGAATCCGGGGCTTGCCGCTATATTCAGCATGGCCTTTGCCACATCAACCCCTTTAATGGGACCATCCGTGCCGTTCCAGGTACAGAAGTTGGTGATGCCGTCTTTATTCAGCCCCACCTCAAGGCCGGTATTTCCAAAGAAGGAATAGACATACCAGGCGGACGACCAGTCCATGGCCATTTTGCGCTGGCTGCGGGCTGCGGCCGCAAGGATTTTATCCAGAGACTTTACGTCCTCGTCCGTCACGTAATGCTTGTTGTAATACAGAAAGTATCCGTTATCGGCGGTCAGGGGGTAGGCGTACAGGGTATCCCCGACGGAAGCGGCCTCCACTGCGCCTTCCAGGTTTTCCCCGGCAATTTTCGCCGCATCCTCTACCGGCTCCAGGGCTCCTGCCGCCACCAGCGTGTTCAGCTGGTCGTCTGCAAAGGCGAATACGTCCGCGCTCTCCTCCAGCGCACCCATGAGGGCATCCTTGCAGTTTGATTCTCCCTGAGGGGCATAGGTAATATTGAAATCGGCTTCGTCCTGATAATGGATCTTAAAGTCCTTCACGATCTGAGAAAGAAGCTCTTCATCCTCCTCGGCGCCCCACAGCACCAGATCCACGGTCTCCTTCTGCGTATGCTCTGCAGCCGTCGCAGAAGGATCCGGCAGAGCTTTGCTTTTTGTACAGCCCCAAAGTACCGCAGATAATGCAGCGGCAGCAAATAATGCATATGCTCTCTTTTTCATGACATTCCTCACTTTTAACTGATCTTAACCGTAAATATTTTATCACTGTTTTTGCAACCATGCAATAATACTCTTTCGGGTTATTTCACATCATGCTATAATTTCAGAATAATCATAATCCCGCCGCAGATGCGGCACTTGGCCCGCTGCCTGCGGGAATCAAAGAGAAAAGAGGAAAGTCATGGATTCGGGAAAGATAACAACTGCCGGGGGAGGCCGCAGATATGGGATTTTGGACACTGTCCGCGGAGTGACGCTGCTTAGCATGATGCTTTATCACGCAGCCTGGGATCTCGTCTATATTTATGGGATAAAGTGGGACTGGTACAAGGGGGTGGGCGCATATATCTGGCAGCAGAGCATCTGCTGGAGCTTTATCCTGCTGTCAGGCTTTTGCTGGTCCATGGGAAAAAGACCTCTGAAAAGAGGACTGACTGTCTTTGGAGGCGGAGCGCTGGTATCTGCTGTGACCTGCGTGTTCATGCCGGAAAACAGGGTGCTGTTCGGCGTGCTCACGCTCACCGGTTCCTGTATGCTTCTCATGATACCGCTTAAGCGGCTTTTAAAAAGGATCCCCCCCAAGGCAGGTCTTGTCATAAGCGCTCTCCTTTTTGCGCTCACAAGGAATGTGAACGAGGGGTATCTGGGTTTTGAAGCGTTCCGGATCGCAAAGCTCCCCGAGGGACTGTATCGGGGAATGCTTTCGGCATACTTGGGTTTTCCGCCCAGAACCTTTTTCTCAACGGATTACTTTTCCCTGATGCCCTGGTTCTTTTTGTTTGTCAGCGGTTACTGTCTGTACGGTATTTTATATAGAAGAGACAGGCTGGAGGCATCTGTTTTTTTTGCGGAGCTTAAGCCCTTTGGATTCCTGGGGCGGCATTCGCTGATTATTTATCTGCTTCACCAGCCTGTACTCTATGCTCTTTGCGGTCTTGTATTCGGATTTTGACAGAGTGATTTTACGGTGTCAGGAAAGCAGCCGGTCAATCTCCCGGAATACCTTTTTGCTGCTGACGGCAATCAGCGCAGTGATAAGAAAGACTGCCACAAAGAGAAGGGAAACCTTCTCTTTAAACCTTTCCAGCAGGAATCCGTACAGAGCCTGCCCCAGAGGACTTGCGCACATGCAGATGCACATAGTGCAGGAGGTGACCTTGCCCAGCATATGATCCGGGGTAAGGAGCTGCAGGTAGGAGAGCGTGCACACGGAGAGCAGGGAAGCGGCGGCCATCATGGCAAAGCAGGAGACAAGGATGATTCCATAGGTGAGTCTTCCGCTTTTGGAAAGGGAGAGCGCTGCCGCTATGGGGAGCAGCGTGAGCCCTGTCAGAATCAGGAGACGGTACATGCCCCTGGCGCTCTGACGCTTTGCCAGAAGCCCTGCCAGGAGCCCGCCTGCCAGGCTTCCGGCAGCAATGACACCCTGGGCATAGCCGTACAGCCTCTCGCCTGTGGATGGATCAAAATCCAGCATTCCGGTGATGATCACGGGAAGAGCTATGGTGATCAGGGAACTGAAAAACAAATTCACGCAGGCGGCTATCAATGATATTTTCCAGATTACGGTCTTTTCCCGGCGGATAAACAGGAAGCTTTCCCGGAGATCCTGATATCCTGTGCGCAGGATATGCCCGTCGAACCTGCGCGCAGGGGAGGGGATTGCGATGAAAAGCTCCATGGCGGCGGAGAAGATAAAACAGGCGATGCTCACATATAGAATGGGATACAGACCGTAGAAGCCATAGAGAGCCCCTCCTGCCACGGGACCGGTCAGGGAGGCCAGGGAGGACACCAGATTGATGACGGCATTCCCCTTCACAAGATCTTCCCTTGACAGCAGCAGGGGGATGCTGGCCTGTACGGAGGGCTGGTAGGCACCCTGTATGCCAAAAAGGAGAATGAGCGTTATGAGAATGAGCAGAGTGAGGTTTGCCTTTCCGAGGAGCAGGGTAAAGGCAAGTGTGAGCCCAGCGGTGGAAAAGTCAAGAATTACCATGATATTTCTCTTGTTCACACGGTCGGCGATCATGCCGCCCACGGGCGAGAGGAGTATCATGGGGAGGAAGGAGCAGGCGCTCACCAGGCCAAAGAGCAGGGCGGAGCTGGTCTGCCCCAAAAGATACAGGGGCAGTGCGAAACGCAGGATGGCGTTCCCGAACAGGGATATGATCTGTCCGACGATAATAAGGATAAAGTTTTTGTTACGCATAATTTTTCCTTTCTACCGGCTTTCTCTATCTGAAGGCCGGAATTTGTTTTGTCGCTTACTGTATAGCACATGGCATCGGTGGCAGGCCACCTATTTAAGCTTGCAGGCTGTAAAATCTGATAGTCAGGGCAGGAAACCGGCAGTTGCGGCTTCCGGGCACCTTTATCTTGAAAGAAATGAGGGAAGCGTGTTATACTGTGAAAATTGAGAGTAGAGAGCGGCCAGGGAGGGTATTTTAATGAGTGAGGCGATTGCTACGCTGAAAAAGGGAGAAGGACGTACCATCAAAGCGGGGGGAATGTGGATCTTTGACAATGAGATTCAGAGTGTTATGGGGAGCTTTGAGGACGGGGATATGGTGATCGTGCATGACCACGACGGCTATCCCATGGGTAAGGGCTTTATCAACACGGCATCCAAAATCAGAATCCGCCTGATGACGAGAAACTGCGGGCAGGTGGTGGACGAGATGTTTCTGGAACGGAGAGTCCGGGATGCCTGGGAATATCGGAAGAGGACCGTGGATACGTCAAGCTGCCGCCTTATTTTTGGAGAAGCAGATTTTCTTCCGGGACTTGTGGTGGATAAATTTTCCGACGTGCTTGTGGTGGAGTCCCTTGCCCTTGGGATTGACAGGCTGAAGGAAACTATTATCGAGCTTGTGAAAAAGGTGCTCCTTGAGGATGGGATCCGCATCCGGGGAGTGTATGAGCGAAGCGATGCCAAGGTGAGGAGTAACGAGGGCATGGAGCGGATAAAGGGTTTTATCGGAGAGGCCTTTGACACCGATGTGGAGATCACGGAGAATGGCGTGAAATACATGGTGGATGTGAAAGAGGGACAGAAGACGGGGTTTTTCCTGGATCAGAAATATAACCGTCTTGCGGTTCAGAAGCTCTGTGAGGGTGCCAGGGTGCTCGACTGCTTTACCCATACAGGGTCTTTTGCGCTGAATGCGGGAATTGCCGGGGCCAGAGAGGTGATCGGTGTGGATGCCTCCCTGGCCGCCGTGGAGAGGGCCGCTGCAAATGCAAGGCTCAACGGGCTGGGGGAGAAGGTCTCCTTTTTGTGTGAGGATGTGTTTGAACTGCTTCCCGGGCTGGAAGCGAAGGGGGAGAAATTTGACGTGGTCATTCTTGACCCGCCGGCATTTGCCAAGTCGCGCAGCTCTGTGAAAAATGCGGCGAAGGGTTACCGTGAGATCAATCTGCGGGCCATGAAGCTTATAAGGGACGGCGGTTATCTGGCTACCTGCACCTGCTCGCACTTTATGACATATGAGCTGTTTACGGAGACGCTGCGTCAGGCGGCAAGAAGCGCTCGCAGGAGGCTGCGTCAGGTCGAATTCAGGACACAGGCTCCGGATCACCCCATTTTGTGGGCGGCGGACGAGTCCTATTATCTGAAATTCTATATTTTCCAGGTGTGCGGGGAACGGTAAAAGGAGATCACTGATATGCCGGGAGTTCCTCAAAAAAAGGAGGCTGATCATGTTTTGGGATGCGGTCATTGAGACTGCGGCGGATGGTGTGAAAATTCTGCCGTTTCTCTTTATCACTTATCTGGCAATGGAATATATTGAGCACAGGGCCGGGGATAAGGCGGAGAGTCTTGTCCAAAAGGCGGGAAGATTCGGCCCGGCAATCGGCAGCTTGCTGGGAGCGGTGCCTCAATGCGGGTTTTCGGCGGCAGCCTCTAATCTGTATGCGGGGAGAATAATCACTCTGGGGACGCTGCTCTCCATTTTCTGGTCAACCTCGGATGAGATGCTGCCCGTCCTGATCTCGGCACAGGTTTCCGGAGCTGTCATCTTAAAAGTACTTGGAATTAAAATCCTGATCGGGGCTGCGGCGGGAACAGCCGTAGATCTTGTGGCAAGAAAAAAGCATTTACAGGGGAAGGATCACGGCCGCTTAAAGATAGAGGAGATGTGCGATCACCAGAACTGCAGATGCGGGGAGGGTAAAATAATCAGATCCGCCTTCAGTCATACCCTTCAGATCGCCCTTTTCATATTCGTGATTTCCCTTTGCCTGGAGCTTCTGATCGGGTGGCTGGGGGAGGACAGTCTTCGGATGGCTCTTGCCGGCAGAACAATATGGGGGCCCGTTCTGGCGGGAGCGGTGGGGCTCATCCCCAATTGCGCCGCCTCGGTTACACTGACACAGCTCTATCTGGAAGGCCTCCTTGGCGCAGGCTCGATGATAGCGGGCCTTCTGGTGGGAGCCGGGGTGGGGCTGCTGGTCCTGTTCCGGGTCAATGAGGATCTTGGGGAAAACCTGAAGATTACGGCGCTGCTCTACGGGGTGGGAGTGGTCTTTGGAATTATAATGGAGGCAGCCGGTCTTGTGCTTTAGGCCGGCTGTTTTGCATTTTCCGGCCGCTATCCCGCCGCCGGAAAATGCAATGCCATTTCCTTGTTAAAAATATAAC
>CAJUIO010000004.1:81460-82673 GCA_910586025.1 uncultured Lachnospiraceae bacterium
GGCCGCTATCCCGCCGCCGGAAAATGCAATGCCATTTCCTTGTTAAAAATATAACTTATAAAAAACTATGGTACTTTTTTGTTTTATCCGATATAATGTATCAGTGCAAAAATTGTAAAAATCTATGATCGACAGGAAAGGTAAGAGGTGATACGATGCAGTATTTATTCGAATACAGTGATGCCCTGAATTCACCTTATGAAGCGTTTTTGTTCGATACGGAGATTGTCAGATTTCCGGTCAGGCCCCATTGGCATTACTTTATGGAAATCATCTACATGAGAGAGGGAACCGGATTCATAGAATGTGACGGGGGCAGTCACATTGTGGAGCCGGGAGATCTTGTTCTGTTTCATCCCGAAGCGGTTCATGCCATCTACACGGCGGCTGATTTCCCCATGAAATACGAGGTGCTGAAATTTGATGTGAACCGGCTCTATACGGAAAACAGCTATGCGCCAAAGCTCAAAACGATTCTTGGCAGCGCCAGAAGCCTGAAGCTTCCGATCTGCTTTAAGAGAGAGGAGCTTTTGCATATTTCGGCCTCGGAGCTGTTCGAGGAGTGCCGGTGGGAATTGGAAAACAAAAATTACGGCTATGACATGATCGTGCACAACAAGATATGTTATCTTCTGGTGCAGCTCATCCGCATCTGGAAGGAACGCGGATTTGATACGGACACGGCGGCAGCGGGAGGTACGGACACGGATTCCATTCATGCGGTTACCGCTTATATTGACACTCATGCGGGAGAGGCCATCAAGGTGGAGGAGCTTGCCGATATGTGTAATATGAGCTATTCTTATTTTGCCAAGAATTTTAAACGGTATTACGGAAGGTCCTGTAAGGAATACATAGAATTTATCCGAATCTGCAAGGCGGAGGATCTCCTGCTTTTTACGGATTTTGATCTGAGCTATATCAGTCAGGAGACAGGGTTTTCTGACAGCAGCCATTTGATCAAGATCTTCAGAAAATGGAAAGGAATTACACCGAAACAGTTTAAAATGCGGCATGCGAAGATGCGGGCCTAGAGTTATACAGGACAATAGAGATGAAAAGGGAAAGAAAGAGCCTCGGGTGCGCTTGCCCGAGGCTTTTGGTTCCGCACAATGAAAAAGCACCATCCCCAAGGCAATTATGTCCTCAAAAATGGTACTTCCAAGTGCACCGCCAGGGGCTCGAACCCTGGACACCCTGATTAAGAGTCAGG
>CAJUIO010000005.1:0-57957 GCA_910586025.1 uncultured Lachnospiraceae bacterium
CGTACTTTCAACTGTGCCGGCTGAAATATCACTTCTGTACGGACCGCCTTTTCCCTTGCTTTTATGAGCGGACTCCAGATAAAAGTGCTGGTTAACAGCTCCTGTTCTGAAGAAATGTTTGATTTCTTTCATGGGTTCAGGTCCGTTATAAAATATCTGATAGGAAGTATATCAATCTGGCAAGGAAATCCGACTTCATCGCTTTGCCGGCAGAGAAAACCGGACTGCCGCTGACCTCCTGCTTTTTATCGAAGCACAGATTAAAAAAATGCTAAGTCACAGGTTTTAAACTGTGGCTTAGCACTATTTTTTAATTCCACTCTTAAAGACAAGTATCATGCCAGCATACAGAAGTCAATACCTTTTTAAATTTTTTGTCAAAATCCCGAGGCGAATCAGGGAGCAGCTCCAAAGTATGCCGAAGTATTTCGGCTGCCGGGTTCGGCGTATGAAAATGAGAACCTTCCTTAATATGATGTGGGTAGTGATCCATACGGGAACAGGTCATGCTGATCGGAATTCTGACGGATTTTTTGTAGTTCTGTTTTGGGCGGCATTATGAGAGGAAAGCAAGGAAAATAAATGAGAAAAGAAATGTGGGGGGGGCAGAAAATCGTACCTGACTGCGGCATGGCTTTCTGGTCAGCTTTTCCTCGAAGATTTCGCATATTTGCCTGGCGGCATGCCATTCAGAGCCGAGAAAACCTTGATGAAATGCGAATAATCATTAAATCCGCATTCATAACAAGCATCAATAATGGAAGAACCATTACCCAGCAAGAACTGTGCATATTGAATTCTCCTTGCTGTGACATAATTCCAGAGGGATGTTCCCGCAAATTGTTTGAACAGGTGGCTAAGTCTTGAACGACTGATATTTAAGGCATCGGCAATGCGTTGAACTGACAGCTCTTCCGTCAGGTGCTGAGTGATAAAGGCCATTGTCTCCTTTATCACCGGCGGCGAAATGTCATAGTTATTTGGCGTGTGCAGGTGCGTAACCTGATTTGCCAAAAGCAGGAGCAGAGAGGTATAGGATTTTATTTTGACATCGTATGCAAATTCCTGCCTGTTTATACTATCGAGAATATTCAGAGCGTAGTCCTCATATAGGGCCTGCTCGCTCTTGGAAAGATGATAGACACGGTTGGAAACGGAGCGGTGGAAGCATGCGAACAGATCCGTTTCCTGAGTGTTAAACTCTTTTTTGTAGTTCTGACCGATATGTACCGGAATCCGTTCATAGGGTGTCTCATCCCGGATGAACAGGCCGTGTATGTCATTAGGACATACAAAGGTGAGATCCCCAGGGGATAGATGGTATGTTACGTCATTAATAAAATAGTCTACATTTCCACTCTTGAACAGCATCATTTCATAGGATATGGGATGTGTGTGCAAAGAACGATCCGTACTGTATGTGGAGAGATGATGTGATATATAAAGTTTGTCAATATCTCCCGCCATTTCATCTATTGTGTACATAATTTTCCCTCTTGCAAATTGCTAATTAACAAAATCACCGGAATTATCAGTATAATCCGACATAATTGTAGCACGATCAGCGATAAAATGGAAGATACAATATGCTATACTTAGTGCAGTCAGAAGGTGCTGAATTAAATTTTGAGAAGGAGGATGAAGAAAACATATGAAGAGAAAACTTGTGGCATTACTGCTGTGCGGAGCGGTTGCATTGTCAGCGCTGTCCGGATGCGGGGCGGCGGATAAGGATGTTGCGTCTGACAGGGACGGCGTTGGAGAAGAAAGCGGTGTTGGAGAAGATGTCGGGAAAAATGACGGTGGGAGTAAAGAGGATGTTTCCGGGGAAGAAGCCGGCATCACCTATCCGCTTGACGGGGGAAGCGTCAGCTGGTATGCGGAGGGAAACATTAACCCGCATGAAAAGTATGCGGACGCATCCGAGTCGCCGTTTCATATAGGGTTGTCAGAAAATCTGGGAGTCGATATCGACTGGTCATTCCCAACCGCCGGGTCTGATGGGGGAACTTTTACAACCACTTTGCTGGCGGATGCGTCCAGTCTGCCCAATATCATGCTGACCTTCTGGATGGATAAGGCGAACCAGCTTCTGGATGATGAGGTGATCTGGGATCTGACAGATTATATAGAAGAGTTTGCACCGGATTATTATGCTTGGCTGCAGACCAATCCCGCCTACGACCTTGCCATGAAGACGGATGACGGACGCTATTATGCATTTGGTTTTTTCCGTGAGGATGGGGGATGGAATGACACTTATGAAGGCCCTGTGGTACGTAGGGACTGGATGGATGAGTGCGGCTTAGAGGTACCGGAGACTATTTCGGAGTTTGAGAACGTGATACGTGTTTTCAATGAGAAATATGGAGCGGTCTTTAATGCCTCGTATATAAGGTATAAGGACAGCGGATTCTCCGGTGCGTTTGGTTCCTATGCGAACGCAAACTCCAATTACGGCTGGTATATCAAGGATGGCATCGTCTCTCTGGCACAGTCAGAGAGCGAATGGCGCAATTATGTCAGCTGGCAGAATAAGCTATGGGAGGAAGGCTTGATTGATCAGGATATTCTGACAGAGGATGACACAACGATTAAAAGTAAAATACATAACGACAAGTGCGGAATTTCCATTACGACGATGGGGCAGATGAATAACTGGAATAAGGAGAGAGAGGCGGAAGGCAAAGAACCCGTCTGGATCGGCATTCCATATCCCAAGGCGGACGACGGGACAATCTCATCCGTGTTCGGAGGCCCCGGCATTGGAACACATACGACTGTCATTACCAAAAGTGCGGACGAGGAAACCATGAAGCTTTGCTTAAAGGTGCTGAATTACGCATACACGGAAGAAGGATTTTTATATTGGAATTACGGAACCGAGGGCGTTTCATGGGAGTATGATGACAAAGGCGTGCCTGCCTTTTCCGACATGGTAACAGAGGATCCCGATACGGATCCCATAACGAAGTATAATGGTACAACCTGGGGCGCTCCCGGTATTCAGGCGACAAACCTGCTCCATCTGAAAAACAGTAGAGCCTCTGTTGAGGCGGATGATGCCTGGTTTTACGTATGGCCGGATGACAAAGAAAAGAATCTGGCGGTTACCAGCGGATGGAAGTGGCCCGTGGGGACTACCTTTCTGGCAGAAGAGGCGGACGAATTGGATGAGATTTCGGGAAATATTCCGACTTATGTGGAAGAAAGCTATGTGGCATTCCTGAACGGATCAAAGGATATTGATGATGACACTGTCTGGAATCAGTATCTGAACGATCTGGAAACCTATAATCTTTCCCGTGTGCTGGAGATCCGTCAGGCTTGCTATGACAGGTACAAGGCGCGCTGAAAAGGCTGATATGTGAATGTGCAATGCTGTGCGGAGCGGACAGCTTAAGTTAACGGAAAGCGGTGTTGGTGAAAGCCTGCACTGCTTTTCCGGTAATTCGAGAGGAGAAAAAATGAAGGCAGATTCTGTGAACAAAAAGAACAGTCAGGTACTGGGGAAAAGGCTGGTTAGGGACTGGAACCTGAATAAATGGAAATATGCAATGATCGTTCCGGTGCTGATTTATCTGGCATTTTTCTGTTATAAGCCGATGTACGGACTGATCGTGGCATTTAAGGATTATAAGCTTACAAGGGGGATCGGTGGATCTGGCTGGGCGGATCCCTGGTATAAATGGTTTGCCAGCTTTGTGTCAGACCCTTATTTTCCCCGTGTTTTAAAGAATACGTTTCTGATCAGCGCCCTGACGATCCTGTTCGGATTTCCGGCACCAATCCTTCTCGCACTTCTCATTAATGAGGTGAGAAACGGGATTTTCAAGAGGATGGTTCAGACGATTACCTATATGCCCTATTTCATTTCTCTGGTGGTTATGTGCGGTATCATCAATGTTTTCTGCAAACAGGATGGACTTTTCTCGCAGATTGCGGTTTTGTTTGGCGGAGCGGCCCAGAATTATCTGGCCAACCCCAAATATTTCCGGACCGTTTATGTTCTGTCGGACATCTGGCAGAAAATAGGCTGGGATTCCATTATTTATCTGGCGGCTCTTGCGGGGATTGATCAGGAGCAGTATGAGGCGGCGAGGGTGGACGGTGCGAACCGTTTCCGCCAGATGGTGTATATTACGCTGCCAGGGCTGATGCCTACAATCATGATCCTTTTTATACTGCGTATGGGCAATATTTTGAATGTAGGCTATGAGAAGATTCTTCTTTTGTACAACGCATCCACTTATGAGGTCGCCGATGTGATTTCCACCTATACCTATCGATTGTCCTTCCCGGCGAGCGGGACACCGATGTATTCCAAATCAACTGCCATCGGGCTGTTTAATACGCTGGTTAACGTATTTTTTTTGCTGGTGACGAATGCGATTAGTAAGAAATCCACAAAGTCAGGTCTGTTTTAAGGGGGAACAAAAGATGAATGAGAAGCTGATGAAAGCTAAAAACAGGAAAATCTCTCTCGGGGATAAGATTTTTTCGATAGTCAATGTAACTGTACTGATTTTATTGTGTCTGATCACGATCTATCCGATCTGGTATGTCGTTTGTGCGTCCTTCACGGAAAACACGTATCTGGTTTCGAATCCGGGACTGCTTCTGCGACCTCACGGATTCACACTCGGGGCATATAAGATGGCGCTGACGCATCCGTTGCTGCTCTCGGGGTACAGGAATATCCTGATCGTCATGTGTGTTTCTCTCCCGATCAATATTCTCCTCACGCTGTTTGCGGGGTATTTTATGGCATCAAAAAAAGTGCTGTTTAAACCGATAATTCAGTTCCTGATCCTGTTTACTATGTTTTTTTCCGGCGGAATGATTCCGATGTACTTAAACATCCGGGGGCTTGGCCTGTATAATTCGCTTTGGTCGCTGATTCTGCCGGGAGCCATGAGCGTGTATAATGCGATCATTTGCCGGACGGCTGTTGAGGCGGTGCCGGAATCCCTGACAGAATCGGCCTATATAGACGGTGCCAATGACCTTGTTATTCTGTTCCGGATTATTGTGCCGCTGGTTAAGCCGACGATTGCAGTCCTTCTTCTTTATTACGGTGTAGGACACTGGAATTCCTGGTTTAACGCTTCCATTTACCTGCGGGATAATGACAAGCTTCCGATTCAGAATATCATGAGGGCCATTCTGATTGCGAATTCCAATGTGCTGAATTCTGCGGCGGCGGAGAATGACAGGGCGAATCAGTTTGCGGAGGCAATCAAATATTCCACAATTGTACTGACGACACTTCCTGTTTTATGTATTTATCCCTTCGTGCAGAAATATTTTGTCAAGGGTGTCATGATCGGTGCGGTGAAGGGTTAAAAGCAGTGGCAAAGCATAAAAAGAAACGGAGGTAGAAAATGAAATATTCATTGTTTACAGTCAGCGTACCGGAGCTGACCCTGGAGGAGGCGCTTGAGAAGATAAAGAAGCTCGGCTATGACGGAGTGGATTTCAGAGTGGCGCAGCTTCCGAAGGATGACGTGATAAGTGAGGAAAAACCATCTTATTGGAGAAATAACCGGTGTACGGTTGATCTTGATGCCATTGAGGAGAAAGCCGTGGAGATTCGAAGGCTTGCGGATCAATACGGAATGGAGATTAACTGTCTCGCCACTTATCTGTGCTGCAGTGACAGTTCGGAAAAAATAGAGAGTTGCATGAGGGCGGCTCAGGTCATGGGATGCGGAAAGATCCGGGTAAATACGCCGGGATATGATAAGGGAAAGGGATACAGGGAGTTGTTTGCGGAAAGCGTGAGAGGACTTGAACGGGTGGAGAAACTGTCCGGTAAGTATCGGATTAAGGCGGATTTTGAGATGCACATGGGTAATATTACGGCTTCCGCAAGTGCGGCAAGGAATCTGGCATCCTGGTTTGATCCTGCATATATCGGGGTTATTTATGATACCGGAAATGTGATATACGAAGGCTTCGAGGAATATCAGATGGCCTTTGAAATACTGGGGCCCTATCTGGATCTGGTTCATGTCAAAAATGCAAAATGGTCACGGGCAAAAGAGGATGGAAAAGAAAAATATCTTCCCGGATGGGCTGCTCTTAAAGATGGATTTGCGGATTTTGAAAGATGCTTTCAGGCGCTGAAGGCATGCGGATATGACGGTTATATAACATTCGAGGATTTTTCGGACAATGAAGGACCGGATCAAAAGCTCCGGAATAATATTCATTATATAAAGAAAATAGTGGATGATGTTTATGGCAGGAGGGAAGAGGAATATGAATAAGGTGAGATTTGGCATTGCGGGATTTGGCGTACAGGGCTCTTCCTATGCTGGTTATTTGTCGGGGAGACCTAAAGTGGGCGGTCCACAGGCTTTCGCACCGGAGTACTGTGCGTTGGGGGGAATCTGCGATATCGAGGAGGAGAAAAGGAGACAGGCTCTGGCATTGTACTCTGGCGTGCCTGTTTACGGAAGCTTTGAAGAGCTGATAGAAAGCGGGGATGTGGATGCCGTGATTACTACGGTGCCTCATTATCTGCATCCGGAGATTGCGGTATGCGCTATGGAGCGGGGAGTGCATGTTCTGGTTGAAAAACCCGCCGGTGTCTATACCCGTCAGGTGAGAAGGATGAATCAGTGTGCAAAGGAGCATCCGGAAGTAGTTTTCGGTGTAATGTTTAATCAGAGAACCAACCGGCTTTACCAGCAGATAAAGAAACTGGTGGAATCGGGAGAACTGGGGGAAATCAGGAGGAGCAACTGGATGATTAATTCCTGGTGGCGGCCCGACAGCTATTACCGCCAGAGCCCCTGGCGGGCCACATGGGGAGGCGAGGGCGGAGGCGTGCTTGTCAATCAGGCACCGCACCAGCTTGACTTATGGCAATGGATCTGCAAAATGCCGAAGAAGATCTTTGCAAAATGTATTTTCGGAGCGCACAGGGACATTCCCGTGGAGAATGATGTGACAATAATTGCGGAATATGAAAACGGAGCAACGGGATGCTTTATTACCAGTACCCATGATCCTATGGGTACGGATCGGCTGGAAATCGACTTATCCGGAGGAAAGATCGTTGTGGAAAACAGTTCCCGTGCTGTAATATATAGGCTTCTTAAAAATGAGGATGAGCTGAATCGGAATGTGAAAATGGAGGAACTTGGAAGTCTTGTGTCCGGAAATGGATCGGGAGAGAACCGGCTATACGAAATGTCAGAAATCACTTATAACGACGGCTGGGGATTCCAGCATGTCAAGGTCATGGATAATTTTGCTAGAGCTATTCTGTTTGGGGATCCTTTACTGGCTCCCGGAGAGGAGGGAATGAACGGTGTATGCTTGGCAAATGCCTGTCTGCTGTCTGCCTGGACAAAACAGGAAGTTTCTCTTCCCTTTGATGAGGATGTCTATGTGGAGGAGTTGAATAAACGGATCAGGGAAGAGGGAAAATTTCCGGAAAGGATTGTATGAAAAGGGCTGCTATAATCGGATTGGGAGATATTTCGCAAATTCATATAAATGCATTATCACATCTCGAAGGGGTACGACTGTGTGCAGTCTGTGACATCGATGCATCTAAGGGAGAAAAGTGGGAAAAAAAACTTCCCTTTTACACGGACTTCCGGGAGCTTATCGCAAGGGAGAAGCCGGATTGTGTGCATTTGTGTCTGCCTCACTATCTTCATTTTTCCATAGCGAAGGAGGCGGTTTTACGGGGAATTCATGTATTCTGCGAAAAGCCGGTGGCAATTTCGGAAAAAGAAGCCGGTGAATTCCTCAAAATGGAAGAAAATTATCCGCAGATCCATATGGGTATTTGCTTGCAGAACAGGCTAAATGAGAGCGTGGAAGAACTGAAAAGAATTATTGATGAAGGTAAATACGGCTCGCTGAAAGGAATCCGGGGATTCGTGCCATGGATGAGGAGAAAGGAATATTATGAGGCGAGCCCGTGGAGGGGAGAGTGGGCCCTTGCCGGAAGCGGGGCTCTCATGAATCAGTCGATTCACACACTGGACTTAATGTACTTTCTTGGTGGGGACATTATATCTCTGAGAGCGATGGCCGGGCAGCTTCTGGATTATGGGATCGAGACAGAGGACACGGTAGCGGCTGCTTTGCTTTTCCGAAACGGAATGCATGGATTGTTCGTGGCCACTAACGCTAACTATGAGAATGAATCCGTATCGCTTCGAGTGTCTATGGAAAAGGGAGATTTTCTGATTCAGGATAATTGTCTGACAGAACTGTGCAGAGATGGAAGCCGATCAGTCATTGTGGAGGACAGAAGAATGCCGGGAAGCAAATTTTATTATGGTGCCAGCCACGAAAAGGTGATTGCGCAGTTTTACCGTTCCCTGGAAGAGGAGGCGCAGGAATATATTCATGTAAAGGACGCAGTGATGAGTGTTCGGTTGATCGAGGCCATTTTAAATTCATCCAGATTTTCAACCACAGTAAGAATGGATCATGAAAGAAAGAACTACCCTACAGGTAAATGAAGAAACTGGTATATGAATATAGAGAATTACAGCCTGACAATAAATGTTTATAGTTATACCATTATTACTGCACATAAATCCAGATAAAAATCCCTGAAAATTAGGTAATTGTTAAATGTTTTTTTCTTTGACGTGGACAGATTTCCACTATATAATGAGAGAAAAGATAAGGAGCGGATTGACACATGATTCAGTACAGAGAATTGAATGAGGGCGAGATAACAAGAAGCCTTTTTCGGGATTTTGTCCGTCATCAGAAGGTTACGGACTGCTGGCGCAGAGTGGACGGGGAATGGGTGGTCAGGGCGGATCCCTTTATTGACGACTGGTCGGAGGAGGAATATGAGATCCTGGTGAAATGTCTGCGGCATACGGCTGTCAGCGGCGGACTTGTGTATGGAGGCTTTTACCAGGGAATGCTCAAGGGCTTTGTCTCCGTGGAGCCTGACTTCATGGAGCTGGGAACCACGGTGCGGTATCTTGATCTGTCCTGCATTCACGTGTCAGAGGACATGCGGGGCAGCGGGATCGGGAGAGAGCTTTTTTGCGCGGCAAAGGAATGGGCCGGTAAAAGAGGTGCTGATAAGCTGTATATATCCGCTCATTCCGCAGTGGAGAGCCAGGCATTTTATAAGGCAATGGGCTGTGTGGAGGCGGCAGTGTATGCTTCGGAGCATGTAGAGAAGGAGCCCTATGACTGCCAGCTGGAGTGCGGAGTTTAGGAATCCCGGTTCTGTCCCGGTTTTGGCGGAGCGATTGAGTTTTCGGGGGATGGGTGCTATAATGTCCTTTGAAACAACAAAAACTGAACAGCGATCATGTCTTCAGGGCAGGGCGAAATTCCCGACCGGCAGTATAGTCTGCAGGCGCAGCGGCGCAGGATCTGGTGAGATTCCAGGACCGACAGTAGAGTCTGGATTAAAGAAGGTGTGTTGAAATGGCCGGGATTACTCCGGCTTTTGACACTCTGTCCCTGCCCGGCTGCTCTGCGGACATTTTCAATACACCTGAGGTATTTACACCTGAAAGACATTCCGGCGCTTTCAGGTGTTAAATTTTTCAGGAGGTATTAAGAATGAACAGTAAGACAAAGAAAATCACAACAGTTGGCATGCTCTGCGCGCTGGCCTATCTTGCGGTGGCAGCAGGGCGGATTCCCCTCATACTCTTTTTGAAGTATGATCCTAAGGACGTGGTGATCGTGATCGGCGGCCTGATCTTTGGTCCTTGGGTTTCCTTCGTGATCTCATTTCTCGTCTCCCTGGCGCAGATGCTCACGATCAGCGAAAACGGCGTTCTCGGGTTTCTGATGAACGTGATTTCCAGTTGCTCCTTTGCCTGCACGGCAGCATGGGTCTATCAGAAAAGGCGAACCCGCAGGGGAGCCATGGCTGGTCTTCTCGTGGGCTGGGGATGCATGGTGTGCGTGATGCTGCTGTGGAATTATCTGATCGCCCCAATCTATATGGGCTGTACCAGACAGGAGATCGCCAGCCTGCTTATTCCGGCCTTTCTGCCCTTCAATCTGATCAAGGGCGGAGTAAATGCGGGAATCACGGCTCTGATTTACAAACCGGTAGTCAGGGCTCTGCGGCATTCGCATCTGGTGGAGCCGAGGGAAAGGTCATGAAGGTGATCATTATACGCACGGGAGGGGAAGGTCGGTCCTTTTGCAGGAAGCTTTCGGACCTGGCCGCCAAAGAAGAATGTAAGCCGGATATCGTCATTTTATCCCGGAGAGAAACATTATGCTTTCCGGGCCTTCAAATCAGCGGGACGGAAGGCCGGGCATATCGTGACGGGAGAGACCTGAATCTCACGCACCGTGAATTCGAGCTTCTCTATTTCCTTGCCGGTTCTCCCGGGGAGACCTTTGAGGGAAGAGCGATTCTGGAAGCCGTGTGGGGACCGGCCACGGAAAACACCGTTAAGGTGGTGGCAAACACGATCTCGGACCTGCGCAGGAAGGTGGAGCCGGCGTGCGGAGAGCCGGTTTATATCCGGACAGCGCCGGGAGGCTATTTCTTTCAAAGCCCTCAGATTGAAACCTCAAACTGAATATTTGACTTTCTGGGAAATTAATCTCAACACTTTCCCGCTCTCAAACGTTATATGTATGAAGGCACAAAGAACAGGGATTTTGAGAAAGGTATGGGGAGCGCCATGATTGACGAATTGTATGATGCCCTGTATGGGGAGCTGAACGGATGGTGCGCATCCATGACAGGGAGCAGGACGCTTGCAGAGGATCTGATACAGGAAGCATTTCTACGCGCGCTGATGAATGCGGAGCTGTTGGAGAACCTTGATTTTAGCAGGAGGAGGGCCTGGATGTACCGGACCGTGAAAAACCTGTACATTGACAGGAAGAGAAGAGAATCCTTTGAAACGGTTATGGAACAGATGCCGGAGGAAGGGGTGGAGGAGGCGCAGTATACCAGGATTGACGACGATCAGCTTCTGAGTGCGCTTTTGCCTGACGAGAGGCAGCTTTTCATCCTGCGTTACCTGGAGGGATACAATTCCGCAGAGCTGGGAAGGCTTTTTGATCTGCCTGCGGGAACCGTGAGATCCAAACTGTCCAGTGCCAGAAGCCGCTTGCGGCAGATGCTTGAGACCGGCGGCCGCCCGAATGGGAAACACGCAGACAAAGAACGGAAGGGCCGCCTGAAATAAGAGGAAAGGGATGGGTATTAAAATGTTTGAAAAGAAAAATTATATTGTGAACTGTGATGTCTGTGATACCAGAAGGATCACGGAGGAAAGCCTGTCGGGCTATGAACAGATTGTTATTAATGCGGATATTCTTCTGACGGACGAGCACAGCAGGACTGTAATGAACAGTCTCCCCCTGCTCTGCAATGCGGACGAGACGATGGATGTGGAGGGAGAGGTGTCGGTGATCTGCGTAAGCGGCAGCTATGAGATTAACGGCGACACCCTGATCGGAGATCAGGCCGTGATCTGTGTGAATGGAGACCTGACCGTCCGTCCCGGCACGGAAAAGGTTCTGGAAAGGATTTTGAAGATCTGCGTCAACGGCAGCGCCAAATATCCCAGGAGCATGGCTCCCTTCCTGAACAGGCTGATAGTCAACGGTTCGGTTCAGTGCATTCCGGACGAATGTATCGAATTAAACCCCGTGTTCACCATTGACAGGTATTTTCCCCTCCGGGCAAGACAGGACGGATGCTACTATGTGGATGAGAAGGTAGTGCTCATGGATCCGGAGGTGGACGTGGAGGCCCTGGTATCAAAGAATGTGCGGTTTGTGACGAAGCGCTTCCTGGTGAGGGAGGAGCTGATCCCGCAGTCCGTCGGTATGTTTGAGGAGAGCGTGGAGATGAATGTGGTACCAGCGGGATTTGCGTTTGTGGAAGGAGGAGCGGAGCTTACGGATGCTCTTTTGCAGAAGCACGGGACGTGTCTGTACATTGACGGGGATCTTACCTTAAAGGACGGCAGCGAGAACTGTCTTGACAGGCTGGAGAAGCTCTGTGTGAAGGGAAAGGTGCGCCTTTTAAAGAGGCAGGCCGAGGCCTTTGCCAAGGTGGATGCCACATATGAGGAGCTGGTCTTTGTGAAGGGAAGATATATCGCGAATCAGCCTAAAATCGTGGTGGATAAGGCTCTCCTGGAAACATCCGCAGATGGTGTGGAGATCGGAAACTGCGCGATTCTCAAGGTAAAGGAGGATGCGGCCCCGGAGCTTATTCTGGAAAGACTGTGGGTGGGAAACTGCGCTCATATCTTCTGCAGCCCGGAGCAGAAGAGCACCATGCAGCTGGTGTGCGGCAATGTGGCGAAAATCAGTGACGGCAAAGAAGGGGATGAGGAGAACGATGACGGCATAATGGGAAAGCTGAAAAAGATGGCGGACAGCAGAGTGGTTAATGCGGACACCTACATTCTGTAGGCGGGAGTCTGTGAGCCTATGAATGGAAAAAGAGAGGAAAAGCGCCGCTCCCGCCTGGGGGCGGCGGACAAAAAGGAGAGGAAGCGGGAAAATGGAGAGAGCGCAGATCGAGAGCTATATTGGGAAGCTGTGTGCACAGGCCGGGGAGAACGAGGAGTTTTACAGGAGCTTCTGCGAAAATCTTTTTGCAGATGAGGGGATATGCAGAGAGCTTGTGTACTATATGGAAAACGGAACCTTTGCCTGCAGGGAGAAGGTGGAGGGATACACGGTGGTTGACGTGATGATCTGGCAGATCGACCATTTCAAGGCCTGGCTTGACAGAGATACCTCGGGAACCGGAAGCAACAGCGGAAGGATGTTGCTGCTTGCCTTTGACACACTGCTCAAGATGAAAAAAGACCCTGCGCAGTACGTCCTGAAAATGCAGTCGGAGACCGGGACGGACTACGAGGGAAAGTTTAAGTGATGACGCACCGGTGTTTTTCCTAAAAATGGAGTCTTCTCTGAACGGCTTCCCGAAGTCTTCTCTTTGACAGGATTGTGAGAAGCGCCACGGCGATTACTCCGCAGATGGTCAGGACGATAGCGGACCACATTAAATGCAGGGGAGCCTCACGGTAGTGGTCGATCAGAAGCTCGATTCCCACACACAGGAGTGCGATCTCCACAAAGAAATACAGTGCGGTGGTGATGAAGGACACCCGGAAGGTGCGCAGCAGCAACGCAAAGATCTCCACCAGTATGGTGGCAAGAGCCGTGATGGGCAGCGCAAGCTGCAGGAACCATCTGTCGCTTTTGGTGTTGAAGGTGATCATATACAGATAAAAGCCGATGGCCGCCCCGTCAAAGGCCAGGGAAAGATAGACCGGCAGCTTTGTGTAGATCACCAGCGGAAATATGAGCACGAACAGGATCAGGCAGGCTCCGATAATGAACAGTGACCAGGGACTGCCGGAAAAGACAAAGATATTCAGGAGAAGACAGCACAGAGCCGTGGCGGAGAGCACCACGGTGGTAAGGATGGCAAGGTCCTTGCGCTTTACCACATCCACCTGCCCCTTTTCCTTTGGATAAGGGGCGTTTTGCTCTGTCAGCTTCTGCAGTTCGCAGGGATTGATGACCGGTGTGTTGCAGAGGGGACATTTTTTCAGGGAGCCGTCGAGCTCCACGCCGCAGTTTACACAATATGACATAAGCATTCCTTTCAGAGGGCCGGCCGCAGACCGGCCTTTACGTGCGATTACTTTCTACAGTTACATGGATGCCGTCCGCAACCAGCTTGCGGAAAAAGTACCGTTCCACATCCGATTCCATGATGCTGCTGGCAAAATTCACGGTGAGAATATCCTCAAAGCTGATAATGGCGCAGTTGGTCCGGGAGGAAAAGGGCTGGCCCATATAGATGTCAAAGCGTTCGATATGGGGCTTCATATCCTCCGGCACCTTGACTGCACCCATGTTGGTGAGCCCGGCGGAGGAATTTTTGTCCTGAACTCTGGTGTAAAAGAGCCGCACCACAAAATCCTTGACAAAGAGAGGCACTACCCGGATAAAGGGATTGCGCTGAGTGTTGGCGTTGGTGGTGATGTCGCCCTTTAAAAATTTTTCATTAATATAATAGCGCATGTAGTTGTGTACCTGTGCAACGATCTCCGGAAAGCTGTAGTCCCCGAGCCGGGGGTCCACCACGGGATAGACCATGGTGATGAAATTCCGCAGTGTCTTTGAGGGGAAAAAGCGGCGCAGGTTCACGGGCATGGCGATCTTTACCGGACGAAGGCGCAGATGCCAGTCATTCTGCTGCTTTTTCAGGAGGGCGTAGAGGAGCACGGCGTTAAGATACTCCGTGATGGTGGCGTTATACTTTTTGGCAACCGCCATGACCTCGGAGACGGACAGGATACCGTCAATGACATTGAAGGTGTAAAAGGGCTCCTTGGTGCCCCGCACGCGGTAGGTCTTCTCGCCGGGACGCTTGGGGCATACCTTGGCGTTGGCATAGCGCATGTAGGCATCCTCCAGCTCCTCCGGATCCGGAGTCTCTTCAATATCCTTCACGAAAAAGCCGTTGCTGACCGTGTGGCCGAGAAGCCGCAGATAGACAGCCGTGATGGTCTGCAGCACATACATGCCGCCGCTCCCGTCTCCCAGGCTGTGATGCGCTTCCAGGGAAATGCGGCAGCCGTAATAATAGACCCGCAGAAGATAGCGGTTGTTCGCCTTAAAGGGCATGGGCATACAGAAATTCCGGACATCCTTCTGGACAAAGGGGCCGGGCCTGTGGTTTGGTTCCAGATAGCGCCAGAAGAGCCCCTTGCGGATGGAGGTCTTGTAGGTGGGGAAGCGCACCAGGGCGGCATCAACGGCCTGCTGCAGGATTTCCGGATTTACAGGCTCCTTAAGCAGTACGGACAGGCGGTAGACGGAAGAAAAATCCCTGCGCTGCAGAGTTGGGTATACGATAGCGGACAGATCCAGCTTATACCAGATCTTCTTTTCTGTGCCGGAAGCGCCGGCGTTCTTTTTCCCGGATATAAGTTTATTCAATAGTATATTCCTTCTGAAAATGTATTTATTGCTGTAAATAGTATACCACAAAATGGGGAAAGTGTGCTACACTATGCGGGAAAGAATATGGTTTTCCCGGCGACGGCAGAGAAATGCGGGTTACCTGCGAAGCAGGATTTCCTGTCTGTCTGCCGCCGGGAGGAAGAGACGATAACGGGGAGGAATTATGGCAATTACACCAAAGACGCTGAAGGCCGCAAAGGAGTCAAAGCCTCCGAAGGAAGCAAAAAGACTGCTGACCAGGAAGCCTTCGCCCGAAGCGCTGAATCTGAGTATGATGAGTCTGATCCGCAAGGTTCACGGCATGATCGACCATCCGGATATTGAGAAGCACCGACATTCCCAGGATCAGGTGGGAGCTCTGCTTGGAAATGCGAAGGACGTGCTGATCAGGCCTCTGGAGCTGGAGGGAATGGAGGCGGAGTGGGTCTGCGTGAACCGGGTCCACATGAAAAAATATGTGATTTTATACTGTCACGGCGGGGGTTATTCCACGGGAAGCAGCGTCTATGCCAGGACGCTCACCACTAAGCTGGCGGCCTCCACCTCCATGGACGTGCTTTGCTTTGACTATCGGCTCGCACCGGAAAATCCATATCCGGCGGCCCTTGAGGATGCCATGAAGGTGTGGAATTATCTGATGCTGTTCGGATATGGAGCAAGGGACATCATTCTGGCCGGGGACTCCGCGGGAGGAAATCTGGCCCTTTCCCTTACCCTGAAGCTGAAGGAGGAAAAGAGACTTCTTCCAAGAGGCCTCGTGCTCCTGTCGCCGTGGACGGATCTCACCTCCTCCGGGAAGAGCCATGAGAGCAGAAAAGAGGCGGACCCTGTTCTGGATGAAGAGTATCTGAACAGGATGATTCAAAATTATGCTTCCGGGGAAGAGCTGACAGCGCCCCTCGTTTCCCCGCTTTTCGGGGATTTTTCCGGCTTCCCGCCCACCTATATCCAGGTGGGGGACAACGAGATCCTTCTGAATGACTCCGTCTCCCTTCACAAGAAAATGATCAAGGAAAACGTGTCTGTGAAGATGGATGTCTACAAGGGAATGTGGCATGTTTTTCAGATGTCTCCGCTTAAGACCTCCTATGAGGCCATGGAAAAGTGTGCGGAATTTATCTATGATATCTGCAGATAGCGGCTGACTCATAAAATATCAAATGTTATTTTATTAAAATTTGCGCAATAAAAAAGGAAACGGACGATTCGCACAGAATAATGTAAATAAAGGAGCTATTTATTTATGAATATTCGCGAAAATCTGGAAAGGCTTGAAACGGAGTATCTGAGTCCCTTCGCCGCACACAGCAGGGATTCCAAGGGACGGCGGCGCTGCGAGGAGCAGTGCGACATCAGGCCGGTCTATCAGCGGGACAGAGACAGGATTCTGCACTCCAAATCCTTTCGCAGGCTTAAGGACAAGACTCAGGTTTTTCTGACGCCGGAGGGGGATCACTACAGAACCAGGCTGACCCATACCCTGGAGGTTTCCCAGAATGCCCGAACCATTGCCAAGGCGCTTCGGATGAACGAGGATCTGGTGGAGGCCATTGCCCTTGGACATGATCTGGGGCATACGCCCTTTGGCCATGCGGGGGAGAGGGCGCTCAATGCGGTTTGTCCCTGCGGGTTCCGGCACAGCGAGCAGAGCGTGAGAACCGTGGATCTTCTGGAGAAGGGCGGACAGGGCCTGAATCTGACCTGGGAGGTGAGAGACGGGATCCTGAACCATCAGACAAGGGGGATGCCTTCCACGCTTGAGGGCAAGATCGTGCGCTTTTCGGATAAGATCGCATACATTCATCACGATATGGACGATGCCATCCGGGGCGGAATCCTCACGGAAAAGGATATCCCCGCAGAGATCACGGACGTGATCGGTGCAACCACGGGGGAGAGACTGGATCATTTCATCCATGACATTGTGAGCACCAGCAGCGGCAGGGATGATATTATGATGTCGGAGCCCGTGGCTGAGGCCATGAAGAAGCTTCGGGAGTTTATGTTTGCGAATGTCTATCAGCACAGGGAGGCCAAGAGCCAGGAGGGAAAGGCGGAGATGCTGGTGCAGACCCTGTACAGCTATTACCGGCATCATCTTGAGCTTTTGTCGGATGATCTGAGAGGGCTGATCGACAGGGGAGAGCCGGAGGAAAAAGTAGTTTGTGATTACATAGGCGCCATGACGGACCGGTTTGCAATTGCCAAATATGAGGAAATCTATATTCCCAGGTCGTGGCATTATTAGGAGAGGGCATGTATTATCCGGATGAACTGGTGGAAGAGATTCGTACAAAAAACGATATAGTGGACGTGATTTCCGGATATGTGAGACTGCAGAAGAAGGGGAGCAGTCATTTTGGGCTGTGTCCGTTTCACAACGAGAAATCACCTTCCTTTTCGGTCTCCCAGAGTAAGCAGATGTTCTACTGCTTTGGCTGCGGGGCGGGCGGCAACGTCTTTACCTTTGTGATGGAATATGAAAATTATTCCTTTCAGGAGGCGGTGCAGTCTCTGGCAAAGAGGGCGGGAGTTGCGCTTCCTGACGAGGAACAGGGAGACGAGGCAAGACGCCGGGACGGGAAGAGGGCCAAGCTTCTTGCAATCAACAAGGAGGCGGCCAGGTACTTTTATTACCAGCTCCGCACAGGGAACGGGCAGGCCGGATATGAGTATCTGCGCAGCCGTCAGCTGTCGGACGAGACTATAAAGAAATTCGGGCTGGGCTTTGCCAATATGACAGGCAATGACCTGGTGAGATATCTGAAGAGCAAGGGCTATGAGGATGCCCTCGTGCAGGAGGCCGGACTTGCGGCCTTTGACGAGAAGCACGGCATGCATGATAAGTTCTGGAACCGCGTGATGTTTCCCATTCAGGATGTGAATCACCGCGTGATCGGGTTCGGGGGGAGAGTGATGGGCGACGGAAAGCCCAAGTACCTGAACTCCCCGGAAACCATGATTTTTGATAAAAGCAGGAATCTCTACGGTCTGAATCTTGCCAGGTCATCCAGGAAGAATCAGATCATTCTCTGCGAGGGATACATGGATGTGATCGCCATGCACCAGGCGGGCTTTACCCAGGCGGCGGCATCCCTGGGAACGGCTTTCACGGAGGGACAGGCCTCCCTGCTCCGGCGTTACGTACAGGAGGTCGTTCTGGCCTATGACAGCGACGGAGCCGGCATCAGGGCGGCGCTTCGGGCTATCGGAATCCTGCGTGAGGCGGGGCTTACCGGGAAGGTACTGAACATGGAGCCCTACAAGGATCCCGACGAGTTCATTAAGAACAGGGGAAGGGAGGCCTTCGAGGAGAGAATCGAGGGGGCCGAGAACACCTTTTTCTTTGAACTTCGGATGCTGCAGAGGGAATACGATCTGGAGGATCCGGAGGCAAAGACCAGATTTCACCGGGTGATCGCAAAGAAGCTATGCGGTTTTTCCGAGGAGGTGGAGAGGGAGAACTATATACAGGCGGCGGCGGACCGGTATCAGATCGGCTTCCAGAATCTGCGAAAGCTGGTGTATTCCTACGCCTCCCAGACAGGGCTTGCAAAGCCCATAGACAGGCCAAAGTCCGGCATTCGGAAAAAGGACACGCCGGAGGAGGGGAGGCGCAGATCGCAGCGTTTTCTTCTGACCTGGCTGGTGGAGGAGCCCTCCCTGTATGCCAAAATTAAAAAATATATCACTCCGGAGGATTTTACGGAGGAGCTGTATAAAAGAATAGCGAAGAAGCTGTTTGAGGATCTCGAGGGGGGAGTGGTGAACCCGGCCTCCATTATCAGTCTGTTTTCAGACGAGGAGGAGCAGAGAAGGGCGGCGGAGGTTTTTAATACCAGGCTGAAGGAGATTTCGGGAAATAAGGAGAGGGAAAAAGCTTTTCACGATATTATCCTTGCGGTCAAGAGAAACAGCTATGAACATTTTTCCAGTCAGCTTGGCAGTGACGTGGCGGCGCTAAGCCAGGTGATTGCAGGCAAAAAAGCGCTGGAAGAACTTAGCAAAACGCATATTTCGCTGGATTAGAGTAAATACTGTATAGAAAATCAGGAAGGATGGGAACTCATAATGGATGAAAACACACAGGCAAAATTTGATGAGAAACTGAAAAGTCTCTTAGCAATTGCCAAGAAAAAGAAGAACGTTTTGGAGTATCAGGAAATCAGCGAGTTTTTTACTGATATGACATTGGGCGAAGAACAGTTTGATAAAATCCTGGAGACCCTCGAGCAGAACAATGTGGATGTTCTGCGGATTACGGAAGAGGACGATGTGGATGACGAGGAGATCATTCTCACAGAGGAAGACGAAGTGGATATGGAGAATATTGATCTCTCCGTTCCCGACGGTGTCAGTATTGAGGATCCGGTGAGGATGTATCTGAAGGAGATCGGAAAGGTTCCGCTGCTTTCCGCGGAGGAGGAGATCGAGCTGGCCCAGAAGATGGAGCTGGGGGATCAGGATGCCAAGAAACGCCTTGCCGAGGCAAACTTACGTCTGGTTGTCAGCATTGCCAAGAGATATGTCGGCAGGGGCATGCTTTTTCTTGATCTGATTCAGGAGGGAAATCTGGGCCTGATTAAGGCCGTGGAAAAATTCGATTACCGCAAGGGATATAAATTTTCCACCTATGCGACCTGGTGGATCCGTCAGGCCATTACCAGGGCTATCGCCGACCAGGCGAGAACCATCCGGATCCCTGTGCATATGGTGGAAACCATCAATAAGCTGATCAGGGTGAGCAGACAGCTTTTGCAGGAGCTTGGGAGGGAACCTACTCCGGAGGAGATCGCAGAGGAGATGAGCCTTCCCGTGGAGCGGGTGAGGGAAATCCTGAAAATTTCCCAGGAGCCGGTTTCTCTGGAAACGCCTATCGGCGAGGAGGAGGATTCCCATCTGGGAGATTTCATACAGGACGACAATGTCCCCGTGCCTGCGGATGCCGCCGCCTTCACGCTGCTGAAGGAGCAGCTGGTAGAGGTGCTTGGCACGCTGACGGACAGGGAGCAGAAGGTTCTGCGTCTGCGGTTTGGATTAGATGACGGGAGAGCCAGGACGCTGGAAGAGGTGGGCAAGGAGTTCAATGTCACCAGGGAGCGTATCAGGCAGATTGAGGCGAAAGCGCTGCGAAAGCTCCGTCATCCCAGCAGAAGCCGCAAGCTGAAGGATTATCTGGACTGAGGAAGCTTTATGAAGGGTATCATTTCACTTTCGAGGCGGATGCAGGCCGCTGCGGATCTCATATCCCCGGGAAGCAGAGTGTGTGACGTGGGCTGCGATCACGGCTATGTTTCCATTTATCTGGTTAGAAGCGGGAAGGCTCCCCGTGTGCTTGCCATGGATGTCAATGAGGGTCCGCTGCTTCGGGCGCAGGCTCATGTGCGGAAGTATCATGTGGAGGATTACATAACTTTGCGGCTGTCGGACGGACTTTGCGCCTATCAGGCGGGGGAGGCGGACTGCCTTGTGTGTGCCGGTATGGGCGGCCGCCTGATGGCGGAGATTCTTGGAAGAGACTGGACCAAAACCTCCGACTTTAAGGAGCTGGTGCTGCAGCCACAGTCAGAGATCGCACTGTTTCGGAGATTCCTTCGGGAGAACGGATACCGGTTTCTGGAAGAGACAATGGTTTTGGAGGACGGGAAGTTTTATCCCATGATGAAGGTGGGCAGGAGAGCGGACCCTCCGGTGCGGAATACGGGAGAGGAAGAGAAGGAAGAGACCCTCCTGCAGGATATGCTGGGGCCGCTTCTTCTAAAAAGAAAGGATCCCGTTCTTTTTCAGTTTGTGAATAGAGAGATCAGGGTGAAGCAGGAGATCCTGGATGGCCTTGAGGGCGGGGAGGCTCATCAGGGCAGGAGACGGGAGCTTGCCCGGGAGCTTGGGCTCCTCAAAAAGGGCAGGGCCCTGCTTAAGGGGTAAAAGGAGGTATATATGGCGAAGATTATTATTAACGGGGTGGAGAAGGAATACAGGGAAGGCACCTCCTACGAGGCGATTGCGAATGAATATCAGGCGGAGTATGGGAATATGATCGCTCTGGTCCTGGAGGATTATAAGATCAGGGAGCTGATCAAAACAGTTCAGAAGGACTGCCGGCTCTCCTTTCTGACGCTGAAGGACAGTATAGGGCACAAGACCTATGTCCGCACGGCAACGATGATGCTGGTGAAGGCAGTGTATGACGTGCTGGGAGCCGATGTGGTGGAGAAGGTCAAGGTGGAATTTGCCATCGGCCAGGGCTATTACTGCGAGGTCAAGATGGAGCCGAAGCTCACCGCCGGCATGGTGAGTCAGATCAGTGACAGGATGAAAGAGCTGGTCAGTCTGGATCTCCCCATTACCAAGAAGTCCTATCCTCTGGATGAGGCCAGGGCTATTTTCCGGAAATACAAGATGCTGGACAAGGAGAAGCTGTTCCGGTTCCGGAGGAGCTCCTCCGTGAACGTGTACTGTCTGGACGGATTTTATGACTATTATTATGGTTATATGCTTCCCAGCACGGGATATGTGAAATATTTTGACCTCACTTATTATGAGGACGGAATTCTCCTTCTGCTTCCGAACATGGCGCAGCCGGATAAGATCGATTATTTTGAACCCAGGGAAAAGCTGTTCCATACGCTGAAAACCTCTTCCCTCTGGGGGGAAATGGTGGGAATTGATTCGGTGGGTGATCTGAACGAGGCTATATGCGGCGGGGGAATGAACGACATGATTCTGGTCCAGGAGGCTCTTCTTGAGCGCAGGATCGGAGAAATCGCAAGGAATATCGTGAATAAGGGAAATGTGAAGTTCGTGCTCATTGCGGGCCCTTCATCCTCCGGAAAGACCACCTTTTCCCACAGGCTTTCCATTCAGCTTCGCACCTACGGAAAGAAGCCTCATCCCATCGCGCTGGATGACTATTTTGTGGATCGGGAAAAGACGCCCAGGGATGAGAACGGCGATTACAATTTTGAATGTCTCGAGGCCATTGACCTGGAGCTGTTTAACGGTGACATGAAACGGCTTTTGAACGGCGAGGAGGTGGAGCTTCCTTCCTTTAATTTCAAGACCGGAAAGAGGGAGTACCGGGGCAATGTGAAGAAGCTTGGGGAGGAGGACATTCTGGTAATTGAGGGGATTCACGGCCTGAATCCCAAGACTACCCAGGCGCTGCCGGACGAGAGCAAGTTTAAGATTTATATCAGCGCTCTTACCAGCATGAATATCGACGAGCACAACCGGATTCCCACCACGGACGGAAGGCTTCTGCGCAGGATTGTGCGGGACGCAAGGACCAGAGGGGCGAGTGCGAAGAGAACCATTGCCATGTGGCCCTCCGTAAGGCGCGGGGAGGAGGTTTACATCTTTCCCTTCCAGGAGGGGGCGGACGAGATGTTCAATTCCGTCATGATCTATGAGCTTTCGGTTTTAAAGCAGTATGCGGAGCCTCTCCTGTTCGGGATCGGGCAGGAGGAGCCGGAATACCATGAGGCAAAAAGACTTCTCAAATTCCTGGAATACTTCCTTGGAATTGACAGCGAGAATGTGCCGCGCAATTCCATCTGCCGTGAGTTTATCGGAGGAAGCAGCTTCCCGGTGTAGCGAGGAGCCATGTTTTGGTTGACTTTGCCACGGGATCCGATATAATGTAGAAAGAAAGGTATCAAGTAGGACAAATGATCGCAGCCGTCATCGTCTGCCTTAGCAGACGGTAAGCGGATGAGGAAAGTCCGGGCTTCACAGGGCAGGATGCCGGATAACGTCCGGTGGAGGCGACTCCAAGGCCAGTGCAACAGAAATATACCGCCCAAGTTCAGCTTTGCTGAAGCTTGTGGTAAGGGTGGAAAGGCAGCTTAAGAGACTACCGCCTGCACGGTAACGGGCAGGGCACATGTAAACCCCATCCGAAGCAAGACCAAACAGAAAGCGTTTAAACCGGCCCGGTGAGCTTTCAGGTGGGTCGCTGGATGCTGTCGGCAACGGCAGTGCTAGATAGATGATCATTCACGACATAACCCGGCTTATCGTCCTGCTTGATATCCATAAATAAGGATTTTCGTGATATGAAACAGTTTTTATTCTTTGGTTATCTCATTTTGCTGACAGCGCTGCTTCCGGAGAGCGCTGCGAGAGCGGCCGGGCAGAGTATGGGGCGTCTGATACAGTCCACCACCTTCGAGGAGGACTATCAGGCGCTTGTTTATCTTGGCCTGACCGAGACGCCTGTGTCCGGGGAGGAAAATCCAAAGCAGGCGTTTGAGAACGTGCGCTGCAGTGCGGTGCGCATTTTCGGAAACGGCTATTACGGAAGCGGAAGCATCTATGAGATGAAGGAGGATGAAATTATTATCGCCACCAACCGCCATGTTCTCCGGGATTTTGACGAGGAGAGCTATGTGACCTTTTCTAACGGGCGCTGCGAGGGCGGCCGGGTCATAGGATGTGCAAAAAAGGCGGATGTGGGCTTCCTTAGCGTTCCCACAGGCAATATTCCCTGTGAGGAGCTTTTGGGATTCAGGAATGTGCGCAGACGGCAGGAGGCCTACGAGGAGGCGGAGAAGAATACCGGGTTTTTTATGATCGACCTGACAGGCGATGCGCACGGTGAGGCTTACCTTGAGGGGAAGGTTCTCGATAAGCGGAAATATCTGACCGACTATGATATGGAGATGCTCTACGGCGACTGCAGGGCGCTTCCGGGAATGTCAGGCAGCGGCATTTTTGATTTTTGCGGGAATTATATCGGCATGCTTTCAGGGGGTACAAATCAGGGAGAGATTGCGGGGGTGCCGCTTCCCGAGATTGAGAGGGAGTACAGGCTTTTGGTTTGTGGAAATTAAGCTGAAAAATCAGCATTGGATTTTCGTCTGTAAGAAAGGCATGGGGATAAAAATGAAGTTGTTGTATGGAACCGGTAATCCGGCAAAATTATCCGCAATGAGGAATCGGCTTGAACAGTTGGATATAGAAATAATCGGATTAAATGATTTGAGAGCAGAGGGCAGGATTGTTCCCAAAGTAGTGGAGGATGGCAATACCCCTCTTGAAAACGCGAGGCTGAAAGCAATGGCATATTACAAGGCTTTTCAGATTCCTGTATTTTCCTGTGATTCGGGATTGTATTTTGATAATGTTCCGGATGAGGTCCAGCCCGGCGTATATGTTCGTAATGTGAACGGAAAATGCCTGTCAGATGATGAAATGATAGATTATTATTCAGGATTGGTAAAAGTATACGGAAATCTTGTGGCAAGGTACAGGAATGCGATCTGTTTTGTAATGGATGATACACATATATATGAGGCAATGGAGCAGTCTATGGAAAGTGAGAAGTTTATTTTAACAGATAAACCACACAGTACGGTTAGAAAAGAGGGCTTCCCGCTGGACAGCATATCTCTTGATATAAAGACGAATAAATACTATTACGATTTGCCGGAAGATAAATTGGAGCAGGTGGCTGTTGAAGATGGATTTCTGGAGTTCTTCAAGAAGATATTAAGGCGGAATCAGCGATTGATACCGGAGGGCAATAAATTCGGCCCACAGAATTCTGTGAGCCGGAAAAATTTTACTCTTTATAAAAACTAAGCCATCTTGTTTACAGCATGTGCCAGACGGGATACTTTTCTGGAAGCTGTATTCTTATGATAAACGCCCTTGGAAGTAGCCTTGCCGATTGTAGATGTAGCGGCAATCAGCTCCTGCTGTGCGGCAGCCTTGTCGTTGGCAGCGATAGCAGCGTTCACCTTCTTTATAGCTGTCTTAACGCCGGACTTAATAGCCTTATTTCTTGCAGCCTTGGTTCTGTTTACTAAAATTCTTTTCTTAGCCGATTTAATGTTAGCCATGATCACACCTCCTCTTTAATTCGTTTACGTTCAAGGTGTTTCATTAAAGCCGGAGACACGGACGTCTTAATGTAAACACACGTCTATTATTTTAGCCTGTGCTTATCCATCTGTCAATAGTATTTCCAATATTTTTCTGACAATTTACGAGTAGTAACACAAAAGCCTGCGTATACTGTATAAGGAATAATAGACGGTCCCTGAAGAAAAAATACGGCAGTCGGGGGAAAATCCGGGATGTATTTTCATGGAGGAGAAATGAGCGGCTTTAAGGTAAGAACGGATTTGGCTTTGGAGGCAAGAGAAAATGTGGAGGAGGGAGCCGAGGAGCTCCGTGGAGTCACAGTGGAGGAGACGTATGACGAGGAGAGCGAGGTGAAGGTGACCAGAGTGGTTATAGAGTCGAAGAACAGTGCGAAGCTGCTGGGGAAACCCATAGGCACCTATATCACGCTGGAAGCTCCCGCCATGGCGCAGCCGGACGAGGAATACCATAAGGAAATTTCAGACGAGCTGGCGAAGCAGCTCAAAAATATTATCCCCGGGACGGAGGACGAGATTTCGGTGATGGTGGTAGGCCTCGGAAACCGGGATGTGACGGCGGACGCCCTGGGACCGAACGTGGTGGATAATCTCACGATCACAAGACATATGGTGAAGGAGTTTGGAAAAGCGGCCTACGGCAAGAACAGGATCCATATGATCAGCGGCCTGATTCCGGGAGTCATGGCGAAGACCGGAATGGAGTCGGCGGAGATCATCAAGGGCGTGGTGGAAAAGACAAGACCCGATGTGGTGGTGGTGGTGGATGCCCTTGCGGCCCGTTCCACCAAAAGGCTCAACCGCACCATCCAGGTGACCAATACAGGAATTCATCCTGGGTCCGGGGTTGGAAACCACAGGAATTCCATAACAAAGGAGAGCCTGGGAGTGCCTGTCATTGCCATCGGTGTGCCCACAGTGGTGGATGCGGCAACCATTGTCAACGACGCTATGGAAAAGGCGTTGAAGAATCTTCCCGTCGAGACGGCGAAGCTTCAGGAGGAGCTGCACGGCGGCATGGGAGAGCTCTACAATATGTATGTCACGGGAAAGGATGTGGACTATGAGATCAAGCAGATCAGCCACATTATCTGTGATGCCCTGAACAGGGCGCTGGAGCTCTGAGCGGGGCCGTGCCCATGGAGATTCCGGTAAGGAATGAATGAAGAGAAACAGGCATATATTTTTTTAGTGAGGTGTGCCTGTCATGACGGATAAAAAGTTTACCAGAATGAAAAAAATATTGACAGCAGGTGTTATCATTGTGGGACTTGTCTGTGTGGCGGTAAACCACCTGAAAAGGATTCAGCCGGGAGAGGAAAAGGAGGGCGGCCTTATCTTTTCTCTCGGCAGCGCGGTGGCCGGAGAGATTGAGAGAACCTGCCTGCTGCTTCCCTCGTTTCTGGAAGCCGGGAAGGACGGCTCAGGCCCTGAATCCTTTTTGCAGAAGGCGCTGCTGCAGAGGATGCCTATTTACAGCTACGCCGTAAAGTATGGAAAAGAGGAGTGGACAGAGGATGGGAGTATGGCGGAAATCATTATGCGCCAGGAGGGAACGGACGAGGATCAGAAGGATATAGAGGAGAGCCGTCTTGACTACGGGGAGAATGCTTTACATATAGAAAACAGTATGCTGGAAGAGATGCAGAGGGAAAACAGTGTCCATGTGGAAAATGAGGAGCCCGCAAAGCAGGAGGCGGACATTCCGCAGGAAGAAACCACGCAGCAGGCACAGGAAGAGCAGATGGCTGAACAGGAGGCACAGATCCCGGAAAGCGGAGAGTTCTGCGTGCAGGAGACCCCTTCCTATACCTATGACTGGTCCGGGGAGTGGGGATATAATGAACTGGTTTCCAATTTTTATGCCATAGATAATACCACTTATCTGAAGGAAGACTATATGAATCTGGATTCGCTTCTGCATCAGGATCTGTCCGTGAACAAGGATGCGAAGGGGCCGCAGATTCTGATCTACCACACCCATTCCCAGGAAGCCTTTGTGGATTCGGTTCCGGGAGATCCCTCCACCTCCATCGTGGGTGCGGGGGAAAAGCTGGCAAAGCTTCTTTCCGAGGAATACGGCTTTAAGGTGTTGCACCATACAGGGGAATATGACGTGGAGAGCAGAGATTATGCCTACACCAATTCGCTTCCCGCACTCGAGGAGATTCTGGCTCAGAACCCTGACATAGAGGTAATCATCGATCTTCACAGGGATGCCGTGCGGGAAGAACAGAAGCTGGTCATGGATCTGGGAGGCCGTCCCACTGCACGGTTCATGTTTTTTAACGGCCTGAGCTATATCCGGAAAAAGGGGGAGATCTCCTATCTTGAAAATGAGTATATACAGGACAATCTGGCCTTTTCCTTCCAGGCCCAGGTGGCAGCCAACGAATACTATCCGGGGATTGCCCGGAAGATCTATCTGAAGGCCTACCGCTACAATCTGCATTTAAGACCCAGGAGCATGCTCATTGAGCTGGGAGCCCAGACCAATACGGTGGAGGAGATCATGAACGCCTGTGAGCCCCTTGCACACATCATTTCCATTGTGCTTGGAGGCTGAATGTGATATACTTCTGATAATAATGTGCTTCGGAAGGAGAACGTGAAATTGCGTTAGATCTGCGGCACAGAACAAAAAGTACGGAAAGTGCATGGAGGTATATATGGCGCAGATAGATATAAGCAGGATCAGAAATTTCTGTATTGTGGCGCATATTGATCATGGTAAATCCACACTGGCGGACCGGATCATAGAAAAGACGGGGCTTCTCACCAGCAGGGAGATGCAGGCCCAGGTTCTGGACAATATGGAGCTGGAAAGAGAGAGGGGAATCACGATTAAGGCCCAGACGGTGAGAACCGTTTACAAGGCACAGGACGGCGAGGAGTATATTTTCAACCTGATCGACACACCGGGCCATGTGGACTTTAATTACGAGGTCAGCAGGAGTCTGGCCGCCTGTGACGGTGCGATTTTGGTGGTGGATGCCGCCCAGGGGATCGAGGCCCAGACACTGGCAAACGTCTATCTGGCCCTTGACCACGATCTTGAGGTTTTTCCGGTTATCAACAAAATAGATCTCCCCAGTGCGGAGCCCTGGAGAGTAAAGAACGAGATCGAGGATGTGATCGGGATCGAGGCCCAGGACGCGCCTCTGATTTCCGCCAAAAACGGAACGGGGATTGAGGAGGTGTTAGAGGCCATTGTCAGAAAAATTCCGGCCCCTTCGGGGAATCCGGACAACCCTCTGCAGGCGCTTATTTTTGACTCCGTCTACGATCCCTATAAGGGAGTCATTATCTTCTGCCGTGTCATGGAAGGGCGGGTCTGTAAGGGGACAGGCATCCGGATGATGGCTACGGGAGCAGCCGCCGAGGTGGTGGAGGTGGGATATTTCGGTGCGGGGCAGTTCATTCCCTGCGACGAGCTTACCGCCGGAACCGTGGGCTATATCACGGCCTCCATCAAGAATGTGAAGGATACTGCGGTGGGCGATACGGTGACAGAGATAAGACGCCCCTGTGCGGAGCCTCTTCCCGGATACAAAAAGGTGAATTCCATGGTGTACTGCGGTATCTATCCGGCAGACAGCGCCAAATATACGGATCTGAGGGATGCCCTGGAAAAGCTGCAGCTCAATGACGCTTCTCTGCACTACGAGCCTGAGACCTCCGTGGCCCTCGGGTTTGGATTCCGGTGCGGTTTTCTCGGGCTTCTTCATCTGGAAATCATACAGGAGCGTCTGGAACGCGAGTATAATCTGGATCTTGTGACCACTGCGCCGGGAGTTATCTACAAGGTGCATGAGCTTAACGGGGAGATCACGGAGCTGACGAACCCCTCCAACCTGCCGGATCCCTCTCAGATCGAATATATGGAGGAGCCCGTGGTGTCTGCGGAGATCATGGTGACTGCGGAATTTATCGGCTCCATCATGGAGCTTTGCCAGGAACGCCGGGGACGGTATCTTGGCATGGAATACATTGAGGGGACCAGAGCCCTGATTAAGTACGAGCTGCCCCTGAACGAGATTATTTACGATTTCTTTGACGCACTGAAATCCCGGTCGAGAGGCTATGCCTCCTTTGATTATGAGCTCAAGGGCTATGAACAGTCAGAGCTGGTGAAGCTGGATATTCTGATCAATAAGGAAGAGGTGGACGCACTCTCCTTCATCGTCCATAAGGAAAGCGCTTACGAGAGGGGAAGAAGAATGTGCGAGCGGCTGAAGGACGAGATCCCAAGGCATCTGTTTGAGATTCCCATTCAGGCGGCGGTGGGAGGAAAAATCATCGCAAGAGAGACGGTAAAGGCCTTGCGCAAGGATGTGCTGGCAAAGTGCTATGGCGGCGATATCACCAGGAAAAAGAAGCTTCTTGAAAAGCAGAAGGAAGGAAAGAAGCGCATGCGCCAGGTGGGAAATGTGGAGATTCCCCAGAAAGCGTTTATGAGCGTGCTGAAGCTGGATGAAAACTGAAAGGCGGCCTTTAAGTCTTTATCTCCATATACCCTTCTGCGTCCGCAAATGCCTGTACTGCGACTTCCTCTCGGGTCCTAGAACCAAAGAGGAGCAGGAGCGTTATCTGAGCTGTCTTATCCGGGAGATCAGGCGGGAGGCGGATGCCTGTAAGGACTGTCTGGTAGAGACTGTTTTTGTAGGGGGAGGTACTCCGTCCCTCCTTGCGCCGGAGTGGATGGAGAGGATCCTGCTGACGGTTTCCGGCAGCTACCATCTGGCCAAGGACTGCGAGATCACCATAGAGGCAAATCCGGGCACCGCTCCCAAACCAAAGCTTTGCTCATTATTCCGGATGGGAGTGAACCGCCTGAGTATCGGGCTTCAGTCGGCGGTGGATGAGGAGCTTGCGGCGCTTGGGAGAATTCACACCTTTTCAGATTTTCTTGCCACCTATGAGGCGGCGGCAGAAGCCGGGTTTACCAATATCAACGTGGATCTGATGTCCGGAATTCCTCTGCAGAGCGCGGAAAGCTGGACAAAGACGCTGGAGAGGGCGCTTTCCCTTGAGCCGGCGCATATATCCGCCTACAGTCTGATCATTGAGGAGGGGACTTACTTCTACGAGCACAGGCCATCCCTTCCGGATGAGGAGACGGACCGGCTTCTCTACAGGATGACGAACGAAATGCTCGGGGCGCACGGATATCATCGGTATGAGATCTCCAACTATGCCAGGGAGGGCTTTGAGTGCAGACACAACCTGGTGTACTGGAGGAGAGGGGAGTACGCCGGCTTCGGTCTGGGAGCCGCTTCTCTTGTGGGAAACACACGGTACCGCAATTGTGAGGATTTTGATGCTTACATCGGAAGGGAAGGAGACTGCAGGCAGGAGGAGAATGTCCTTTCCGTTCCGGAGCAGATGGAGGAGTTTATGTTTCTGGGGCTGCGGCTTACCCGCGGAGTTTCTAACCTGGATTTCCGGAAGGCCTTTGGAAGAACCATTCAGGAGGTCTATCCCGGAATTACGGAAGGTCTTATCGGACAGGGACTTTTGTGCCGGGATAAAGGAGAAGGGGACGAGAGATTTTTTTTAAGCGAACGGGGTCTTGATGTCAGCAATCGGGTGATGGCGGAGTTTCTGTTCTAGGACAATACAATTTATTTTGTGGAAAGGCACTTGAAGGGCCGCCGGGTCATACAATAATAAAAATGACTTTGGGGGCGCCTTTTGAAAACCTTTAGTCAACCGCTGCCGGCTTCGGAGGAGGCCTATTATCTGCAGCTTCTAAAAGAGGGAAACGGCGAAGAAGCAAAAAAGGCAAGGGAAATTTTAATAGAAAGAAACCTTCGCCTGGTAGCCCACATTGCCAAAAAATATCAAAACGTGGATGAGGACATGGAGGATCTGATCTCCATCGGAACCATCGGCCTGATCAAAGCGATCTCCTCCTTTGATGCGGGGAAGGGAAAGCTGAGCACCTATGCGTCGCGCTGTATTGACAATGAGCTTCTGATGCTGCTCCGCTCCAAGAAAAAGAGTGCGAGAGAGGTTTCCCTGTTTGAACCGATCGGCACGGATAAGGAAGGAAATGAGATCAACCTGCTTGATATTATTGAGCAGGATCAGGTTGATGTGACGGAGCAGATGGAATTTTGCGAGAATGCGAAAAAGATGAAAAGGCTTCTGGCGGAAGTGTTAAATGACAGGGAGAGAGAAATTATTTATCTTAGATACGGACTTCTGACAGGCAGGGACGTGACGCAGCGCGAGATCGGGGAGGCGCTTCATATTTCGAGAAGCTATGTGTCAAGGATTGAGAAGAAGGCCCTTTCGAAGCTGCGGAAGAAGTTTGAGGAGGGATAGGCACATAGGATAGAGGAGATACGGGAACACCAGGGCGATGGGATAGAGCCAAATCCAGCTATAAATGCTGAAGCCGGTTCTGTCCCGTTTTTATTCCTGCGAGCAACGAGCCAAGTGGCTGCTTGCAGCGGGGTCTTTGATTGTTTGGATCCTTGTAGATAAAAGCCGACCTTTATTTTTCTAAGAAGCTAAAAATTCAGACAAAAAGCAATAACGTAAGGCAGGTAAAGAGTATGGATGTAATTAATTTGGGAATTCTTGCGCATGTGGACGCAGGCAAAACGACGCTGACAGAGGGCATGCTGTTTCAGGCCGGATGTATCCGGGCAATGGGAAATGTAGATGATGGAACGACCGTTACGGATTCAATGGACTTAGAGAAAAAGCGGGGAATAACAATCAAGTCATCGGTTATATCGTTTGAATGGAATAATATAAAGATTAATTTAATTGACACTCCCGGGCATTTTGATTTTTTGTCTGAAGTAGAAAGCGTATTGCATGTACTTGATGTTGTTGTGCTGGTGATTGCTGCCAGGGAAGGGGTTCAGGCGCAGACAAGATTATTTTTCAGGAAACTTTCCGAACTGAATATCCCAACGGTTATTTTTATTAATAAACTGGACAGGATGGGGGTGAATTATGAAGACCTTATCAAAACGATAAGAACTAAGCTGACGGACGAAATACTGGAATGTCAAAGGTATCACGGGGTAGGTGGGAAGCAGGTAGAAATAGAGGATATCCCGTTGGATGATGAAGAACTGCAAATGAAATTATTGCTTTCATCAGAAACATTGATAAAAAAATATGATGAGTCGCAGGAAATAACTACAAAAGATTATGAAACAGAATTTATCCATCTTATTCGAGGCGGGAAATTATATCCTGTGATGGGCGGAGTCGCATTAAAAAATCAGGGAATTAATAGCTTGATGGACATGCTGACAAAAATCATGGCAGATGTTAAGCCCCAAATGGATATATTGTCAGCGTATGTTTTTAAAGTGGATTTTGACCAGAAAGGACAAAACGTATTTTTTTCAGGGTTTTCAGCGGAACTGTTATTGTCAGACAAAATGTATATATCAAGAATGATGAATTCCGCAGATTGGTTCCAATCGCACTGAAAAAGGCATTGAATGATGCGGCTGTAGAAATATTGGAGCCATGGCAAAATTTCATAATAAGTGTTCCTGCCTATTATGATAAAACGGTGCTGAATGATATATGTAAAATGAAAGCCAGAATCACAGAGTACCAATATGGAGAAACGGAGACTTGTTTTATAGGAAAGGCCCTTCTCCAGGATATGATGAATTATGAATCAAGGCTGAACATTCTGACCCATGGAAGTGCGTCAATTTTACAGGATTTTTTCAAATATTTACCGATGGATGAGAGTGTGGAGGCATTAATGGAGAAATATAAATGAAAAATATCAGGACATTCACCGTGTATCGGTGGATAACTGAGGTTTAATGATTACACAGACCGGGAAGCGGTTCCTGTAATGCTTTTTAAAGTACATGAAAGCAGACGAAAAAGCGATTAAAAAAGCCTGACGATTTTCTTGTATATTTGTGAAAATCTATATATAATGAAAGAGGGCGGATATATGGAGGGACGTTTTTATGGCAAGGACTGTAGGAATTGGCATCCAAAGTTTTGACAAATTGATCAGGAACCGGTATTTATATATTGATAAGACGAATTTCATCAGAGAATGGTGGGAAAGTGGGGATGATGTAACCTTGATTACACGTCCCCGCAGATTCGGTAAGACTCTGAATATGAACATGCTCGAGAGGTTTTTTTCTGTAGCGTATGCGGGATGGGGAGAAATTTTTGAAGGTCTTTCCATATGGAAGGACGAGAAGTACCAAAACCTTCAGGGAACCTACCCTGTAATCTTCTTAAGCTTTGCCGGAATAAAGTCGTCTTCCTTTGATGAGGCCAGAAAAAGTTTATTTTATCTGATTGAAAAATTGTATAACAGATATGAATTTTTGCTGAAGGAAGATATCCTGAATGAAAAGGAAAAGGATTTCATAAAAAGCATTTCTGTCAATATGGATAATTATTCCGCTATTTCATCGCTTGGGACTCTGTCCGAGTTTCTGTATCGTTGCTATGGAAAAAAGGTGATTATCCTGCTGGACGAATATGACACGCCGCTTCAGGAGGCCTGGGTATACGGTTATTGGAAAGAGATGGTGGAATTCATCAGGGGCCTGTTCAATTCCACCTTCAAGACGAACCCGTATCTGGAGCGGGCGGTCATGACGGGAATCACAAGGGTAAGCAAGGAATCCATTTTCTCAGATCCGAATAATCTGGAAGTAGTGACCACCACGTCGGAGAAATATGAAGACAGCTTCGGGTTTACGGAGGAAGAGGTATGGGCGGCATTGCGGGAATGCGGCCTGTACGAAAACCGACTGGCCGTAAAAGACTGGTATGACGGCTTCACGTTCGGAAAGAGGAAGGATATCTATAATCCATGGTCGATTATCAATTATCTGGATAAAAAAAGGCTTTCCACTTATTGGGCCAACACCAGCAGCAACGGGCTGGTGGATAAGCTGATTCGGGAAGGAAGCGTGGATGTCAAAATCTCCATGGAAAATTTGCTGAAGGGACAGCATCTGTACAAAGAGATTGATGAACAGATTATTTTTGACCAGTTGGACGCGGATGAGAACGCCATCTGGAGCCTGTTCCTGGCCGGCGGATACCTGAAAGTGGAGAGTTATGAATTAAATGAGGACACGGGAGCGGATCTGTATGAGCTGGCGCTGACGAACAAGGAAGTACAGATTATGTTTCAGAGGATGATCCGGAAATGGTTTACCGGTACGGGGACGACCTACAACGGCTTTATCAGGGCGCTTTTGCAGGATGACGTAAAATCCATGAATGCCTATATGAACCGGGTAGCCCTGGCCACGTTCAGCTATTTTGACGGCGGAAGGAACCCCTCCATGGAGTCACAGCCGGAGCGGTTCTACCACGGCTTTGTCCTGGGACTGGCCGTGGAGCTGGCAGACCGTTATGTCATCACCTCCAACCGGGAAAGTGGATTCGGAAGGTATGATGTGATGATGGAGCCGAAGAGCGGAGCAGATAATGCGGTAGTAATGGAATTCAAGGTCAGAGATTCGGGGGAGGAGAAATCCCTGGAGGATACCGCAGATGCCGCCCTGAAACAGATTGAGGAAAAGCGGTATCAGGCAGATTTAGAGAGCAGGGGATTCTCCGGCGGGCGAATCCGGAAATATGGCTTTGCATTTGAGGGGAAAGAAGTTCTGATTAAAAAAGCTTGAAGCGGAGGATAAGAAATGCAGACGATAAAGGAAATACTGAGAGTCGCAAGGGATGCGGGTGCGTCGGACGTACATATTACTGCGGGATCCGTGCCCAAAATGAGAGTGCAGGGACAGTTGATTTCCATGGAATTCCCAAGGATGCTTCCGGCTGATACGGAGGGGTTCCTCGGGGAGATCATGGATGAGGCACAGAGGGTGTCCTTCGAATCAAAGGGAGAGGCCGATCTGTCCTTCTCCATTTCGGACGAGGGCAGATACCGTGTCAATGCTTACAGACAGAGGGGATCGGCTGCCATTGCCATCCGTCTGGTGGGTGCCAGGATCCCTTCTGCCAGAGAGCTTGGCATGCCGGAATCCGTTCTTGGCCTTTCGGACAAAAGGAGAGGGCTTGTGCTGGTGGCAGGACCTGCGGGGAGCGGCAAATCCACCACGCTTGCGGCGCTCATAGACAGGATCAACGACAGCAGGGAGTGTAACATCATTACGCTGGAGGACCCGATCGAATACCTTCACAGTCACAAAAAATCCATGGTAAATCAAAGAGAGATCGGACTGGATTCGGAAAGCTTTCAGTCCGCACTGCGCTCTGCCCTAAGGGAGGATCCGGACGTGATCCTTGTGGGAGAGCTGCGCGACCCCGAGACCATCAGCATGGCCCTTACGGCGGCTGAGACGGGACATCTGGTGCTCTCGGCCCTGCACACCAGGGGGGCCGCCAACACCATTGACCGCATCGTGGAGGTGTTTCCCGTCCAGCACCAGCAGCAGATCCGGGTGCAGCTTTCCGGTGTTCTCGAGGCCATTGTCTCCCAACAGCTGATTTCCAGGGCGGACAACTTCGGAAGAGTGACGGCTTTCGAGGTGCTTCTTGTGAATCAGGCGGTGAGAAGTCTGATCCGGGAGGGAAAATACTATCAGCTCATGACGGTGATGAAGACGGACCGCAGAGGAGGCATGCTCACCATGGATGAATCCCTGATACAGCTGTGCCATGAGGGCAGAATCAGCAGGGATGCGGCTATCTCCTCTGCAGTAGACCCGGAGGGTGTGAGGAGCAAGCTGTTCTGATCATAAATATTTAATAAATTTTAATAAATGCATAATTGCTTTTTTGATCTTTTTCGGCTACAGTAAAGATTATCTATTCAGAATAGAATCTTTACTGTATTTTTTTCTTGCAGGGCAGAAAGAAAGATACTGCTGACGCAGCCTGCCCCGTCTGCTTGCGGCAGGGGGCTGTGAGACGGTCTTGGCCGATATCCGGCGGATTTTCAGACATTATTTTGCTTTTCGTAAAGAAGGAGGGATTGCTTGTACAGCACGGTTTTATCAGGAGCTATTTACGGAATCGACAGTTACCTGGTGCAGGTGGAGGTGGATATGTCATCGGGACTTCCCTGTTTCGCCATGGTGGGAAGCCTGGGCGGCGAGGTGAAGGAGTCGGGGGAGAGGGTGAGGATCGCTCTCAAGAATATGGGAATTCACCTGCCTCCCATGCATGTGGCAGTGAATCTTTCACCGGCAGATATCAAGAAGGAGGGGACGGCCTTTGACCTCCCTATAGCGGCCGGGCTGCTTTGCTCCATGGAGAAGATCAGAAGGAGTGCGTTGCAGGGGATTCTTCTGCTCGGAGAGCTTGGGCTTGACGGGAAAGTGCGTCCTGTAAAGGGAGTCCTTCCTATTATAAAGAAGGCCCATGAGGCGGGGATTGAAAGATGTCTGATACCTGAGGGCAATGTGAGGGAGGCCGGCAGGATTCAGGGGATAAAGATCGTGGGAGTTCCCAGTCTTTCCACAGCCATTGAATACCTGAACACGCCGCCGCAGAGACAGGATATGGTGATCGCACCTTTTGTGGAAGAGGAGCCGCTCTGGATGCGGGAGGATACAGAGGGGAAGCGCAAAAGCCTGCGTGAGGGCGGGGATGAGCCGGTTCCCGGAGAACCTGATTTTTGTGAGATTGTGGGGCAGGAGAGTGTAAAGAGGGCGGCCCTTATTGCGGCGGCCGGCTTTCATAATCTGCTGATTGTGGGACCGCCGGGCTCGGGAAAGACCATGACCGCAAGGCGGCTGCCCTCCATCCTTCCCCTTCTTACGGGGGAGGAGATTCTTGAGGTTTCTTCCATCTACAGCATTGCCGGGCTTTTGGATGAGGATACCCCATATATCAGCAGGCGGCCCTTTCTCAATCCCCATCATACCATCTCGCCCCAGGCTCTGACCGGGGGCGGAAGAATTCCCAGACCCGGTGTGATCAGTCTTTCTCACAGAGGTGTTCTTTTTCTGGACGAGATGGCGGAGTTCAAAAAGCAGACCCTGGATCTTCTGCGCCAGCCCATGGAGGACAGGAGAGTTCAGATTGCCAGATCCTGCGGCAGCTTTTCCTATCCTGCGGATTTCATGCTGGTGGGGGCTTCTAATCCCTGTCCCTGCGGCTATTATCCGGATCGGAACAGATGCCGCTGCACACCCTTTGAGGTCCGGCAGTATTTTTCCAGGATTTCGGGTCCGATTCTGGACAGACTGGACATTCGGATTTTTGCACCCCAGCTTAAGATCGGCCAGCTCCAGGGTGGGGAAAAGGGAGAGACCAGCACAAGCATGAGGAAGAAGGTGACAGGAGCAAGGATCAGACAGCAAAAGCGCTTCGAGGGGACGAGACTAAGGTTTAACGTAGATCTCGGGGCGGGAGACATAGAGAAATACTGCCCTCTTGGCAGGAAGGAAAAACAGCTGATGGAGGAGCTGTTTCAGTCTCTGGGTCTCAGTGCAAGGGCATATCACCGTATGATAAAGGTGGCAAGGACGATTGCGGATGTGGAGGGGAGAGATGCCATAGGCAGAGAGCAGCTGCTGGAGGCGGCCTGCTATTACAGCGGTGAGGAGGCGGGATTCGGAAATGAACGACAGTAAGGAACAGGCTTATCTGTACTGGCTGCACTGCGTGCCCGGAATCGGGGATGCGGCCCTGCGCCTCCTTGTAAAAGAATTCGGCAGCGCCGGCGCGGTATACCGGGCACCGGTTCGGGAGCTTGAGACAGCATTGGGGAGAGGCGCTTTGGGGGAAACGGGGAGAAAAAGGGCGGAAAAAATAGAGGAATCACGCAGGGACGGATCGGTTTTGGAGAACTACAGACAGCTGGAGGCAAAGGGAATACGCATGGTCAGTCTGTGGGATCGTGAATATCCGGGGAGACTTAAGAAAATCACCAATCCTCCGGCAGTCCTCTATTATCTGGGCGCTCTGCCGGCTGAGGAGAGGCTGGCTCTTGCCATCATAGGAGCCAGAGAGTGCTCGGATTACGGGAGCTATATTGCCGGTGTTTTCGGGGAGAGGATCGCATCCTGCGGAGTCAATATCATAAGCGGCATGGCAAGGGGAATCGACGGAATCAGCCAGATGGAGGCTCTCAGGGCAGGGGGAAGCACGTATGCGGTATTGGGATGCGGCGTGGATATCTGTTATCCGGCTGACAACCGAAGGCTCTATGAGAGGATACAGGAAAGAGGGGGAATTCTCTCCCCGTTTCCTCCCGGCACGCCTCCGGCTAAAAATCTCTTTCCCCTCAGGAACAAGATTGTTGCCGGTCTGTCTGATGCGGTTCTCGTGGTGGAGGCAAGGCAAAAGAGCGGGACATGGATTACCGTGGATATGGCGCTGGAACAGGGGAAGGACGTGTATGCGGTGCCGGGAAGGATCACGGACCGGCTCAGCGACGGCTGCAACCTGCTGATCCGTCAGGGGGCGGGCATTGCGCTTGCTCCCGGGGATATTCTGGCGGAGCTGTCGGTTCTCGGAAACAGAAAAGGGGAGCGTAAGGAAAGGTGCGTCCGGCACGGACGCAGCCGGGCGGACAGTAAAAAAACGGACGAAAATATGCCATCGGAAGAGCTTTCCGGTCAGGAGAGGGACAGAAGCGGCCTTCTTGCCTTCCTTGACGTGAATCCCTCCTCCTGTGACGAAATTCTGGAGAGGGCCGGCAGAGCGGGCGTGAAGCTGGAGCTTTCAAAGCTTATGGCCGGGCTGGTGGAGCTGTGCCTTGCGGGCAAAGCCAGGCAGACAGGGGGAAATTATTTTGCCCTAAAATAAGACAGCGGCCTTGCATATGGACAGGAAGAGTATTACAATTACGTGTAGACGACAGGATAACGAGAAAGGGGTATGTGGAAGCGATGAATGCATTTTTATATGAAGTGGTGGGGATTGACGGGGATTACGCCCACCTGAGAAGGATCGGAGAGGAGAGCGAAAACACCGGGGAGACGAAGCTGGTGGCGAGAGCTCTGCTTCCTCCTGAAATCACGGAGGGGACGCATCTTAAGTATGAATGGATGCAGTATGAAATAGCGGAAAATCAGAGTTAAGAAAAATTTAACTTGCGCCCGGAGAGGAATTGGTGTATAGTGTAGCCGGAATTAAGTATGAAAACAAGGGGATAAGCAGACAATGGCAAAATATCTGGTAATTGTGGAATCACCAGCTAAAGTTAAGACGATCAAAAAGTTTCTGGGCGCCAGTTATGAAGTGATGGCAAGCAACGGCCATGTCCGTGATCTTCCCAAGAGTCAGCTGGGAATTGACACGGAACATGATTTTGAACCAAAATATATTACAATTCGCGGCAAGGGTGATATTCTCGCCGCTCTCAGGAAGGAAGTAAAAAAGGCGGAAAAGATCTATCTGGCAACGGACCCTGACCGGGAGGGGGAGGCAATCTCCTGGCATCTTTTGAAGGCTCTGAAGCTGGAGGATAAGAAGGTTTACCGGATTACCTTCAACGAGATCACGAAGAATGCGGTAAAGGACTCTCTGAAAAACGCAAGAGAGATCAATATGGACCTGGTGGATTCTCAGCAGGCGAGGCGCGTACTGGACCGTATGGTGGGCTACCGCATCTCGCCTCTTTTGTGGGCCAAGGTAAAGAGAGGCTTGAGCGCCGGAAGAGTGCAGTCTGTGGCCCTGCGCATAATCTGTGACAGGGAGGAGGAGATCAACAACTTTATTCCGGAGGAGTATTGGACGCTGGACGGTATTTTTTCCGTTGCGGGAGAAAAAAAGCCTCTGACTGCAAAATATTACGGCACCAGGGAGAAAAAGGCATCCATTTCCTCAAAGGAGGAGCTGGATGAGATTATAAGACAGCTCGAAGGAGCGGAATTTTCGGTCAGCGAGGTAAAAAAAGGTGAGAGAACCAAAAAGTCCCCCCTTCCCTTTACCACCTCCACCATGCAGCAGGAGGCCAGCAAGGTTCTCAATTTTTCCACCCAGAAGACCATGCGTCTGGCCCAGCAGCTCTATGAAGGAATTGATATCAAGGGGAACGGAACCGTTGGTGTCATCACCTATCTGCGTACGGACTCCACCAGGGTATCGGCGGAGGCGGAGGCCATGGCGGAGGATTTCATAACAAGAACCTATGGAAAGGAGTATGCGGCGGGAGCATCCCAGGTGCCAAAGAGCGGGCAGAAGATTCAGGATGCGCATGAGGCGATCCGCCCTACCAGCCTTGACGCAACACCGGCTCAGCTCAAGGATTCTCTTTCCAGAGACCAGTTCCGGCTGTACCAGCTGATCTGGAAGAGGTTTGCGGCAAGCCGTATGGCTCCGGCGAGATATGAGACAACGTCTGTCAGGATTGACGGAGGAGGCCACAGGTTTACCGTGTCGGCTTCCAGGGTCGTCTTCGACGGTTTTATGAGCGTATATACTCAGGAGGAGGATAAAGAAGAGGAAAATACCCTGGTAAAGGGAATCGATACCTCCTCCAGGCTTAAGACGGAGGGCTTTGAGGGAAAGCAGCACTTCACACAGCCCCAGCCCCACTATACCGAGGCATCTCTTGTGCATGCTCTCGAGGAGCTTGGAATCGGGCGTCCCAGTACCTATGCTCCCACGATCACTACAATTCTTGCGAGAAGATATATCGTGAAGGAGAACCGCAATCTGTATGTGACAGAGCTGGGGGAAGTGGTCAATACCATGATGAAGGACGCATTCCCGAGTATTGTAGATGTAAATTTTACGGCCAATATGGAAGCTCTGCTTGACGGCATCGAGGAGGGAGGCGTCAACTGGAAAACCGTGGTCTCCAATTTCTATCCCGATCTGGACGAGGCGGTGAAGGTCGCGGAAAAGGAGCTTGCGGAGGTTGAGATTGCAGATGAGGTTTCAGATGAGACCTGCGATCTGTGCGGGAGACAGATGGTTATTAAATACGGCCCTCACGGAAGGTTTCTCGCCTGTCCCGGATTTCCGGAGTGCCGCAATACCAAGCCGTATTTTGAAAAGATCGGCATTAGCTGTCCGAAATGCGGCAAGGATATTGTGCTCAAGAAGACAAAAAAAGGAAGAAAGTACTATGGCTGTATTGGTAATCCGGACTGTGATTTCATGGTATGGCAGAGACCTTCGGAGGTGAAATGCAGCCGCTGCGGTTCCCTGATGCTCTACAAAGGGAGCAAGCTGGTGTGTTCGGATGAGAACTGCGGTTTTGTCGCCAGCGTTCCAAAGCAGGAGGAGCAGAAGCAGTAATAGTCAGAAAATACAATTTTATTTGCAGTAATTATTGCAATAAATCAAAAAATACATGAATTGGAACTATGTTTCCGTGTTGAATCATTGAAAAATTGAAAAAGATATGCTAGAATAAAATTTGTAGTGTTTTAGAAAAGCAGGAGGCATGGAATGAGCAGCGTACAATTACTGGATAAGACCAGAAAAATTGGTAAACTTCTTCACAATAATAATTCCAGCAAAGTCGTTTTTAACGATATCTGTCTGGTTTTGTGTGAGATACTGAATTCCAACGTGCTTGTCATCAGCAGGAAGGGGAAGGTTCTGGGGATCGGAGATGCTCAGGGCGTTGAGTCCATCACGGAGCTGATTGTTGACCATGTGGGCGGCTTTATTGACTCTATGCTGAATGAACGTCTTCTGGCGGTGCTCTCCACGAAAGAGAATGTGAATCTGGAGACGCTGGGATTTGAGGCGGGAGATGTCAGGAAGTTTCAGGCAATTATCACGCCTATCGAGATTGCCGGTGAACGTCTGGGAACCCTGTTTATCTATAAATGCGACAGGCAGTATGACATTGACGACATTATTCTGTGCGAGTATGGGACCACGGTTGTGGGACTTGAGATGCTCCGGGCGGTGAACGAGGAGAATGCCGAGGAAAACCGGAAGCTGGCGGTGATCAAATCAGCCATCGGGACTCTTTCCTATTCGGAGATGGAGGCCGTGGTACATATATTTGAGGAGCTCAACGGCATGGAAGGAATTCTCGTTGCGAGTAAGATTGCAGACAAGGTGGGGATCACCCGGTCTGTGATTGTGAATGCGTTGCGCAAATTTGAGAGCGCCGGGGTGATTGAATCCCGGTCGTCCGGCATGAAGGGGACTTATATCAAGGTACTTAATGATATGGTGTTTGACGAGGTGGATAAGCTGAAAAAGGAAAATATTCACTAAAAAGTTTTATAAATTTTTCTTGTGCTTTTTTTCAAAAATACTATAATATAATAGGTACATATATTTTAAGGTACCTACAGGAGGGATTCAAATGTTTAACACGAACGTATTCGATTACGTGAATGTGCTCCAGAAGGCGGCGGATGCGGCATGGCTCCGCAATGATGTTTTATCCAATAATATTTCCAATGTAAGCACACCCGGCTATAAGAGACAGGATGTTGATTTTGAGTCTCAGCTGAAGAGGGCGCTTGGAAATACCAGATACAAGACTGTGGACGAAAGGGTTTCCAATATCCGCACCTCGCAGCTGTCACCCACTGTCTATACGGATTCCGTGGGTTTTTCCTACAGGCTCGATAAGAATAATGTGGATATGGATACGGAAGGCGCTTATCTTGCGGCCAATCAGATCAAATATAACGGCCTGATTGACTGCGTGAATCAGGAATTCAGCAATTTAAGCATGGTAATGAAGTAGGAGGCAGAGGAACATGGGATTATTTTCGTCGTTTGACATTAACGCATCCGGCATGACGGCACAGCGCTACCGGATGGATGTGATTTCCGAGAATATAGCAAACGCTTACACCACGAGAACTCAGGATGGAACGCCTTACAGGCGGAAGGTTGTTACCTTTGAACAGAGAGGAGCGGGAATTTCGGAATTTGGCAGGGTATTTAACCGTGTCAATGATACCTATAACGGCCAGGGAGTTAAAGTGGGAAGGGTTTCGGAGGATACCTGGACGGAAATGACCATGGCTTATGATCCTGCACATCCGGATGCGGATGAGAACGGATATGTAACCTATCCTAATGTGAGCATTGTCACTGAGATGACGAACCTGATTGATGCCAGCCGTTCCTTTGAGGCAAATGCCACTGCGTTCAGTGCAAGCAAGGCGATAGCTGTCAAAGGGCTGGAAATGGGACAGAAATAAAATTTGCAGGATAATCTAATAGAATCCGGGAGGGAGAAAAGTGGATATCTCATCTTTATATAATATATCATCAGACGTGATCAGAAAGGCGGCTGAGAGTTCGGGTACGGTTCAGGCAGAGGGGTATTTTGGGAGTGTTTTTGATAAGGCTGTCAATAGCCTGAATACAACGAACGCTTATTTGTCAGATGCGGAAAATGAAAAGATCAAATGGGCTTTGGGCGAAACGGAAAACACTCATGATCTGACGATTGCCCTGCAGAAGGCTTCCAGCGCACTGCAGTATACAGTGGCTGTCCGTGATAAATTCCTGGAGGCATACAAAGAACTTATGCAGATCCAAATTTAAAAGCTCTTAAAATGCGAAAGAAACAGGAGTAGATCATGGCGGAGAGAGTAAGGGAACTATTAAATAAATTATTGGAATGGTGGAATCGGTTTTCCACCAAGCAGAAAACCTTTATTATTGCGGCATCGGCAGGAATCATTATTGTAATAGCCATTTTGATTACCGTGTTTACAAAGCCGCAGTATGTGCTGCTTCTGGAGGCAAAGACAACCAAGGAGGCGGCCGAGGTAAAGGAGCTTCTCGAGGGAGAAGGTCTGGAATATGAGATTTCTGACGATGCTTATCAGATCAGGATCAAGCGGGAACAGCAGGCTGACGCAAGGCTTTTACTTGCGGCCAACGACATTCAGGCGGCAGCCTATACCATAGACAATGTGACGGACGGAGGTTTCAGCACCACGGAGTCCGATAAACAGAAAAGATATGAGTATTATATGGAGACAAGACTGGCAGATGACTTCATTGCCAGATTTTCTTCTGTAAAAAGCGCAGTTGTGGATATATCCCTGCCGGAAAACGACGGAACGCTGATTTCCACAAAGGAGGATGCGGGGGCATGGATCATGCTGACGCTGAACGGAGAATTCACTGAGGACAATGCGGCTTTTCTGGCAAAGGCGGTCAGCAGGGCTATCGGAAATGAGACGGCGGAGGGTATCGTGATCACGGATACCGACGGAAATCTGCTTTTTTCCGGAGATGCCGATTACAGCGCCACGGGAGCGGCAAGCTCCCAGCTTGGTATTAAAACTCAGTGGGAATCTCAGCTCAAGAACGAGATCAAACGGGTTCTCCTCGGAACCAATGAATTCGGCAAGGTAGAGGTGGCCACTAATCTGAATCTCAGCTTTTCGTCCACAGAGCAGACTTATCATGAGTATCTGCCGGTGGATGGCGGCACCCAGGGTGTAAAGAGCTCTGACAGGACATTTACCTCTCAGTCGGAGAATGCGGGAGGAGGCGTTCCGGGTACGGATTCCAACGGGGAGGCACCGGAGTATGAGTATCAGGATTCGGGCAACAGCAGTACGTCTACCGAGGAAACGGAAAACAATTATCTTCCCAGCGAACGGATCACGAAGACCACCGGTCTTCCGGGCTCTATAGATTATGACAGTTCTTCCATTGCCATCACGGCGATCCGCTACAACATAGTAAGGGAAGAGGATATTGATGCTCAGGGGTTGCTGGACGGAATCACCTGGGAGGAATACAAAATTGCAAATGCGGAGGCCACACGGATTACCGTGGAGGATGAGATGTACGACGTGGTTTCCAAGGCTACCGGATTTTCCAGAGAGAATATTGCATTTGCAGCCCGCACAGAGAACATATTTTTTGACAGGGAAGGTTTTCATATAGACATTTCCGATGTGATACAGATCGTACTTATCATTATTATTCTGGCGCTGCTTGGCTTCGTGGTATTTAGGAGTATGCGTTCGGATAAGACCGTGCAGGAGCAGCAGGAGCTTCCGGAGGAGCTTCCGGTGGAGGCATTGCTGCAGACACAGCCTGAGGTTGGAATCGAGGATATTGCCATGGAGCAGATGTCTGAGACCCGAAAGATGATAGAAAAGTTTGTGGATGAAAATCCTGAGGCGGCGGCAAGTCTGCTGCGCAACTGGATTAATCAGGATTGGGGTTAAAGGAAGGGGGCAGTTTTATGGCCAAGAGTGAAAACAATCTGCAGGGTATACAGAAAGCAGCCATTCTTCTGATCGCCCTGGGGCCGGAGAAATCGGCATCCATTTTCAAGCATCTGAAGGAAGAGGAGATTGAGGAGCTGACCCTGGAGATCGCCAACACAAGAAGTGTGACTCCGCAGGTCAAGGAAGAAATTATAGATGAATTTTATGAGGTGTGTCTGGCTCAGCAATATATTGCCGAGGGCGGTATTTCCTATGCGAAGGAGCTGCTTGAGAAAGCGCTCGGTGCGGAGAAGGCTCTGAACGTGATCGGAAAGCTGACTGCCTCTTTGCAGGTTAAGCCTTTCGAGTTTATAAGAAAAACAGATCCTTCCCAGCTTCTTAACTTCATACAGGATGAGCATCCGCAGACAATTGCACTTATTTTGTCTTATCTGCCTGCGTCGCAGTCATCCATGATTATATCGGCTCTGCCGCCTGACAGACAGTCTGATGTTGCGAAGCGTATTGCGGTTATGGACAGAACCAGTCCGGATGTGGTGAAGGATGTGGAAAAGATATTGGAATCCAAGCTGTCTTCTCTGGTGAATCAGGATTACACCATTATCGGCGGTGTGGACGCTGTGGTAGAGATCCTGAATTCCGTGGACCGGGGAACAGAAAAGCATATTATGGAAACACTGGAAATCGAAGAGCCGGAGCTGGCCGACGAGATCAGGAAGAAGATGTTCGTATTCGAGGATATTCTGCTGCTTGATGACCGTGCGATTCAGCGTGTGCTTCGAGATGTGGAGAACAACGATCTTGCTCTTGCGCTTAAGAGCTCCAATGAGCAGGTACAGAATACAATCTTTAACAACCTTTCCAAGCGTTTGGCTGCCATGATCAAGGAAGACATGGAATATATGGGACCTGTGCGTATGAAAGATGTGGAAGAGGCACAGCAGAAGATTGTCAATGTAATCAGAAAACTGGAAGATGCCGGAGAAATTGTTATTTCCAGAGGCGGAGGTGACGAGATTGTTGTCTAATTTGTATAAATCAAGCTGGACCGTGATTCATCAGGACGGTACCCGTGTGATCGACAATAACGCTCTTTTGGAAGAAAAGCTGCGCAAAGCCAGACAGCTGATGAAGCATTCCAGGGAAAACGGCCAGGAAACAGAGGAAGAAGGCTTCAAAGACGGATTGGACGCTGAGAAAATTGACGTGCTTCTTGCTCCTGATCCCGCCTCTGTTGAGGCTTTGAAGAAGGAACGTGACGATGTCCTTGCCCAGATCGAGCAGGCTCAGATGGAGCTTGCGGATCTTAGAAGCCAGGCGGATACCATGATTGACGATGCAAAAACCCAGATTGCCTCCATGCAGATGAAAGCTTATGAGGAGGCAAAGGGACAGGGCTATGCGGAGGGGAAGCGTATCGGTATGCAGGAGGCTGAGGCTGTCAGGGATGAATACCTGTCAAAGATGCAGCAGAACGAGCGGGAATATCAGCGTCAGCTGGAAAGCCTGGAGCCGGAATTTGTGGAGACACTTACAGGGATTTATGAGCATATCTTTAAAGTGGATCTCAGCCGTTATCGGGATCTGATATCCAATCTTCTGATAAGCGCCATGCAGAGAATTGAGGATTCCAGAAACTTTCTGGTGCATGTGTCAAAGGAAGACTATGAGAGTGTATTAGCCGGCAGGGAATACATAAGGTCGGAAGCGGGCTCCGCCGTCACGGTGGAGATCGTGGAGGATGTCACTCTGTCCAGGTCTCAGTGTATGATTGAGACAGAAAACGGTGTTTATGACTGCAGTCTGGATACACAGCTTGCAGAGCTTGGAAGAAAGCTTAAGCTGCTTTCCTACGAGAGAACTCCGGAAGGAAATAGATGAGGAATGGAGACTGGGATGGAAACAGTATCCGTGAATTTTGAAAAATACAATACAATAGCTCAGGACAGATTTTTTAAGGTAAAGGGCAAAGTGGTGAATGTAGTGGGACTTACTATAGAATCCAAAGGCCCGCAGGCCAGACTGGGCGATATCTGCCGAATTTACCCGAGCATAAAGGGCGGAGGCGATAATTTTGCCCTTGCGGAGGTAGTGGGGTTCAAGGAGGGTAAGGTTCTCCTGATGCCATACGAGAATGTGGAGGGCATGGGTCCCGGAAGCAGTGTGGAAAATACGGGAATGCCGCTGAAGGTCAGAGTGGACGACAGTCTTCTCGGAAAAACTCTGGATGGTCTTGGAAGGGCCGGCGGAGTGATGACGGGCGGCCGGGAGTATTCCGTGGAGGCGAAGCCTCCGGATCCCATGAGCCGCAAGATTATAGACGAAGTCCTCCCCATGGGCGTGAAGGCAGTAGACGGGCTGATCACCATAGGGAAAGGACAGAGAATCGGGATTTTTGCCGGTTCCGGTGTGGGAAAATCCACATTGATGGGCATGTTTGCCCGCAACACGAGAGCGGACATCAATGTGATTGCGCTGATCGGGGAGCGGGGAAGAGAAGTAAGGGAATTTATTGAGAGAGATCTGGGACCGGAAGGAATGAAGCGCTCCGTGGTAGTGGTTGCGACCTCTGATAAACCGGCTTTGGAACGTAAAAAGGCGGCGCAGACAGCGACGGCGATTGCGGAATATTTCAGGGATCAGGGAAAAGACGTATTGCTGATGATGGATTCTCTGACCCGTTTTTCTATGGCCCAGCGTGAGATCGGACTGGCGAGCGGTGAGCCGCCTGTGTCAAGGGGATATCCGCCCAGCGTGTATTCGGAGATGCCAAAGCTCTTAGAGAGGGCCGGCCGCTCGGATAAGGGATCAATCACGGGACTTTATACCGTTCTTGTGGATGGCGATGATTTCAATGAGCCTATCACTGACACGGCGCGGAGTATTCTGGACGGACATATCATGCTGAGCCGGAAGCTGGTACACAGAAACCATTATCCCGCTATTGACGTGCTTCAGAGCATATCCAGGTGTATGAGCCAGATTGCGGAAAGAGACCATAAGCAGCTGGCGGGTAAGCTGAAAAACGTGCTGGCTACCTACAGCGAATCGGAGGATCTCATCAATATCGGTGCCTATAAACAGGGAAGCAATCCTGAGATTGATCATGCGATCAGCAAGATCCATGCGGTGAATCAGTTCCTGCAGCAGGATGTTTACGAAAAATTTTCCTTTGAGGAAACCGTTGACATACTAAAAAATATGTTTGAAGAATAGACTACATTATGGCTAAATTTATCTACAGGATGCAGAGTATTCTGGATATCAAGGAAAAACTGGAAGAACAGGCCAGAAATGAATTTGCCGCGGCCAGGATGCACCTTAACGAGGAGGAAGAAAAGCTTGCCCTTTTAAAGGGGCGGAAGGCCTCCTATGAGGAGCAGGGAAGAGAACTTCAGAAAAGCGGACTGAACGTGCTTGATATTCTGACAAACAGAAATGCAATCACAAGAATGCAGGAATTTATCGAGATACAGAGGGATGCGGTGGAGGCTGCAAATATGCAGCTTGAGAAAGCAAGAATTAAGCTTCGGACGGCAATGCAGGAAAGTAAGACACAGGAAAAGCTCAGAGAGAGGGCCTTTGAGGAATTCATCAGGGAAGAGAATGCCAGGGAGGCCAAGGAGGTAGATGAGCTCGTAAGCTATACCTACAGTGCCGCATCAGCCGGAAGAAGTAATAAAGATGGAGCGGAAGAAAGTTATGCCATTGGATGAAGAATTGGGACTGGATGACGCAAAGCTGGAAAAGAAGCGTCTGAAGGAAGAAAAAAAGAAGCTCAAGGCGGAACAGAAGGAACAGAAAAAGCTGGCAAAACAGCGGGCCAGGGAGATTGATGACAGAGAAGACGAACTGTCGGAGGGAGAGGATGCAAGCTCCGGCTCTGTTTTTGCGGTCACTTTTGTGATCGTGCTGATCTGGATCGCTATTCTGTGCCTGATCATAAAGCTGGATTTTGGCGGCTTCGGAAGTAACGTGCTTGCCCCGGTCCTTAAGGATGTACCGATCATCAACATGATTCTTCCTTCCGTTTCGGAGGAGGATACCGCATCGCCGGAGCAGCAGGAGGAGTACGGCGGCTACAGCAGCCTGAAGGATGCCGTGGATTATATCAAAGAGCTGGAGCTGGAGCTGGAGCGCGCACAGATGTCCCAGACATCAAATGCGGAGGAGCTTGCGGAGCTGAAGGCTCAGGTGGAGCGGCTGAAAACCTTTGAGGATAATCAGGTGGATTTCCAGCGCGTCGTGACAGAGTTTTACGAGGAAGTGGTCTATGCCGATAAGGGTCCCGGTATAGAGGAATACAGAAAATATTACGAGGAGATGAATCCGGCTACGGCGGAGTATCTTTATAAGCAGGTGATTCAGCAGTCAGAGGAATCCAAGAAGATTTCGGAATATGTGGAGAGCTATTCTTCTATGAAGCCGGCCTCCGCAGCAGCTATTTTTGCACAGATGACGGATAATCTTGATCTGGTATCAAGGATTCTGGGAGCCATGGATTCGGAAAAGCGAGGATCTATTTTAGCGGCCATGGATCCGGAGCTTGCTTCCAGGCTTACAAAAATGATGGATCCGGAGTCTTAAGTAGGTTATTAAATCTGCCGATATAAAATTTGAAGTGTGTTTTTATGCCTGTTGGCAGATAGAAAGGAGGAATGCAGATGACGAGCACACCCATAAAAGAAGCAGGAAGGCTGTTTCCTTTCATGGCAAGCGGCAGGACTGCGCCTGACCAAAAGACAGGTGCGGGGAGTGCGGGCGGCTTTGGCGATGTGATGAGCAGAACCAGCTACGGCGGGAATGATTTTCCGGTTCAGAGCAGGAATGATGCTGTAAATGCGCCGAAGAAGACACAGATTGACCAGTCCGGCTCCAGAAAGGATGTCGTGAAGACGGAAAGCGCCAAACCTGCAAAGGCCGGGGAAGTATCTCCGGAGCAGAGCGGTGCAGTTGAAGAAGCCGGACAGGAGCTGGTAAGGGAGACGGCCGAGGAGCTTGGTGTCAGCGAGGAAGAGGTCCTTTGCGCAATGGAAGAGCTGGGCTTTTGCTTTGCGGATCTTTTGAATGCGGATAACCTGACAGCGCTTGTGATGACGCTTTCGGGCGAGGACAGTACGCTGGCTCTCCTTACGGATGAATCACTGTATGGAAAGCTGCAGAATCTTCTTGAGACCCTGAAAGGAATCAACGGCCGGCTGATGGAAGAGCTTTCTCTAAGTCCCGAGGAGTTTGGCGCAATGCTTGAACACATGGCGGAATCTGACGAAGCGCAGAATACTCTGACAGAAGATTATGCAGATGTTCTGAACGAGACGGGTGCAAAGGAAGAAGGCCCGGAAATTACCGTGACGGTAAAGCAGGGCGACCAGGAAATCAAAATGACCGCCGATGAAAACGGGAACACGAAGCAGGTCGAAGAAGTGGCTGTCAAAGAAGAGAAGCCGGAGGATAAGCCTTCCGATGAAAAAGGAAAGGGCGGATTTGAGGACGGCGGCGGGAGGCAGGGGCTTGCGGAGACAAATCCCATGCTTGATGCGTCTCCCAAAAACCAGATCCAGAATCCCGAGGCGGTTTTTGAACAGGCTGTGCCTGCCGGAGACTTAAATCCCAGAGAGATTATGGATCAGATTCTGGATTATATGAAGATCCAGCTCAAGCCCGGAATGGAGCAGCTTGAGATGCAGCTTCACCCCGAAAGCCTTGGCACCGTACACATCCAGATCACTTCAAAGGCCGGTGAGATTACAGCACAGTTCCATGTACAGAACGAATCCGTAAAGGCGGCGCTGGAGAGTCAGATTTCAGAGCTTAAGGAGAATCTCAGAGATCAGGGAGTGAAGGTGGAAGCCGTCGAGGTGACGGTAGAAAGCCATGGCTTTGAGAGTAATCTGTGGCAGGGTCAGGACAGAGACGAGAGGGCTTCTTATCAGAACAGCCGAAAAGGGCCGAGAAGAATCAATCTGAACGCACTCGACGAGGAGTTTGAGGAAGCGGCGGATGAGGAGGAAAGGCTGACGGCCGAGATGATGAGAGTAAACGGCGGTACCGTGGATTACACCGCTTAGAAAACAGAGTGTATATAGCACAGAAAGGAGCAGCCTATGGTAGATGCAGTAGTAAAGGACGGACAGATAGTGGAATCAGCATCCCAGTCCTCCGTAAAGCAGGCCAAGAGTAAAACAGGTGTGGATAAGGATGCCTTCCTGCAGCTTTTGGTGGCACAGATGAAGTATCAGGATCCGCTGGAGCCCACTTCAAACACAGAGTTTATTTCACAGTATGCACAGTTTTCACAGGTAGAGCAGATGCAGAACATGGCGGCGACCATGGAGCTTACAAGAGCTTCTTCCATGGTAGGAAAGCTGGTTACGGTGGAGGCCACCGACTCCAAGGGAGAGACTATGCATGTGCAGGGCTACGTGGAATATGTGTCCTATGAGAACGGCAAGGCATATATTTCCATTGACGGAAGCACATATTCGTTGGATGATGTAATTGCAGTGGTGGATGAGGATTACCAGACAGCCATTGATCTGGCGGCATCCTTTGTGACGGCGGTTGACAGTCTGCCAATACCTGATGAGCTGAATCTTAAGGATCACAAGGACAGAGTGGAGACACTGCAGAAGGCGTTCAACAACATGACGGCTTATCAGCAGTCTTTCATTCCACAGGAAACCATCGACAAGCTGAAGAAATGTGTGGAGAAGATCGCACAGCTTACAGAGGCAGAGGAGGGTGACAAACCTTCGGACGGCGATGAGGATTCAGACAAAACAGATGGAACAGAGGGAACCGAAGGCGGAGATTCATCCGGCGGTGAGAAGTAGAATAGACATATGAAGGCTGACGCAGGATGCGGAGACGGCCGCTCATGGAGGAGGTTTAATATGAAGGTTCAAAATAACGGATATCTTTCCAACTGGCAGGTGACAGAGCAGTACCTGAATCAGAACATAAAGCCCGGTCAGGTTAAGACCGAGGAGGGCCTGTCCTTTCAGGATATTCTGGAAAAGAAGCAGCCCGGCGAGGACGTGAAGTTTTCCAAGCACGCCATGCAGAGGCTCAGCAACAGAAACATAGAACTGACAAGCGGACAGGTGGAGCGCCTGAAGGAGGGAACTGCGAAAGCACAGAAAAAGGGGATAAAGGAATCCCTGGTGCTCGTAGACCAGCTGGCATTTATCGTGAACATACCCAACAATACAGTGGTTACGGCGATGGACCGGCAGGATGCGGCGGAAAACGTATTTACTAACATTGACGGAGCGGTAATTATATAGCCGGACCTTTGCTTTGGAGGCTATTAGTTCCTGAATGACAGAGGGAACAGTAAATTGCTCATTTATTTTTAAGGAGGTCTTTCACTATGATGAGAGCATTGTTCGCCGGTGTGGCAGGTCTTAAGACACACCAGACGAGAATGGACGTTATTGGTAACAATATTGCCAATGTAAACACAACAGCATACAAATCACAGTCAATGGTATTCAGCGATCTGATGTACCAGACAACACAGGCGGCATCAGGAGCCAATGCACAGACCGGCGTGGGCGGTATCAACGCAAGACAGATCGGTCTTGGTTCCAAGACAGGTGCCATCAAGACGGCGATCACTACCCAGGGAGCTTCCCAGTCCACCAACGATCCCTTCGACATTATGATCACGGGGGAGGCGTTCTTCATTGTAAACAACGGAAGTGAGAACCTCTTCACCAGAGACGGTTCCTTCTATATCGACGGAGCGGGAAATCTTGCCATGACAAGTACCGGCTACAACGTAATGGGCTGGCAGGTGGATCCTGCGGATGACAGCGGTATGAACATCAAGAAGGACACGGTAAGCCCGCTGAAGATCATGACCACGGAGAATATGACTTATCCCCCGGAGGCTACCACGCTCGCCAGAGTGGCGGGTATTGTGGATAAGAACGATACCAATGTGAGCAGTGATGCCGGTAAGATCATGAATCTGGATTTCTATGATGATCAGGGGTATAAGTACACTGCGAAGCTCAGTCTTCATGCGATTGATAAGGATGCCGGCACCTTCTATGTGAAGCTGGATGACGTGCTGGATGCAAAGGGCGCTTCTGTTGTTCCTGCCGGAACAAATATTGAGGATATTATCAAGTTTAATGAAGGTGGAGCCGAGGTTAAGGATAAGGACGGTAATGTAGTGACAAATGCGGCGCTTCTTACCTATGACAATACCAATAAGGGAGCGTTTAAAGGCATAAACGCAGATGGAAATAAAGCGGTAAGCCTGAAATTTGATGCGACAACATTTCCTGCTTTTAAAGAGATCAGCATCGACTTTTCCGGAACGCAGAATCTGAACAACAATAATTCCTCCACAATAACCCCTCTGAGAGGAGATGCGGAAGGAAACGGAGCCGGACGTAAGGTCGGAGGAATGAGCGGTATCAGCATTCAGAAGGACGGTAAGATCTTCGCTACCTATGACAATGGTATGAGGAAGCTGGTGGGACAGATTGCCGTGGCAACCTTTGCCAACGCCTCCGGTCTTGCCAAGGAGGGTGACAATCTGTATTCGGCCACACAGAACTCCGGCGATTTCGACGGAATCGGTCAGGATATCACGGATGACGGTACAGGATATATGAATACAGGGGTTCTGGAAATGAGCAACGTGGATCTCGCTTCGGAATTTACGGAGATGATCACGACGCAGAGAGGTTTCCAGGCCAACAGCCGTATCATTACGGTTTCCGACACACTGCTGGAAGAACTGACAAATCTGAAGCGTTAATAAAGCATGAAGGGAACCGGCCCGGACGGTTCCCTTCATAATGTTGTTTAATGGAGGTCCCCATGATAGAGGTAACTAAAATCAACGGAGCAAAGGTTTTAATAAATCCCGATCTGATCGAATTGGTGGAGGAGACACCGGACACGATAATTGCGTTTACAACGGGCAGAAAAATAATTGTAAAAGAAAGTAGACAAGAAGTGAAAAATCTTGTAATATTGTATAGAAAGGATATTTTTGCGGATTAACGCAAAAGCAGGTGATAATTGTGGATTTAGCGTCGGTTTTAGGTTTACTGTTATGTTTTGGCATGTGTGCGTTCGGTATTATCAACAGTGCCGGTATTGCTAATATTAACCGCTATGGAGATGCGGCATCGGCGATCATCACTTTTGGTGGTGCATTCTTTGCGATTATGGCATCTACTACCATGTCAAACTATATTGGCGGATTTAAGAGCTTTATGCTTGTTTTCAAGGCTCCGGCTATTGATGTTCAGGGAATGATCCAGCAGATCATAAACCTTTCCAATGTGGCCCGTAAGGAAGGACTTCTCTCCCTTGAGGAGGCTGCAGGCGAGCTGGAAGATGATTTTATGAAGAAGGGCATTCTCCTGATCGTGGACGGTACGGATCCCGATCTCGTGAGAGGAATTCTGGAAACAGAGCTTGTAAGTCTGGAGGACAGACACAAGAGTAAAATTTCCTTCTGGGAGGATCTCGGTGCCATGGGACCCGCATGGGGAATGATTGGTACCCTGATCGGACTTGTTAACATGCTTTATGAAATGGATGATCCCTCCAAGCTGGGACCGAATATGGCGGTAGCCCTTATCACTACCCTGTACGGTTCTCTCCTTGCAAACTGGATTTGTACTCCGGTTGCCAGCAAGCTTAAGGTAAATAACGCAAGTGAGGTAATGCTGAAGGAGATTATGATAGAAGGGCTTTTGTCGATTCAGGCAGGCGAGAATCCACGTGTTATTGAAGAGAAGCTGAAATCCTTCCTGGCTCCTGCGGACAGGACTTTGGCTACGGACGAAGGCGACGGAGGTGAATAAAGATGGCAAAACGTAAGCCAGAGGAACCGCCCAAGGGTGCCCCGGCCTGGCAGGCCACCTTTGCGGATCTTATGAATCTGCTCCTTTGCTTCTTCGTCATGCTGTTTTCCATGTCCACTATGGACGCTCAGAAGTTTGAACTTCTTGCGGCCTCCTTTAACCAGACCTTCAGTATTTTTTCTGCGGGTGCCACGGCTATCGGAGATGGATTCCTGATCAGTAACGGCGTGAGTCAGCTGAACGAGCTGGATGATTATATCAACAGCACGGGAAAGTCAGCCGAGGGTGAGACGATTCCGGAGGATCTGCAGGAAGCGGCGGAGATGATGGAACAGGCAAAGCTGGAAGCCTCGGAGGAGCTGGCGGAGGTTATCGAGGAAGCGCTGGAGGAGAAGCAGCTTGAGAATGAGATTGATATTGAATTTACTTCTCAGTATGTCCAGCTCACCTTGAACGGAGCGCTTTTATTTGATTCCGGAAGCACGGAGTTGAAGGAGGAGGCTCTTCCCATATTGAATCAGGTGGGAATTATTTTGCAGCAGTACAGTACAAGTACAATCGAGATCGAGGGACATACGGATAATGTCCCTATGTCCGGCTCAAAATATTCCAATAATGATGAGCTGAGCAATGGCCGTGCGCTGTCCGTTTTCTATTATCTGGAGGAGAATACCACGCTGAATCCGGCAAATATCAAGCATTCCGGCAGAGGCGAGTATATACCTATTGCGGATAATTCGACACCGGAGGGCAGAGCCCAAAACAGAAGGGTAGAAATAAGAATCTACAATTCTTTAAGTTCATATTAATAATAAGAAAAGGAAAACAGGTTATGAAAAAGAATTTAATCTCCGTTGTAATACTGGTGCTTTTGATCGTAAATATTGTATTTTCTGCGATTACACTGTTCAGTGTTACAGGCACCAACAAAAAAACAGCAGCACTTGTCACGGATATTGCCTCGGCAATCAAGCTTGATCTCGATCTGGCGGATCCTGACAGGGGTGAGGCCACGATTCCCATGTCGGATGTGGCGACTTATGATATCACGGATCTGACAATCCCCCTGAAGGCTGTGGAGGGAGACGACAAAGACCGTTTTGGACTGGTTTCCGTCACACTTTCCATGAACACGAAGGATAAGGATTACAGTCAATATGGCGAGACCCTTGATACCAGAAAGAGTCTGATCATCAGCGAGATCAACAATGTGATATCTCAGCGCACGATAGACGAGGCAAAGGAGAGCAATCACATTTTTGAAGCAGAAATCCTTGAACAAATTCAGGCCATGTTTGATTCCAAGTTTATTTACAAGGTGACAATTACCAGCGCAATCTATCAGTAGTCCCGGTGTACAGGAAGGAATCTTACAGGAATGAAGGAGGTGGACTTTTGTGGGCGAGGTACTTTCTCAAAGCGAGATAGACAACCTGCTGGCAGCACTTAGCACCGGCGAATTAGATGTGGATCAGATAACGGAAGCAAATGAAAGGCCGGTTAAAGAGTATGATTTTAAGCGTCCTGCAAAGTTTTCAAAGGAGCATCTGCGTACACTGGAAATTATTTTTGACCATTATGGAAGATTGATTTCGACCAATCTCCCGGCTTATTTAAGAAAAAATGTTCAGATAAGCGTGACAAATTCGGAAACCGTTACTTTTTCGGAGTTTTCCAATTCGCTGTCGAATCCGGTCATTTTGGGAATTGTTGATTTCCAGCCGTTAAACGGTAATATATTAATTGAACTGGCCTCCAATCTGGGCTATGCCATGATTGACAGAATGCTGGGCGGACCGGGACTTCCCCTTGATAAACTCAGGGACTTTTCGGAAATAGAAATGGTGATTCTGGAAAAGATAATGGTAATCTGTATGCAGCTGATGCGGGAACCATGGAAGAACGTGGTTGAGATAAATCCTGTAATGGATCGAATTGAGACAAATGCGCAGTTTGCCCAGGTGATTGCCCCCAGTGACATGATTGCGATTATTACTATGGAAATGAAGATTGGCGATGTGCAGGGGCGAATGAATATCTGTCTTCCCTTTTTCACACTGGAAGATATTATGGATAAGCTGAACACCAAGTATTGGTTCGCAAGCATGCAGAAGGATAATGCTGAGAAATACGAAGAACATATTGAGACACTCATAAGAAGAATCGACATGCCCATCAAGGCAGTCCTGGGAAAGAATCAGGTATCGGTCAACGATTTTATCAATCTTCAGGTCGGAGATATTATAAGGCTGAATACCGATGTTTCCTCGGAAATGGAAATATACGTAGGCAATCTCAAGAAGTTTATGGCTTTGCCCGGTTCCGTCAAGGACAAATATGCAGTGCGGGTAACTTCAGTAATAAGAGAGGGGGAATAAGGTGTGGACGGAATGTTATCACAGGATGAAATAAATGCGCTTTTGAATGGTGTGGATCTTTCCTCCGATGCAGAGGATGAAAGTGATGCGTCGGGAGCCGAGAGCATGGCTGATGCCGGAGCGACTGAGATTGACGAGAGCCTTTTGACAGATGTGGAGAAGGACGCAATAGGAGAAATTGCCAATATCAGCATGGGCTCCTCGGCAACCACCCTGTTTTCACTGGTGAACAGGAAAGTTAATATTACAACGCCCATTGTCACTTTGGCTAATTGGGATACGGTTATTGAGAATTACCAGAGACCCTGTGTTTTTATTCAGATCAAATACACATCGGGACTGGACGGCTCGAATATCATGATCCTGAAGGAGCATGATGTGAAGGTGATCACTGACCTGATGATGGGCGGTGACGGAAGTAATACGGACGGAGAGCTGGGAGAGCTTCATTTAAGCGCCATATCCGAGGCTATGAATCAGATGATGGGTGCGGCGGCAACTTCCATGTCAACCATGCTGGGAAGACTGATTGATATCAGTCCCCCGGAGGCAAGTCTGATTGATCTGCAGGATTTTCAGCAGGGAGGAGAGATTGCGGAGTTCCTTGCGCACACGTTTGTGAAGATCTCCTTCCGGATGCAGGTAGATGAGCTGGTGGACAGCACAATCATGCAGCTCTATCCCGTAGAGTTTGCAAAGAGTCTGTTTGAAACCTTTATGTCTTCGCAGACGGCGGCCGAACCTGCACCGGCACCTGTACCTGCGCCTCAGCCGGCGGGAGCTGCCGGAATGCCTGCCGGGG
>CAJUIO010000005.1:58057-75182 GCA_910586025.1 uncultured Lachnospiraceae bacterium
CCGGCACCTGTACCTGCGCCTCAGCCGGCGGGAGCTGCCGGAATGCCTGCCGGGGATATGAATCAGATGGGATATGGCGGAGCCGGAATGCCCCAGCAGTCTATGAATCAGCCGGGATATGGCGGAGCCATGGGAATGCCTGCCGGAGATATGGGCCAGATGGGATATCCGGGAGCCGTGGGAATGCCCCAGCAGCCTATGGGCCAGATGGGATATCCGGGAGGAATGCCGCAGATGAACATGGCCCCGATGGGATATATGCAGCCGCCCATGCCTAATGTGAACGTGCAGCCGGCCCAGTTCCAGAGCTTTGCAGGACCCGTAAGTGCGGTGGCCGGGCAGGAGAATATAGGGCTGATCATGGATGTACCTCTCGAGGTAACGGTGGAGCTTGGAAGGGCCAGAAAGTCTATTTCCGAAATCCTTGATTTTGCACCCGGAACAATTATCGAGCTGGACAAAATAGCCGGTGAGCCGGTGGATGTGCTGGTCAACGGTAAATTTGTTGCAAGAGGCGAAGTAGTAGTAATTGAAGAGAGCTTTAGTATCCGTATCACGGAAATTATAAAGTAAAGTTAGGAGAAAAGAGATGGCAAAAAATATTTTAGTAGTGGATGATGCGGCATTTATGCGTATGATGATCAAGGACATTCTCACCAAAAACGGCTATAATGTAGTGGGCGAGGCCGAAAATGGCGCAAAGGCCATGGAAAAATACAATGAGTTAAAGCCTGACCTTGTTCTGATGGATATTACCATGCCCGAGGTAGATGGAATCCAGGCTCTTAAGAACATAAAGGCTGCAGATGCCAATGCAAAGATCATCATGTGTTCCGCTATGGGACAGCAGGCTATGGTAATCGAGGCAATTCAGTCGGGTGCAAAGGACTTTATTGTTAAGCCTTTCCAGGCGGACCGCGTATTGGAAGCAGTCAAGAAGGTAATAGGTTAATGCTTCTTACGGGCGTTGGCGTGATGGATGGTTATCTGCAGTTTATGACAGTGCTTCTGTTGTTTCTGTTTGTTCTGGCGGTCACTTATGTGGCTACCAGATGGATAGCCGGCTATCAGAAGGGAAAGAGCGCCGGAAGCAATATTGAATTGATTGAGACGGTCCGTATTGCGCCAAACAAATATCTGCAGCTTGTGCGGGCAGGCAGTAAATACCTGTTAATCGCAGTGGGAAAGGATGAGATCCATATGCTGGCGGAGCTGTCCGGGGAAGAGATTCTCTTAACCGGGCAGGAGAATAATACGGTCATGGATTTTGGCAGTATATTTGAAAAGTTTAGGAAACAAAGCGGGAAAGATGATGGCTGAAAAAATTTGCAAAATGAAAAATATTTTTGCCGCAATAAGGATAAGGAAGATAATGTGCCTGCTGATGACGGTGGGCATATTGTGTCTTATTCCGTGTACAGAGATGAGTGCGGCAGGAATAGATTCCACACCCACAGGTTCGACAGAGGAACGCACATATATTGAAGAGCCTGGCAGTGCGCAGACACAGGAGGATCTGGAAGAACTTAACATAGCAAATCATCTGACTGTGACTTATAATAATGGTAATGGTCAGGTGAATGGAAATCTGCGTATTTTACTGACTCTTACCCTGTTAGGGATTGCGCCGATCCTGATTATCATGCTCACATCCTTTACCAGGGTGCTGATTGTGCTTCATTTTACCAGATCGGCTCTGAATACGCAGACGGCTCCGCCCAACCAGGTCATGATAGGTCTTGCTCTTTTTCTGACCTTTTTTATCATGCGCCCATACATGACCCAGATTTATGAGGAGGCTATTCTTCCCTTTGACCAGGGTAAAATCGATCAGGAGGAATTTCTGGAAAGAGGTATTCAGCCCCTGAGGGAGTTCATGTATACTCAGACAGAGACAAGTGATGTGAGAGTGTTTCTGGAAATCAGCGGAGAAGAGTGGGATGGCAACAGCCTTGATTCCATTCCTCTTACTGTGCTGGTGCCCAGCTTTATGATCGGTGAGCTGAGGCAGGCTTTTATTATCGGTTTTATTATTTATATTCCTTTTATCGTGATTGATATGGTGGTTGCTTCCACTCTTATGAGTATGGGTATGATGATGCTTCCGCCCACCACTATTTCCATGCCGTTTAAAATTCTGCTGTTTGTGATTGCGGACGGCTGGAACCTGATTATAGTGGGACTGATCGGGTCCTTCAGGCTTACAGTGTAAGGAGGTTTTGGTGTATGACAGTAGATGTTGTGACAGCCATTGCGGGTGAGACATTGTTTCTGATCATTAAGGTATCTGCCCCGCTGCTTTTGGTTTCGTTGTGCGTGGGTCTTGCGATCAGTATTTTTCAGGCTGTTACCTCTATTCAGGAGCAGACGCTTACCTTTGTTCCCAAGGTGCTTGCCATTTTTCTGACGCTGATGCTTATGGGAAACTGGATACTGACCGAGATGTCAAATTTTATGATCAGGCTCTGGTCCAGCTTTGACTTATATACAAGGTAAGCCTATGATAGATTATTCATTTTCCTATGCGGATTTGGAATACTTTTTGCTGATATTTGTGAGGGTGGCGAGCTTTGTGTATATTGCGCCCTTTTTCAGTATGACGAATACGCCGAGAAATGTGCGGATCGGGCTCAGCTTTTTTGTGACACTGGTTTTGTATCAGGCCCTTCCCAAGGAAGAGGTGGTCTATCATACTCTGGTCGGCTTTACGGTTATAGTGCTGAAGGAAGTGGTGACGGGACTGCTGATCGGTTTTGGCGCTAATCTGTGCACTATGATTGTTTCCTTTGCCGGAAGGATCGCAGATATGGAGATGGGTCTTTCCATGGCAAGCCTGTTTGATCCCGCAACCAGACAGAATACGAGTATTACGGGTATCTATTACAATTATATAATTCTTCTCATGCTGCTTATATCAGGAATGGCAGAATATCTGCTGAAGGCTCTTGCGGAGACCTTTATCCTGATTCCGGTGAACGGTGCGGTACTGAAAAGCGATGAGCTGCTTGCTTCCATGCTTGATTTTATGGGGAATTATGTTACGGTCAGTTTTCGAATCTGTTTTCCCATTTTTGCGGTGATGCTGATCCTTAATGCGGTTTTGGGTATTCTTGCAAAGGTCTCCCCGCAGCTTAATATGTTTGCGGTTGGTATACAGATGAAGGTTCTGGTAGGGCTCTGCATTCTGTTTGTGACAACAGCCATGCTTCCGGATGCGGGAAGATTCATTTACGAGCAGATGAAATATATGGTGGTCAGCTTTGTGGAAGCCATGGGAGGTGCCGTATAGAGACATGATCATAAGATATAATCTGCAGTTTTTTGCGAAAGATGGTCCGGGCGGGGAAAAAACAGAGCAGCCCACGACAAAAAAGCTGAATGATGCCAGGAAAGAAGGGCAGGTTGCCAAAAGTAAGGAGATTGCCAATGCCTTTGTTCTGCTTTCCATGTTTTTTATGGTTAAGTTTTACATCGGAATCGTCGGAGAGGGATTGACCACGTATTTTTACAGGATTTATTCTCAGATTCCCGATATGATCCGGATGTATAACGGCCTGGTCCCGGTGAGAGCCCTTACTCTCCTGGTAGGCGACATGATGATGAGGATTCTGATTCTGATTGCGCCGGTGCTTTTGATCGGTTTTATCGTTGTGTTTGTCTGCGATCTTGTGCAGGTAAAGTGGCGGCCCACGACCAAGCCGCTGAAGCCGAAATTCAGCAAGATAAATCCTATTCAGGGATTTAAGCGGATTTTTTCCAAGAATTCCATAGTGGAACTGATTAAATCCGTTGCAAAGCTGGCGGTGGTAGGTTATGTGGCCTATTCTTATCTTAAGGATAAGGTTGAAGGTGTTTTTATTCTCTATGACATGGGACTCAATCAGGCGCTGGGCCTGATCGGAGAGATCGTGATAGATTTGGGAATTCGGATTTCCGCCGTATATATGGTCATTGCCTTTCTGGATTTTGCTTACCAGAAATGGAAATTCAAGGATGATATGAAGATGACCAAGCAGGAAGTCAAGGATGAATATAAGAATCAGGAAGGTGATCCCCAGATTAAGGGAAAACAGAAGCAGAGGATGATGGAGGCATCGAGAAGGCGTATGATGCAGCAGCTTCCGGAGGCTGACGTGGTGATCACCAACCCCACCCACTATGCGGTGGCGGTCAAATATGATCCTGACAAATTTGATGCGCCTTATGTGGTTGCCAAGGGCGAGAATTTTCTGGCGCAGAAGATTAAGGAAATAGCTAAGGAAAATAACGTTGAAATCGTTGAAAATAAACCGCTGGCGAGAATGCTTTACGCCAATGTGGATGTTGGCGGTCTTATTCCGCCGGAACTGTATCAGGCGGTAGCGGAAGTGCTTGCTTTTGTTTATCATCTGAAGGGCAAAGTTTAAATAAGTGATGAAAGGAGACGGGTATATGAGAAAAGCGGATCTGGGCGTAGCAGCGTACCTTCTTGCCGCATTTATTATGATGATTATACCTATTCCGAAAGGCCTTCTTGACGTATTGCTCGCATGTAATATAGCCATAGCGTTTACGGTATTATTCACCACCATGTTTTCGCAGGAAGTTCTGGATATGTCTTTTTATCCCACGATTCTCCTGTTTACCACGATCTTCAGAATCGCTCTCAATATATCTTCCACCAGATGTATTCTGACCACCGGGGATCCCGGTAATGTGGTAAGAACCTTCGGAAGCTATGTGGGCGGTGACGATTTGATCGTGGGCGCAATCGTGTTCCTGATCCTGATCATCGTGCAGTTTATGATCATCAACAAGGGTTCCGAGAGAGTTGCGGAGGTGACGGCGAGATTTACGCTGGATGCCATGCCGGGTAAGCAGATGGCAATTGATGCGGATCTGAATACCGGTGCCATTGACGATGCAGAAGCCAAGAGACGAAGAGAAAAAATACAGGAAGAGGCAAGCTTTTTCGGTTCCATGGACGGTGCCGTGAAGTATGTAAAGGGAGATGCAACGGCAGGTCTGATTATCACGGTAGTCAATTTTATCGGCGGAATTGCCATGGGCGTGCTCCGTCGTGATATGGATTTCAGTACGGCGCTGAGCGATATTTCCATTCTGACGATCGGTGACGGACTGGTGAGCCAGATTCCCTCCCTGTTAATTTCGCTTTCCACCGGTATTCTTGTGACCAAGGGCTCTAAGGATGCGGACTTCGGTTCTGTTTTGCTCCGGCAGGTATTTGGTATTCCCAAGGCGCTGTATATTGTGGGAGGTATCATGGCGGGACTCGGAATTGTCTCTCCCTTTCCAACATTGGTGTTTGTCTCCATCGGAATGGTGTTTATCGTCTGCGGGCGTGTGATTGCAGGTGAGATCGAGACTGCCAAGATTGAGGGTGAGATCAATGAGGAGGAAGCGGCGGCGGAGGAAATCCGTCAGCCGGAAAATGTCAACAGTCTTTTGCAGGTGGATCCCATCGAGCTGGAATTCGGTTATGGAATTATTCCTCTGGCGGATGTAAATCAGGGTGGAGACCTTCTGGATCGCGTGGTCATGATCAGGCGTCAGATTGCGCTTGAGCTTGGTACCGTGGTGCCCATTATACGTCTGCGGGATAATATACAGCTGAATCCCAATCAGTATATTATAAAGATAAAGGGCATACAGGTGAGCGAGGGAGAAATTCTCTTTGACCATTATATGGCTATGAACCCCGGCTATGTGGAGGAGGAGATTACGGGTATTCCCACCTTTGAACCCTCCTTTCATCTCCCGGCTATCTGGATTACGGAGGGCCAGAGGGAGAGGGCGGAGAGTATGGGCTACACCGTTGTGGATCCTCCGTCCATTATCGCAACTCATCTGACGGAGATCATAAGACAGCACATTGCGGAGCTTCTCACAAGGCAGGATGTCCAGAACCTTGTAAACAATCTGAGGGAGACCAATCCTTCCCTGGTGGAGGAGCTGGTTCCGAAGCTTCTCGGAATAGGCGAGGTTCAGAAGGTGCTTCAGAATCTTCTGAAGGAGGGGATTTCCGTGCGGGATCTGCTGACCATTTTCGAAACACTTGCAGATTATGCATCAAATACCAGAGATACGGATATTTTAACAGAGTATGTAAGACAGAGCTTGAAGAGGGCTATTTCGGGTAAATTTTTCCCGGCCAATGAGACTACCAGCGTGGTTACTCTCGATCCCAAGCTGGAGCAGGAGATCATGTCAAGTGTGAAGCAGACGGAAAACGGGGCATATCTCACTCTGGATCCGGAGAAGACCAGGGTAATGATGAAGGCGGTGGAGAACGAAGTCGCAAAGCTGGAAAATCTCGGAAAGAATCCGATTGTGATAACGTCCCCTATTGTCCGCATGTATTTTAAGCGTCTTACAGAGGATTATTTTAAGGATCTGATTGTGGTATCTTATAATGAAGTGGAAAATAATATTGAATTACAGTCTGTAGGAATGGTGACAGCATGATAATCAAAAAATTTCAGGGAAAAACAGAGACAGAGGCAGTGGAAGCCGCAAAAAAGGAACTCGGAAACAACATGGTGATTATGAATGTCCGGAGTATAAAGCCCAAAGGCATGTTCAGTTTCCTGAAGCCGCAGGTAACAGAGGTGACGGTGGCCCTTGAGGAGGAGAGCGACCAGCGTCCACAGGTGGTGAAGCGGGAGGAACTCCGAATCAGGAGCGAGGTCAAGCCGGAGCAGGAAAGCCCCAGGGTTTTAGAGCAGGAGTCTGCAGGAGCCGGAGCCGATCAGGATAAAAATGCCATTGAGGAAAAGCTGAATAATCTTCAGTCTCTGATTGAGATGCAGCTTCAGAAGCCCAAAGAGCAGGAGGAAGCGGAGGAAGAGCCGGACGACGGGCAGGATGATGAGATGGAGCGCTTTATGAAGCTTCTGTATAACACCATGCTGAAAAACGAGGTGGATGAGAAGTATGCGAACCAGATTATCAGTGAAATCGAGAAGCTGAACAAGCCCGGCATGCCTTTTGACTATGCTCTTGCAAATGTTTACCAGAGAATGGTTCTCAAGTTCGGCAAGCCAAGACAGATAGAGCCGGCCCAGAGCGGCCCCAAGGTCATCTTTTTCATAGGTCCCACAGGGGTTGGGAAGACCACAACGATTGCCAAGGTGGCGTCGCAGTTCAGTGTTGACCGGGGGAAAAAAATAGTGCTTCTTACAGCGGATACCTACCGGATCGCCGCCGCTGAGCAGCTGCGCACCTATGCGGATATCCTGGAGGTGCCTTTTCGGGTTATCTATACTCCGGAGGAGGTGGGGCGGTCTCTGAATGACTTTAAGAGCTGCGACTTTATTCTGGTGGATACCATGGGGCACTCCTATCAGAACGAGGAACAGAAAGAGACTATGCAGGGATTTCTGCATTCTGTTGACGGTCTTGTGGAGACGGAAGTGTTTCTGGTTCTCAGCGCCACCACGAAGTACAGGGATCTCCTGAATATTGTGGATGCTTACAGCGCTATCACGGAATATAATCTGATATTCACCAAGGTTGACGAAACCACGACTCTTGGCAATATTCTGAATATAAAGCTGCATACGGGAGCGGATTTATCCTACATCACCTTCGGGCAGAATGTGCCCAGTGATATCGAGAGCTTTGATCCTCAGAGGACGGCAAAGCAGCTCCTTGGCGGGAAAAGGAAAAAGGATCGGGGAAACAATTGAGAAGTGAGGAAAACAGATGGATCAGGCCGAGCAGTTAAGAAGTATAATTAAGGCAAATAATATACAGAAGTCTCTGGCGAGGGTCATAGCTGTTACCAGCGGTAAGGGAGGAGTTGGCAAATCCAGCACGTCAATTAATCTGGCAATCCAGCTTCGTAAGCTGGGACAGAGAGTGATCATTCTGGATGCGGATTTTGGCCTGGCCAATATTGAAATCATGTTTGGGATAATGCCCAAGAATAATCTCAGTGACGTGATTTACCAGGGAAAGAGCATCAGTGAGATCATTACCTGGGGGCCCATGGAGGTGGGATTCATCTCCGGGGGGTCAGGAATTGCGGAATTATCCAATCTGAGCAGAAATTACCTGGTATCCATTATCCGAAATCTGTCCGAGCTGGATTCCATTGCGGACATTATCATAGTGGATACGGGAGCCGGGATTTCGGATGCGGTTCTGGAGTTTTTGATTGCCAGCGGGGAAATACTGCTGGTGACCACACCGGAGCCTACTTCAATTACGGATTCTTATTCTCTGATGAAAGCGCTTGGCAATCATCCGGGATTTTTTCAGCAAACCTCTCAGGTGAAGGTGATCGCCAACAAGGTGGAGAGCCATAATGAAGGTCAGGCGCTGTTTGATAAGCTGAATGCGGTTGTGGGAAGGTACTTAAAGCTTCCGATTACATATCTGGGAGCCGTGCCCTGGGATAATCATCTCACAAAGGCCGTGATGCAGCAGATGCCGGTTTCGCTTCATGCCCCGGGAGCAAAGTCCGCACAGGCCTATGAGGCGATTGCGGCTAAGCTGATGAATAAGGAATTGAACAGGAATGTAACAAAGAGAGGAATGGCAGCTTTCTTTTCTTATATTGTTACAGGCAGAAAAAATAATGATTAGGAGGAAGAGGTATGCTGTCAAAATTTGTAATGCCGGGAAATAAGCTGGATCTTCAGGCTGTGGAGCAGCAATTGTTCTCAGATGATTTTGAGGATGAAGAGTCCGCGCAGGAGCTGAAAACCGAGGAAGAAAGCACCAGTACTATAGTCAACGGAATAGACTTAAAGAGAGTGTACCAGACGTCTGTCTATGACGTGCTTTCTGATGAGCGTCTTGAGATCTATATGCCAATGGAGAAGACGAGGATGATCCTGCTTCCCGTGGATGTTGAGTTCGATGTGTATTTTTATACGGGGAACGGTCTCTATCAGTGCTATGCCAGAGTTGCGGACCGGTATAAAAACGAGGCGGCGGATGTTGTACTGCTGGAGCTTACAAGCAATCTGCGCAAGCATCAGAGAAGAGAGTTTTACCGTCTGGACTGTTCCTTTGAGATCCAGGTGCGGGGACTGGAAAAGGAGGAAGTCCAGGCAATGGGAAAGCGTGCCAGATATCTGATGCCCTCGCTTCCTTTCCGCAATGCGGTGGTGGTGGATATCAGCGGAGGCGGCATGCGCTTTGTGTCAAAGCACACCTATGAGCAGGGCAGTCTTATCTGCTGCAAATTGAATCTTCTCCAGAATGACGACTACAAGGAATACACCATCACGGCGAGGGTGATTTCCTCCAGAGAGGTGGGAAGCAGGCAGGGATTGTTCGAGCACCGGGTACAGTATGTCAATATGGAGGCTCTCGACAGAGAGGAGATTATCCGCTATATCTTCGAGGAGGAGAGACGGATCAGAAAAAGAAAGACAGGTTTTTAGATTATTTTTGCACTTATGCCGGGAATATGGTATGATAAATCTAATATAACAGATAATAGGAGAAATTATGAAAGACCTAAGTATGGAAAAATTGTCAGGTCAGTATTACGATGTTCTCAAGGAACTCGGAAATATTGGCGCAGGAAACGCAACAACAGCTCTGGCTCAGATGCTGGGCGGGAAAGTGGATATGTCTGTTCCGCAGGTCAAGCTTCTGGATTTTAACGTGCTTGGAGATACGGTGGGCGGAGAAGATGTGATCATGGCCGGGATATATCTCCAGGTGGAAGGCGATATCTCGGGAAATATGATGTTTATTCAGAACAAGGTGTCTGCAGCTCATCTGATCAACAAGATGATGGGCGGTATGTTTGAGATTAAGGACGAGGAAGTGGAGGAACACGAATTCAGCGAGATGGAGTGTTCGGCAATCAAGGAAGTGGGTAATATTATTACAGGTGCATATTTGAATGCGCTTTCTTCGTTGACGAACCTTACCATATATCCTTCCGTACCGCAGCTTGCCATTGATATGGCGGGGGCGCTTCTCAGTGTACCGGCTGTAGAGTTCGGCCTGTTTGCAGATAAGATTCTGTTGGTACAGACAAAATTCTCTGATGATGTTGAATTGGACGGCTTTTTTATCTTAATACCGGATATGGAATCTTATGAAAAAATATTAACGGTGCTTGGAGTTATTTAAGCAAGAACAGATAGGAGATCCAGAGGGGTATGAGCAATGTAATTAAAGTAGGAATGGCAGATTTGGCGGTATGCAGCGGAGAGGATGCGGTGACGACACTGGGGCTTGGATCCTGTATCGGGATAGCCATCAGGGATCCTGCGACCGGAATCGGAGGGCTGGTACATATCATGCTGCCGGACAGTACGGAAATAAGAAATAACAGCAATCGGCCCAAATTTGCGGATACCGGTATCGAGGATCTGGTAAACGCAATTGTGAAAAAGGGTGGAAACAGGAGCAGGCTTGTGGCCAAAATAGCCGGAGGCGCCCAGATGTTTGGTGCCAGCGGCAATGCCAACACGATACGGGTGGGGGAGCGGAATGCCCAGGCCAGCAAAAAGAAGCTTATGCAGATGAGGATTCCTCTGCTTGCGTCAGATACGGGAAATACTTATGGCAGGACAGTTATTTTTTATCCTAAGACGGGTGATTATGTGATCCGTTCCGTTGGAAAGCCGGAGAAAGTGATATGAAAAAATTCAATTTGATTCCACCTTTTCTTATGCTCTTGTCCGGGGCGGTGGTAAGTATTGTAATGTATATACGCAGGTCTGATACCACGGAGCTTTTGATATGGGTTCTGTGCGTGATGCTTTTCTTTTATCTGGCAGGATGCGTGATTCAGAACAGGCTGACCTTTTTTGTGAATCAGATTAAGGAACAGGAAGAGGCTGAGGCCGAGGCGGCAAAGGAAGCGGAGAGGTTACAGAAAGAGGCTGAGGAAGAAATTACGAATACGGATGACAACATTGCGGAAGCTTGAGAGTAATTGTTTTGGAGGGCAGGATGGACGAAGCAGGCAGGGCAAAACTTTGGGACGATTACGCAAAAACCAGATCGCCTGAAATCAGAGAGAAGATCATACTGGAATATGCCCCGCTGGTAAAGCTGGTGGCGGGAAGACTCAGTATGTATCTCGGCTATAATGTGGAATATGACGACTTGGTGGGGTATGGCATCTTCGGACTGATCGATGCCATTGATAAGTATGACAACATGAAAGCCGTCAAGTTTGAAACATATGCAAGTCTTCGAATCCGGGGCGCTATTTTGGATCAGATCCGCAAAATGGACTGGATACCGCGCACGATCAGACAGAAGCAGAAGAAAATTGATGCGGCCATTAAGGAGATTGAGACCAGGGAGGGACGGGCGGCCACCGATGAGGAGATCGCAAAGAGTCTCGGAATCAGCGACGAGGAGTACAATTCATGGCAGTCGCAGATGAAGATTACAGGGGTAGTCTCTCTGGATGAGTTTATGGAATCGGGGACGGAAGCGCCGGCTCAGCAGAATATACAGCAGCGGTTTGACACACCCGAAGAGGTAATTGAAAAAGAAGAGATGAAAAAGGTGCTGGAGCAGGCACTGGAATTATTAACCGAAAAAGAGAAGAAGGTCATTCTTTTGTATTACTATGAAGATCTGACGTTAAAGGAAATCAGCAATGTGCTTGAGGTTTCGGAGTCCAGGATCTCACAGCTTCACACAAGGGCATTGCAGAAACTGAAGTCCAGGATGGGGAGCTATATGGGAATATTTTCAGTATAACAATTATTTCCATATGGAAAGGGGCAAAAATGAGTAATGGCTATTTTCAACTGATCTGCAGTAAATCAGGCACTTCTTTAAAGATTATGGAACCCAGGGACGGGGGACAGAGCGTTTATATAAGGGACATTATGGATTATCTGAATCTGTTCGGAGTCAGATACAATTCGGCATCGCTGAACAAGGGACTTCAGGATGCCAGGCTGGCTGGCGACGGATACGAGTTTCAGATAAATGAGGATTATCTTTCGGAGGTAAGAGGGGGTTTCCGTCTGAATGTCAGTCCTGACAAGATGACGGCAACAGTAAGGTTTTATCCGCCTTCATCCAAGGGCACAAAGCTCAGTGTCGGCGATTTTCTGGAGGAGCTTTCTGACCAGAAGGTTGTTTACGGGGTAAAGACGGAGGAAATCAGAGACTTTTTTGATAATCTGGAATACTGTACGGATGTTACAGTGGCCGAGGGACTGCGTCCGCGCAAAGGGGTGGATGCGAAGATTGATTATTTTTTTGATACAAACCCCAATACGAGGCCTACATTAAAGAGCGATGGAAGCGTGGATTTTTTCCACTTGAATAATATATGCCACTGTAAACAGGGAGAACTGCTTGCAAAGCTTACTCCGGCGGATCTGGGAGATATCGGATATACCGTGAGCGGTGAGAAGATTAAGCCGCCTGAGGTAAAGCGTGCAAGTCTCACCCCCGGGAAGAACGTTATTCTCTCGGAGGATAAGCTGGAAATCACGGCGGAGACGGACGGCCACGTCATGCTCTCCGATGGAAAGGTTACCGTTTCCAACGTGCTTGAGCTGGAAAATGTGGATCTCGCCACGGGTAATATCGATTACAATGGCAGTGTGAACATAAAGGGAAATGTATGTACGAATTTTTCCGTGAAGGCCACGGGTAACATAGAGGTAATGGGTATTGTGGAGGGCGCCTATCTTCAGGCGGGCGGAGATATTATCATTGCAAGAGGCATGAACGGAATGGCAAGGGGGGTATTGAAAGCCACCGGGAATGTCATAGCCAAGTTTATTGAGAATTCCAAGGTATCAGCCGGAGGTTATGTCTCCTCGGAGGCAATTCTTCACAGTGAGATCATGGCAGGCGTTGAGGTCATGGTAAACGGAAGGAGAGGCTTTATCAGCGGGGGAAAGGTGTCCGCCTGCGACCGGATCCAGGTAAAGACCCTGGGATCTTCCATGGGTTCCGAGACGGTTGTGGAGGTCGGTGTCTCCCCTGACGTAAAGATCAGGGCGAAGCAGCTCCAGAAGCAGATTATAGAAAAGAAGAGAACTGTGGATCAGCTGCGGCCGCATCTTGCAAACTTTTCCAGGAAGCTGGCTCAGGGCATAAAATTCGAGCCGGAACAGATAATGTATATTCAGGAGATGCTTCAGAAGCAGAATCTGCTTAAGAAGGAAATAGAAGCGGACACCGCAGAGCTTGCCTCCCTCCAAAGGCTGCTTGAGGGAAGCGACAGGGCAAGGGTCGAGGTATCCGAAACAGTTTATGCGGGAGTAAGGATATGCATTTCCGACGTTTCCACTACGATCAAGAGCAATATGCCTTACTGCAAGTTTATCAGAGAAGAGGGAGAAGTAAAGTCAGTGCCTCTTTAAGAGGATAAGGAGGAGTGTTCTATGACAATCAGTCGTTTTGAACTGCAGGGCCAGGTGGCGAGGACCCAGGATTTTACAACCATCAAGCATAACGAGAACAATAAGGGATTAGTAGATCAGTCGAATTTTCAAAAGGAATTCCATCAGAACGTGGAAAATAAGGTGCGTCAGGTCAGACAGGGCGATCATGCGCAGAATGAGGGAAAACGGTTTGACGCGAAGGAGAAGGGCAACGGAATTTATTTTGGAGACGGAGGAAAGAAGCGGAAAAAGGGAGAGCCGGAGAAGAGTGACGGAAAGGTTCTTTTTAAAGGGCATGGCGGTTTTGATATGAAAATATAACGAATATGCGAGTGTGAAGGTGGTATGGAAGTGACAGAAATACTGTTGTTAATCTTCGGCGGCATTGTATTTACCGTAAGCTTTTTCCTGCCTGCGGGAAAGAAGAAGGAGACGGAAGGTCATGAGGCGGCCGACGAGGAACAGATAAAGGAAATGATTGGTAAGGAGATAGCTCAGGCAAAGAATCAGATTAATGAGATTGTTGACGAGACAATCACTTATTCCATGGAAAAGACAGAACGTTCCATGGAGCGGCTGACTAATGAAAAAATGATGGCGGTCAATGAGTTTTCTGACACTGTTTTGGAGCAGATCAATAAGAACCACAAGGAAGCCGTATTTCTCTATGATATGCTGAACGATAAGCACGAGAATCTCAAGACAACCGTCAGCGAGGCGGTAAAGACTGCCACGGAGGTGAAGCAGACCGTCAGGGATGTGGAAATCACCGTAAAGGAAGCGGAGGAGAAGCGGAGGGAGGAGCTTCCTGAGCCGGAGTTTGTTCCCATCCAGCCTGAGAGAGTGGAGATAAGAGTACCTGAGGAGCCCAAGGAGGACAATGTTCCTCTGGAAATATCGGTTCCGGAGGAAGCTTCTGAGAATGCGGAGCCGGTAGAAATGATCCAAATGCCAAAAAAACGAAATAATAACGAAAAAATTCTTGAACTGAACAGACTGGGGATGTCAAGCGTGGCCATTGCGAAGGAGCTTGGTCTTGGTGTCGGAGAGGTGAAGCTGGTCATCGGTTTATTTAAGGGAGTATAAAGCGGAGGCATGAATTTGAGATATTATCTGCGGGGACTCGGAATAGGAATTATTGTAACCGCAATCATTATGGGAATTACATCCAAAAAAGAACAGGCGGATCCGGGGCATGTGCAGCCGGAAGCTTATGAAAATGAGAAGGAGAGCGGAGTGCTTGCCGATCTGGGAGAGGGAATCGAACAGCCTGAGGGCGGAACAACGGCGGCCAGGGAGCTGGAGGAAGAACAGGATCCGGAACAGGAGATAGTACAGCCGCCGGACGAGACGACGGGGGCTAACGAGATGACGGATGAACAGAGCCCGGAACCTGCTCAGCAGACGGATGACCCGCAGGAGGAACCCTCGCAGGCGGCTTCGCCGGAGCCAGAGGAAGAGCCGCAGACATCGCCGGAACCGGAGGAAGGCGCACAGGACGGAAATGAGACGGCAGATGACGGTGAAGAGCCGGAGCCCGAAACGACATCCCCGGACGGAGCCAGTATTGTGCTCGAGATAGCAGAAGGCGACAGTTCTTATACGGTTTCCAGAAAGCTGGAGGAAGCGGGAATGGTCACGTCGGCAGCCGCATTTGACACATATCTGTACGATAACGGATATGACAGGCGGCTGCGTGCCGGAACCTACGAGATACCGGTGGATACGGATCCCGAGGATATAGCGAAAATACTTATGAATTAGCTCAAAACCCCTTTACATGAGGGGTTTTCTTATGTTATAATCCAAACGTTGTGACTATAAATCACGAGTACTCGTTTTCTGTCGGTGTTCCGCAGCGCCGGGATAGGCAGACAAGCACAGGGTACCCGGAAGCAAAACCAAATGGAGGTAGAAACATGAGTGTTATTTCAATGAAGCAGTTGTTGGAGGCAGGTGTTCATTTCGGACATCAGACAAGAAGATGGAATCCCAAGATGGCTCCTTATATTTTTACGGAGAGAAACGGAATTCATATCATTGACCTGCAGAAATCCGTGGGAAAGGTAGACGAGGCCTACAGGGCTGTATTCGAGATCGCATCCCAGGGAGGCACGATCCTCTTTGTGGGAACCAAGAAGCAGGCGCAGGATGCGGTAAAGGCAGAGGCAGAGCGCTGCGGTATGTATTATGTAAATGAGAGATGGCTTGGCGGTATGCTCACGAATTTTAAGACGATCCGCAGCCGTATTGAGAGATTAAAGGCAATTGAAACCATGTCCGAGGACGGTACCTTTGATGTTCTTCCCAAGAAGGAGGTTATTGCCCTCAGGAAGGAATGGGAGAAGCTTGAAAGAAACCTTGGCGGTATTAAGACTATGACCAGGATTCCCGATGCTATTTTCGTGGTAGATCCCAAGAAGGAGAGAATCTGTGTGCAGGAGGCTCATACTCTGGGAATTACTCTGATCGGCATTGGCGATACCAACTGTGATCCGGAGGAACTTGATTATATTATTCCCGGTAATGACGACGCGATCAGAGCCGTGAAGCTGATTGTTGCCAAGATGGCGGATGCCGTAATCGAGGCAAATCAGGGAGAGGAAGCCGTGACTGCCGAGATGGCGGAGGCAGCCGGGGAAGCGGCACAGGATGCGCAGCCTGTTGATATCGAAGAGGTTGCAGCGGCAGATGCCCAGTAATAAGGATCAGATTCATAATATTCGGAGGTAAATAAGATGGCTAATATTACAGCAGCAATGGTAAAAGAGTTGAGAGAGATGACCGGTGCGGGCATGATGGACTGCAAGAAGGCTCTCGGAGAGACTAATGGTGATATGGAGGCGGCTGTTGAGTTCCTTAGAAAGAACGGACAGGCAAAGGCAGAGAAGAAAGCGGGAAGAATCGCGGCGGAGGGTCTGTGCTATGTTGCGGTGAAGGATGATAAGACAGCTGCGGTTGTCGAGGTAAATTCTGAAACTGACTTTGTGGCTAAGAATGAAGAGTTCCAGAAATTTGTTGCGGCGGTAGCGCAGCAGGCAGTTGATACAGCTGCGGCGGATCTTGATGCTTTTCTCGCAGAGAGCTGGAATCAGGATGCGTCCAAGACTGTGAAGGAAGCTTTGGTTGACAAGATTGCAGTGATCGGCGAGAACCTGAATATCAGAAGATTCGAGAAGGTTACGGCTGAGAACGGATGCGTGGTTTCCTATGTACACGGCGGAGGAAGAATCGGTGTCGTCGTGGAAGCGCAGACGGATGTGGTGAATGATGCTGTGAAGGAGGCAATGACCAACCTTGCAATGCAGGTTGCGGCGCTTTCTCCCAAATATGTGTCTACCGACGAGGTTTCCGAGGAGTACAAGGCACATGAGAAGGAAATTCTCATGGCGCAGATTGCCAATGATCCCAAGATGGCAGGAAAGCCTGAGAAGGTGATCGAGGGCGCAGTGGTCGGACGTCTGAACAAAGAGCTCAAGGAGGTTTGCCTCTTAGAGCAGGTATATGTTAAGGCTGAGGACGGAAAGCAGACTGTTAAGCAGTATGTTGAGCAGGTTGCAAAGGAGAACGGAGCAAATCTTGCAGTGAAGAGATTTGTGCGTTTTGAGACCGGCGAAGGAATCGAGAAGAAGGTAGATGACTTTGCGGCTGAGGTTGCGGCACAGGCTGGGATGTAATTAAAAAGGAATTGATGAGATGAGGGAGACTTGCGGTGTTCTTACACCGTGGTCTCCCTTTTGTGTGTGCCCGGTGGGCACACGTTCTAACGGGTGAAAGTCCCCAAT
>CAJUIO010000006.1 GCA_910586025.1 uncultured Lachnospiraceae bacterium
AAAAGATATTCTTGAGTAAATTACCGGAGCCGCCCCGGGCGGCGGAATGTGAGGAAACATGTACATAGGAGATCTGCATATTCATTCCAGATATTCCCGGGCTACAAGCAGGGACTGTACGCCGGAGTATCTGGATTTGTGGGCGAGAAAAAAGGGAATTGACATCATTGGAACAGGAGATTTCACCCATCCGGCCTGGCGGGAGGAGCTGGCGGAGAAGCTGGAGCCGGATCGTGATGGCCTTTACGTGCTGAAAAAGGAATACCGTATAGAGGAAGAGGGAGCAGCGGGCAGGACACCCCGGTTTGTGGTGACCGGGGAGATCAGCTCTATCTATAAAAAGGGAGAGCGTGTGAGAAAGGTGCACAGCCTTCTGATTCTGCCGGGACTGGAACAGGCGCGGGATCTGGCGGGGCGGCTTGCGCTGATCGGGAATATTCATTCGGACGGGCGGCCCATACTGGGGATCCCTTGCCGCGATCTGCTTGAGATCATGCTGGAAACCTGTCCGGAGGGAATCTATGTGCCGGCTCATATCTGGACACCGCATTTTTCCCTGTTCGGCGCTTTTTCGGGATTTGACGCTATTGAGGAGTGCTTTGAGGATCTGACACCGCATATTCATGCGCTGGAGACGGGACTTTCCTCGGATCCTCCCATGATCTGGCGGGTAGGCGCACTGGATCGGTTTCAGCTGATCTCCAATTCAGACGCTCACTCTCCGGCCAAGCTGGGGAGGGAGGCTAACCTGTTTGACATAGAGATGTCTTATGAGGGGCTTGCCGGGGCGATTCAGGAGGGAAAGGGGCTTGCGGGTACCATTGAATTTTTTCCGGAGGAGGGGAAATACCACTTTGACGGACACAGAAAATGCGGATTGTGTATCAGTCCGCAGGAGACGATGCGGTATGGAAACAAATGCCCGGTATGCGGGAGGAAGATCACCATCGGCGTTCTGAACCGGATCGAGCAGCTTGCGGCTGCGGACCGGGAAGAGGGATTTGTCCTGCCCTCGGGACGTCCCTTTGAGAGTCTGGTTCCTCTTCCGGAGGTGATCGGAGCCTCAATGGGAATTTCGGCTGCGGGAAAAAAGGCGGCACAGAAGTACGAGAGCATGCTGAAGGCTCTGGGACCGGAGTTTTCTATTTTGCGGGAGATTCCGATCGAGGATATCAGGCAGGCGGCAGGCCCGCTGATGGCGGAGGGAATCGACAGGCTGCGCCGGGGAGAGGTGGAGCGGACACCCGGCTTTGACGGGGAATACGGCAGGATCGGCCTTTTGAGCGATGAGGATATCAGCCGCCTTCAGGGACAGATGTCCTTCTTTACGAAGGAGGAGCTGCAGGAGGCGGAAAAGGGCCGGAAGCTCACGGACCGGCAGGCTGATACGGATTTTTCTGGAGCGGAAAGCAGGCAAAAGGAGAAATCAGGGGAGCATCCGGAGGCTGAACAGAAACCGGCCGGGCAGCCGGAGGAGCCGTCCCGGGGCTTGAATGAGAGACAGAGAGAGGCGGTGGAGACGGCCGGGCGCGCGGTGGCGGTTATCGCCGGCCCGGGTGCGGGAAAGACCAGAACGCTGATTGCCAGGCTGAATTATCTGCTGGAGGAGAGAAAAATTTCACCGGAGGAGATCACGGCCGTGACCTTTACCAATAAGGCGGCGCAGGAAATGCGAGAGAGGATGACCGGACAGGGGCACGGTGCAAAGAGTCGGAGAAAGACCGAGGGGTCAGGCGTTTGGATCGGAACCTTTCACGCAATCTGCAGCCGTTTTCTGCAGGAGGCGGGGATCTCCTTTGTGGTGGCGGATGAGGGGCTTCAGACGGAGCTGGCCCAGAAGGCGCTTGACGAATTTGAGAAGAAGGATTCCCTTGCACGGTTCCTGCGGGAGCTCTCCCGGGTGAAGAACGGACTTACGCAGAAACCGGGCGGGGAAGAGGAAAGCTCTGATGACAGGCAGGAGAAGGGCGCTGGTGAAACGAACAGACGTGTATATGAATATTACCAGAGGCTTCTGCGGGAGGCCGGGGCTCTTGATTATGACGATCTTCTGCTGGAAACCTTAAGGCTCCTTGAAAAGATGCCGAAGGAAGCGCCGTGCAGGCGCCGGTTTTCCTTTCTGCTCATTGACGAGTTTCAGGATATTAACCCTCTTCAGTACCGGCTTATGACACAGTGGGGACAGGACGGGAGGGAGCTGTTCGTAATCGGGGATCCGGATCAGTCCATCTATGGCTTCCGGGGCTGCGACCCTAAGGTTTTTGCCCGGCTTTCCGGAGAGTACCCGGAGCTTGTGACCATACGCCTTGAGGAGAATTACCGCAGTGCGCCGGCGATTCTGCGCTCTGCCCTGTCAGTGATCTCTCATAACGGGGGAGAGGAACGGAGAATGCAGGCCAAGGGCCGCGGCGTTCTTCCCGTGCGCATTGTCAGTACGGAGGATGAGCGCGGGGAGGCGATCTTTATCTGCAAGGAAATTGCACGGCAGATCGGAGGCATTGACATGCTGGATACGGACGAGAACGGGGCGGGAGAGGAGCGCGCGGTCAGGGGCCTTTCGGATATTGCGGTGCTCTACCGGACTCACAGGCAGGCGGCTTTGCTGGAAAAATGCCTGCGGCAGGAGGGAATTCCCTATGTGGTGGCAGGCCGGGAGGATTTCCTGACACACAGACAGGTGCGCTCGGCCCTGTACTTTTTCAGGTATCTTGTGCATGACCGGGAGGAAGCGGAGGAAAAGCTGTGCCGCAGGCTTCTGGATCCTCTTTTGGGAGAGGCGAAGGAGGAATGCTTTTCCCAGCTTGCGGATAAATACCGGAAAAGGCTTAAGAAAACCCGTCCGGTAAAGCTTCTTACACAGTGGGCCGATGAATTTTCCCTGCAGAATGAGGAGGCCATGAAAAAGCTTGCCGATATGTCAGTGCTCTATCCTGACATGGAAGATTTTCTTCACACGCTCGTCTTTGGAGAGGATGGGGATGTGAAGAGAAGCGGGGGCAGGAAGTTTACGGCGGATGCGGTGACGCTGATGACGCTTCACGGCTCCAAGGGGCTGGAATTTCCGGTGGTATTTTTACACGGGATGGATAAGGGAAGACTCCCTCTGGAATTTGGAGGCGGGGAAACGGACAGGGAGGAAGAACGCCGCCTTTGCTATGTGGGAATGACCAGGGCAAAGGAGGAGCTGATTCTGGTCTGCGGGGAGGAATCCTCCTGCTTTCTGGAGGAGCTGCCGCAGGAGGGCATAAGGCATGAGAGGGCGCAGAAAACGCAGGATGAGCCCCGGGCAGTTCAGCTGAGTCTGTTTGACATCATGGGAAAATCATAAAAATCAGTGGGGAGAGGACTGAAATGTACCGTATTTTACTGGTGGAGGATGACGGCACTATATGTGAGCGGATTTCAAATCATCTGCAAAGGTGGGGCTATGAGGTGGAGAGTGTGAAGGACTTTGGAAATGTTCTGGCGGATTTTGCCAGATTTAACCCGCAGCTCGTGCTGATGGATATCGGACTGCCCTTTTACAACGGTTATTACTGGTGCGGGGAAATCCGAAAGATTTCCCAGGTTCCGATCCTCTTCATTTCCTCCGCATCGGACAACATGAATATTGTGATGGCGGTGAACATGGGAGGGGACGACTTTGTGGCAAAGCCATTTGACCTTGACGTGCTCTCGGCGAAGATCCAGGCGATTCTTCGCAGGGCCTACTCCTTTCAGGGACAGGCTTCCGTGCTGGAATATCAGGGAATCGTACTGAATCTGGCGGATATGTCCCTGCTTTATCAGGGAAAGCGAAGCGGGCTGTCCAAAAATGAGTTCCGGATTCTGCAGATACTTTTTGAAAACGCCGGAAATACAGTGACAAGGGAGAGTATTATGAAGCGGCTCTGGGACAATGAGTGCTTTGTGGACGACAATACTCTGACGGTGAACGTCAACCGTCTGAGAAAATCACTGGAGGACAACGGGTTAAAGGACCTGATCCAGACAAAAAAGGGAGTGGGCTACCAGCTCTTGCGGCAGGAACAGAAAGGCGGCTGAACGTGAAGCGATACGGAGAGGGAATAAATTTGAGGAATGCGGAGATGGAGATAGCCGTATCCTGGCTGAGGGAACATGTGAAAGGTGCGGCGATATACGGACTGATCACGCTCATCCTGTTTGGAATTGCCGGGCTGTACGGTTATGGAGCTTCTGTAAAAAATATGTTCTACGGAGTGGTTCTGATCGCTTTTTTCGGGATCTGCTATGGGATCTGGGGATATGCCGGGTACAGGGCAAAGTGTATTGTGCTCATGGATCTGGCGCAAAAGAGCGGGGAGAGGGCGGATGCTCTTTTTGAGGCAAAGACATATCAGGAGAAGCTTTACCAGGATATTATCCGTGTGCAGGAGGAGGAAATGCGCCGGATTGTGTCGGAATATGATGAGAAAAAGCAGGATATGGCGGACTATTATACCATGTGGATTCATCAGATCAAGACACCCATTGCGGCGATGAAGCTTCTGCTTGCGGAGGGGGATCCCGCCTGCCGGGAGCTCTTTAAGGTAGAGCAGTATGCGCAGATGGCTCTTGGCTATGCCAGGCTTGAGAGCCTGTCGGCTGATTTGCTTTTTAAGACACAGGATATATATACTGTCATAAAGCAGGCCGTCAAAAAGTATTCGATTCTGTTTATCGGGAGCGGGCTGTCTTTTAATCTGGAGGAATTTTCCTGTCAGGCCGTGACGGACGAGAAATGGATTTCGCTGGTGATCGAGCAGCTTTTGTCCAATGCCCTGAAATACACCACAAGCGGCGGAATCCGGATCAGAGGGCTGGACAGGGACGGGAAGGGGACAAACGCACAGGCGGTTTACGTGGTGATCGAGGATGACGGGATCGGGATTCGCAAGGAGGATCTTCCCAGAATCTTTGAGAGAGGGTTTACCGGCTACAACGGCCGGTATGACAGGAAATCCACGGGGATCGGCCTTTATCTGTGCAGGCAGATCATGGAAAGGCTGGGCCACACCATTCGGGCGGAGTCAGAAATCGGTGTGGGGACAAGGGTCACGCTGGGATTTTTACAGGATTCAATGTGACAAAAGTGTAAGGTTGGGAGAGGGAAATGTAAGCCGGATCAATGGCAGGACATTTCCTTTTGCTTTATGATGGATACAGATGAGGATTTGCGTGTCAAATGGGTTGTCCGTAAGATATCATGGCAGATTTCCCCAAATGCTCTCTTGTGCCAGCAGCGTAAATGGATTTTCTAAATATTCCGAGCGGGCAGTGGCGCAGGACGCAATCGCCCGAATTCGCCATCCTGGCTCAAAACGGGCTTTTCGTGACATCCATGTCCCGAAATTGCTGTCTTTTGAACGGAATATTAAGAAAATCTCATTTACTTCGCAAGGCAGCTTCGAGAGCATTTGGGGAAATCTGCCAGGACACTTTACGGAAGCGTCATTTGACAGGCAAATCGAATCAGGCAACTAGAAAGGAAGGACAGATAAAATGGCACTTTTGGAAGTGAAGAATGTAAAAAAGGTATATACTACCCGGTTTGGCTCCGTGAAGGTTCAGGCGCTTAGGGATGTGAATTTTTCGGTTGAGGAAGGGGAATATGTGGCGATCATGGGAGAATCCGGCTCCGGGAAGACGACGCTCTTAAATATCCTGGCTTCCCTGGATAAGGCGACCAGCGGACAGGTCTTTTTGAAGGGAAGGGACCTGGCATCGGTAAAGGCCAGGGAGCTGTGCACCTTCAGGAGGGAGCATCTGGGATTTGTGTTTCAGGATTTCAATCTTCTGGATACGCTCTCCCTGAGGGACAATATTTTCCTGCCGCTGGTGCTCTCCGGTGCGGATTACAGGGAGATGGAAAAGAGGGTTCTGCCTCTGGCAAAGAAGCTTGGCATTCTGGAGATTCTGGAAAAGTACCCTTACGAGGTTTCCGGCGGGCAGAAGCAGCGTGTGGCGGCCTGCCGGGCGCTGATCACGCAGCCGGACATCGTTCTTGCGGACGAGCCCACGGGAGCTCTGGATTCCCGGGCTTCCAGGAAGCTTCTCGGCCTGTTTCAGGAGATAAATTCGGAGGGGCAGACTATCCTTATGGTGACACACAGTATTCAGGCGGCCAGTCATGCGGCCCGGGTGCTTTTCATCAAGGACGGAAGCGTGTTTCATCAGATTTACAGAGGAAATCAGAGCAAGGATGCCATGTACAAAATGATTGCGGACACTCTCACGGTCCTGCAGTCAGAGCATGAGGCTGGAGAAGAGGAAAGACAGGAGGCTTGAGATGAAGAAGTGGAAAATTCTGCCGGGAATGGCGCAAAAGGGGATTTTGTCCAATGGAACCGTTTATTATCCTTATCTTGTGGCCTGCATTTTTGCAGCCTTTACCTATTTTGTGTTTTCTTCCATTATTAACAACGATCTGATTCGGACCCTGCCTCATGCGGCCTATGCGTGGATATTTCTGGAGATAGGAAGGTGGCTTTTGGGAGTGATATTGCTGATCTTTCTGTCCTATGCGAACAGCTTTCTGATCAAGCACAGGAAGAAGGAAATCGGCCTTTACAGCCTGCTGGGACTGGAAAAAAAGCATATCGGAGTGATGCTTTTTCTGGAGACGGTTTTTCTTTATGTGATCGCCATGGCCGGAGGAATTCTTCTGGGTATGGTGCTGGCAAAGCTTTTGTTTCTGCTTCTGCTGCGGCTGAGCAATATGCCCATAGAGGCGGAATTTGTCTTCATGCCAAAGGCCTTCAAAAGCACGTTGATTTATTTTGCAATCCTGTTTTTATTCAATTATGCATGTCAGCTGTGGGAGCTTCGAAAAATCCAGCCGATCGAGCTTTTTTCCGGCAGCAGGAAAGGGGAAAAGGAGCCAAGGCTGCTCTGGCTCTGGAGCATTCTTGGGATGGCGGCGCTCTGCGCCGGCTATAGCATTGCGGTCAGGGCCAAAGTGGACAGTATGATTTTTAGCAACTTTTTTCTGGCCGTGTTCTGGGTGATCGTGGGAACCAACCTGCTGTTTACCTTTGGCATCGTGGCTTTTTTAAAGCTCCTGCGCAGGAAGAAGGGGACTTACTATAAGGCGAAAAACTTCATTACCGTATCCGGCATGTACTACCGGATGAAAAAGAGTGCGGCGAGCCTTGTGAATATCTGTATCTTTTCCACCATGGTGATTATCACTCTGACCTGCACGATTTCCCTGTACATCGGGATAGAGGATGTGGTGCGCTTTGCCTACCCCTATGATTATGTGGCAGATTTCGATATGGGAAGCCTGGAATATGAAAAGGTTCAGGCACAGGCGGAGGAAATTGCCCAAAGATATGATGCAAGGGTAAAGAGAGTGGATGTGTTCGACTTCAGGAAATTCTCCTGTGCGAAGGAGGAAAACAGATTTATGCCCGCTACGGATAATGTGCCCTTTTCAGACAGATACAGTTTACATTTCCTGACCCTTAAGGATTATGAGCGGCTTACCGGGGAGACGGAGATCCTTTCGGAGAATCAGGTCATGATCTATACCACAGGCCCTGAATTTGGATATGACACGGTGGAATTTCTTGGTTTGAGCGGTGTGGTGAAAAGAGAAGCGGAGGAACTGTTTCCCTTCCCCAGGGCGGATAAAGAAAGCATGAACACCGAATATGTCGTGATCGTGAATGACAGGGCGGAAAGAGATGTTTTTGTAAAGGCCTATGCCGAGTGGGCAGGCGTGGAGGATCTGGAAGCTTTTCTGAAGGCAGGAGGGCAGAAGGCGGGCGTGTACTTTGGCGGAAGCGAGGAGGCTGTGGAGAGAGCTGCTGCGGATTTTGCGATCTGGTGTCAGGGACAGCAGGGCTTTAGCGCCTGTAAGGACGGCATTGCGCTGCGTGCCGACCAGAGATCCATGTATGGAGGCCTTCTGTTTATCGGAATCATATTCGGACTGATCTTTTTCATGTGCCTGATCATCATTATGTACTACAAGCAGGTTTCGGAGGGCTTTGAGGACCGGGGAAGCTTTGAGATCATGCAGAAGGTGGGAATGAGCGATAAGGAGATCAAGGGCACGGTACACAGGCAGATTCTTCTGGTCTTTGCCCTTCCGCTGGTGGGTGCCATGGCGCATACGGCTGCGGGAATGTTTATGGTGGATCGGCTGATGGCAGTGCTGTCCTTCTTCAATACCCGTCTGGTTCTCACAAGCGCACTGTGCATTTCCCTGGGCTTCGCCCTGGTGTATGGGATCAGCTATCTGATGACGGCGAAGACGTATTATAAGATTGTTAAAATGTAGGTTCAAAAAAATGCCATCCGCACAGTTGTAAAAAATTGTTGATATTCTAAAGAAATGAGGGTAACAAAAAGAAAGAAAAGCGTATCAGAAAATTCTTGTTTATTTACAATTCTAATCAATTATCTATACTGAAAGCAGATACAGGAAAGGAGGAAACGATTTGGCTGTAAGGAAAAACAAAGTTTCCTGGAAAAGGGATTTCCAACGAAACTATCAATTGTATCTGCTTTTACTTCCTGCAGTTTTGAGCATGATCCTTTTTAATTATTTGCCGATGTACGGAATCCAGATTGCCTTTAAGGATTTTAAACCGATCAAAGGAATCTGGGGGAGCGAATGGGCGGGACTTAAATGGTTTCGGCGATTTTGGGAGAGCTATCAATGCCTGGATGTAATCTCCAATACGTTGATACTCAGCATCGCTCTGCTGGTGTGTACTTTTCCAATCCCTATTTTGTTTGCGCTTTTGGTCAACCAATACAAAAACGGGATTTTCAGAAAAACCCTTCAGACGGTTTCCTATGCGCCTCATTTTATATCCACTGTGGTCATGGTGGGGATGATCCTTATGTTTTTGAGCCCTTCCTCCGGACTGTACGGAAGTCTTGCCAAGGTGGCCGGGTTCGAGCCCAGGAACGTGATGGGGGACAGCGCACTGTTTCGGCCGATTTACATCCTGTCAGAGATCTGGCAGCAGACGGGCTGGGATTCGATTATTTATATTGCGGCGCTTTCCGCTGTCGATGTGGATCTCTATGATGCGGCCAGGGTGGATGGAGCCGGAAGGCTGAAACGTATCCTGCACATTGATATACCGGCTCTGAGAGACACGGCGGTGGTCATATTGATCCTGCGCATAGGCAATATCATGTCCCTGGGATTTGAAAAGACGTATTTATTGCAGAATAACCTGAATCTGGGGACATCGGAGATCATAGCCACGTATGTGTACAAGATCGGACTGACAGGAACGCCCCAGTACAGCTATTCGGCGGCAATCGGCCTTTTAAACTCGTTGGTGAACCTGATTCTGCTGATTGCGTTTAATAAGATCAGCAAAAGGATAAGCGGTTCTGGTTTATGGTAGGAGGAGATATTATGCGTGGATTACCTGATCCCTTTTTGAGGGAAGACGGAAGTCTGGTAAAGAATGCGAGCGAGTGGGAAGCGCACAGAGAGTATATTAAGAGTGTCCTGACAGAGTATCTGTACGGCACTATGCCGGACAGACCGGACAACCTTGCCTCAAGGCTTCTGTGGAAGAAGAGCATTTGGGATGGCGAAGGAGTGTTTGAGAGGCAAAGGCTAAGCTTCGGACCGGAGAATATGATAGAGATTGATGTGTCCGTGATCCGCAGCGCCCGGCAGGGCAGAGCCATACCCGTGATCCTTCAGGGGGGCTTCGTGAGGGAGGAGATTGCAAGAACTGCGGTGGAGGAAGGATTCTGTGTGATCACCTTTCATGTGGATCAGGCGGCGCCTGATAGTCCGGATTATATAAATGCCGCCTGCAGCCGGGCATATCCTGATCATACCTGGAAGGTGATCGCCATGTGGGCGTGGCTTCAGAGCCGGGTGATCGACTGGCTGGAAAACCAGGATTTTGCAGATATGGGAAAAATTGTGGCGGCAGGTCATTCCCGGTACGGAAAAGCGGCTCTGTGCTGTGCAATCTATGATGAGAGAGTGGCGGCTTGTGTGCCGGCAGGCTCGGGCTGCGGCGGAATGGGCTGTCTGCGCAATATCGGGAGCCGGTTTGGAGCCGACAGCGGCTTTGTGGAAACCATGGGATCCATGACAAGGGATCTGCCTTACTGGTTTGCGGACAGAATGAGAGAGTATGCTTCGGGGGAGGCGTGCAGGCTGGGGAGAGAAGATGAGCTGCCCTTTGATTCTCATTTTATGGCGGCGGCAGTAGCGCCAAGAGCCTTGCTGGTATTAGAGGGACTGGATGACATGTGGACTAATCCCTACGGCACACAGGTCAGCTGGCTGGCGGCTGCACAGGTCTACCGCTTTCTGGAAAGGGACGGCTCATGTGCCATACGTTTCAGGGAAGGCGGGCATGAATTTAATAAAGAGGACTGGGGCGTGATGACTGATTTCTGTAAGGCGGTGCTGCTGGGGACGGAAAAGCGTACAGACTACAGGACACCGTCAGGTCTGGATCCCAGAATCGGACGGGAATGGGATTGTCCGGGAAAAGAACCGGCAACACTGCAGATGTTTTTTGACAGAACGATTGAAGGGATCCGCAGAAAAATTGAAGCGACTGACAGATGGTGTTTCGAAGGAGGGGAGTAATGAGGGAAAAGACGGTGGAGATCGGACTATACGGCATAGGAGTGATCTTTCTGATCATCATCCTGTATCCTTTGTATTTCATCGTGATCGCATCCGTTTCGGAGCCTTCCGCCGTTCTGGCAGGGGAGGTGTGGTTTTATCCTCGATGTATCACCCTGGACGGATACCGGGAGCTTTTGAAGAATGAAAAGATCTGGACGGGCTACAGGAACACTGTCTTTTACACGATTGTTGGTACGACGGTCAGTATGCTCGTGACAGTTCCGGCGGCCTATGCGCTTTCCAGAAGGGATTTTAAGGGAAGAAAACCGTTTATGATGTTTTTTCTGATAACCATGTTTTTTAACGGCGGTCTGATTCCCACTTATATGACGGTCACGAAAACTCTTCATATGGGCGATACCTTCTGGGTCATGCTGCTGCCCTTTTGTGTCAATGTGTTTAATCTGATTATTATGAGGACCTTTTTTGAGAGCAGCATACCGCAGGAGCTCTGGGAGGCCGCACAGCTGGACGGCTGCTCCAGTATATATTATCTGGGCAGGGTGGTGCTTCCGCTCTCAAAGGCGGTGCTGTCCGTGATCATGCTGTATTACGTGGTGGCAAAATGGAATGAATATTTCACGGCGCTGATTTATATCCGTAATAACCGGCTCATCCCGCTGCAGATTGTTCTGAGAGATATCTTGATTCAAAATGAGTCGATGGCCTCCAACATGATGGGGGCGGAGGCCATTGAGGCGGCAAAGAAGGCGAATCTGATCAAGTATTCCTCCATTATCGTCGGCACGCTCCCCATGATGATTCTGTATCCCTTTTTACAGAAATATTTTGAAAAGGGTGTGATGATCGGGGCCGTAAAGGGATAGGAGGAAGGAAAAAGAGCTATTATATTTATAGGACGGAGGAAAAACAGATGAATAAATGGAAGAAATTTACGTCTCTTGTGTTATGTGCGGTCCTTTTGGCAGGAGCGCTGTGCGGCTGCAAAGAGGCAGGTGAGGATAAGAGCGGCGTTCAGGGCGGCCAGGCATCGGCAGATGCGCAGGATATCAATAGCAGTGAACAGGAGGCTGCACAGGACGGGGAAGCGGCTGCGCAGGAGCAGGCGGTGTCGGATACGGGGATCGACACCAGTGAGAGAATCACGCTGCGCATCATGACTCAATCCTATACGCCCACCATGGACTGTGAGAATATGCCTATGTGGCAGGAGCTGGAAGAAAAATGCAATGTGGATATTGAGTGGGAGCAGGTGCGTTCGGGATGGGAGGAAAAGAAGGCGGTGGTGCTGGCAAGCAATGACCTTCCGGATATCTTCCTGGGAGGACTGACCGACGGGGATATTGTCACGAATGCGGAGGCCTTTGTGGATATGACGGATCTGATCGATGCCTATGCTCCAAACGTGAAGAAGATGCTGGAGGAGGTTCCGGCGGCAAGGGTATCCTCTGCCTTTGACGAAAACGGTATTCTTTCCCTGCCGCTTATCTGCGGGTTTAATCCCAGAAGCGCAGCCACCATGGTGATTAATAAGAAATGGCTGGATACGCTTGGATTGGAGGTTCCAACTACCTTTGACGAGCTGGAGGAGGTGTTAAAGGCTTTCAAGGAGGGAGATCCCAACGGGAACGGCGAGGCGGATGAGATCCCTCTGGACTGGCCCGCGGAATCACATGCGCATTCTATTTATTGTCTCACGGGATCATATGGAGTGGTGGATAATATGTCGGAGGAAATGCTGCTGCTTGAGGACGGGAAGGTTGACTTCCTCTTCACCACGGAGGCATTCAAAAACGTCACAGTATATCTGAACAGATTATATTCCCAGGGATTGATTAATCCCGAGGTGTATACCAACGATTATGCGGCGGCGGGCGCACTGAGCACGGAGGGAGACGTGCCGAGGGTCGGTGTCACCGTTGGATGGTCCATAGAGAGCCGGACGGGAAAGTTCGCATCCGAGTACATTGTGCTGCCTCAGCTTAAGGTCTCTGCTGATGATACTTCCAAAGTACTGTGGCCATGCTATAATACCGATATAACAAATCCCAATGCCTGCGAGCTTACGACCGCCTGCAAATATCCGGAAAGAGCCATGATGTTGATTAACGAGATGTATTCCGAGGATTTTGCGCTCCAGAGCTACTACGGCTCAGCACCGGACAATGTGGTAAAGCACGAGGACGGTACATGGGAGATTCTGGTACCGGAAGATGGCAACACGATAGAGGGAAACAAGTGGAAAAACGCACTGGTAAATTATGGGCCGGGCTACTGCTCCAAGGATCTGGAAAGCAGGACGATTATTCCCGATGAGTTAAAGGACAGGCTGGAACAGGATGATGTCTATGCGGACAATCGGTTGGACCAGTCAGAGATCTATCCCAGAGTCAAGTTCAGCGATGCGGATACCGAGGAGCTGGTGTATCTCAAGAGCGATCTGTTCAAGCTGGTAAAGCAAAAGATGGCAGAATGGTGTGTGAACGGCGGTATTGAGCAGGAGTGGGATCAATACCTTAAGGAGCTGGATACCATGGGGCTTGAGAAGATGAGGGAGATTTATCAGAGGGCTTACGAAGACTATATGGCATTGCAGTAAAAGAAAACTCTGTCCCGGATGTGCGCATCGGGGGCAGAGTCTGCTTTAAGGACAGATGAGAGACGAGGGAGGTTAGTATGAGGAACGACCACGCAAGGGCATGGGTGCCTTTTGTCCTGTCATACGTTCTGATGGCGTTGATTCCCACGATCGTGTGTCTGGTCTTTTTTTATCCGAATACCAGAAGGGAGATCGAGGATAATGTGAGGCGGGATGCGCAGATGGATGTTAACTGGGGGATCCGGAACATCGACAGACAGCTGATGACTCTTTATAATCTGCCCAGCCTGTTTTTGAATAATCCGCAGATAAGCCGAAGGGAGATTGAAGAAAGACCCCGGCAGAATCTCACGCTCTCTACGGAGATAAGACACGAGATATCCGGAAATATGCTGATTCTGGATGCTTTTCTTTATTCCAGAGCGCAGAACTATCTGTTCAGCGGGTACCACAGCAATGTCTCCCGGGAGAGGAATGAGAAATTTGCGGGAAGCATCGGTCTCCAGTATGAAAACTGGAGTCAGAAGGATATGTTCGAGACCTTTGACACCCTTTACGGCACGCAGGTGAGACCGGCGGAGGCTGTGACAATAGAAGGTGAGAAGAATAACCAGGTGGTCACCTTTCTGTTCACCCTCCCGATTCGGAACCGGTATGCCTATGCCACTATGGCGGTGCTCGTATCGGGCGAGAGGTTCTCCTCCATGTTTGCGGGAGAGGGCATCAACAGTCTTGGGTATCTGCTCTATGACGAGAGCGGAACCCAGATCCTTCGTGTGGGACTTGAGGGGGAGGAATTCCCACAGATCGGCAAGCTGTTTTCCGATAAGGAGAAGGAGGAAGGCAGTATGGAGCTGGAGGGAAGGACGCTTCTTAGCTGGGCGAGATCGGAGAATACGGGCTGGACTCTGGTAAAGGTGACCTCTCTCGTGGGCACCAGGGCACAGATCAAGGATCTGGAACGGAAGGTGCTTCTGATCGCCCTGGGACTTTCGGTGGTTTTGGGAGGGCTTGGCTATTGTTTCATGCAGCTGAATTACAGGCCTCTTTATGACATCCTCCAACAGCTGAAAGCCAAGGGACAGATGAACAGGAAAAGGACATACAGAATCGGACATTATAATGAGATTGAGAATGCGATTCATCTGCTTTGGAATGATAACGTCCGACTGAAAGGCGACATGGAGAGTCTCATTCCCATGCTCCGAAGAAATTGTATTCTGGAGCTGCTGACCAAGACAGGAGAAGAGGCGCATCTGATAAAGCAGGAGCTGGAAAAGCTGGGGGTAAGGGTGAATCTTGCCTTTTATCAGGTGGTCCTTATATCCGGTCCCGCAGACGGTGAAATCAGCGGGGAGATACGGAAAGAGGATTTTGAGCTTCGCACAGATCTGGTTGATATCATAAGGATCCCGAGAACGGATATCTCCCTTTTTCTTTTTGGAGGTGGCAGGGAGGAAATAGAGGCGGACCTGAAAGAGCTGCCCTTACGCTCCGGTGTCTTTGAGCAGGCAGGCATTGGGATAGGAAGGGCGGTGGAGGATATCGCTGACATAGCGAGCTCCTATTCCTTTGCCTATACGGCTCTGGATTATGCCGTGATACAGGGAGAGAGGGGAAAGGGCTGCTGGTATGATCAACTGCCGGAGGCTCTGTTTAAAACGCACAGCTATCCTTTTCATGTGATTCAGGGACTGGCTTCCACCATGCTGCGCAATGACAGGGAGGGGGTACGGAAGCTGACAGAGCAGATCATTTATATGATCCGTATGAAGGAGCTGCCCTCTTACTATATCCGGTCTCTCTTTTATAATGCGGCGGGCATATATATTGATAAAAGAAGAAGGAGCGGGCGGGAGGATGAAAAGGATGTTCCGTATATTTCCACACAGCTTTCTTCCTGGGAAATGGCGGATCTGCTCAAAGCGCTTCTGGAGGAGTATCTGAAAGATCTGAGCGAACTGGAGGATCTTCATTCCGTGCCGCTGGCCAGGGCTCTTTCATTTATCAATGAAAATTATCAGTCCAGCGGACTCTCGCTTGCGGACGTGGCCGAGCACTGCGGCATGACGGCGAGCTATTTGAGCTATCTGTTTAAGGAAAAAAGCGGAAGTAATTTTAAGGAATATATTGACGGCCTGCGTCTGGAGAGGGCCAAGCATCTGCTGAACGAGACGGATATGAAGGTAGAAGAGATCGCAAGGGCGGTAGGATATGAGAACAGCTATAGCTTTACCCGGTTTTTCAAGAATAATATGGGTTTGACGCCAAAAGAATTCAGAGCCCTGAAATAAAGGCGGCATATTAAGATTTCTTTATTTTTTTCATCTCAAAGTGCAATTCCGCCCTGACAATGTTATAATGGAAAAAATTCGGGGCGGAGGTAATATATGTATCTGATCTTAATCTTACTTGGTATCGTCAGTCTTATTTATTTTTTCACCATTGCCTTTTTTGTGGGGCACGGGACAAATTTTTATTTTATCTGGCTGTTTTTGGGAGCGGGGCTGATTGCTTTTTCCCTGATGCTGAAAAAGGGATTTTTTACGGAGCATGTTCCTCCGCTCGCAAGGCGGCTGTTCCTTCTTCTGGTCTGTCTGGGAGGAGGCGTGTTTGTACTTGTGGAGGGATGCATCCTTAGCGGCTTTTCCCAGAAGGGCGACCCGGGTCTCGACTATCTGGTAGTGCTGGGAGCGCAGATGAAGCGCTCCGGCCCTTCTAAGGCGCTGCAGTACCGTCTGGATGCGGCGATCCGGTATCTGGAGGAGAATCCTGACACGAGGGTGATCGTATCGGGAGGCCAGGGACCGGACGAGCATATCTCGGAAGCCCAGGGAATGTATGATTATCTGGTGGAAAAGGGGATTGATAAGAACAGGATCCTGAAAGAGGATAAGTCTGTAAATACCTTTCAGAATCTTTCCTTTAGCGCACAGTATCTTGACAGGGAACAGGATGCGGTGGGCGTTGTCACCAACAATTTCCATGTGTTCCGGGCGGTTCGCACCGCCAAAAAGGCGGGATACCGGAATGTGTGCGGGATTGCGGCAAAGGGAGAGCCCTTTTTGCAGTGGAATAATATGATGAGGGAGTTTTTCGGTGTGGTGAAGAATGTCCTCTTTGGCACTATGTGATTTCCGCAAGGCACCATTGGAATATAGGAGGAAACGGCAGGATTGTGACGTATAAGGGCAGAAATGAAATATTTTTTTCACTTTGACCGCACCAGTTCGATCTTGGTCCCGTGTTTCTTTATAATGGTCAACAGATCCTGCGTCCTGAGCCATACCGTGGCAGTGTTGTCATTGGGATGAACGCCGATCAGACCGGGAGCTTCCAGAAACGTTTTATCCAGAAATACCTTTACCCGAATTTCACTCTTTACCGTGATGAGATAATAATTTCTTTTTTTATCATCGCGGATAAAAAGGTTTTTTGCGTCCGCCTCCGGATAGGGGACGGCAATCTGCGCCAGATCGGCCATATTGTATACGGCTTTGTGTTCTGTGATTTCATGCCAGATGTTTTTCTGCTTTAAATAATCATATATTGCCTGTTTGTCCATAAAATTTTCCTCTTTCAGTCCGGATTATAGCATGATCTGCTTCGCTGTACCATACCGGAAAATGAGAAATTATACATTGTAAACGACAAATAAGTATTTTATAATCAGATATATAGGATTTTAGATGTCCTTTATGGCAGCGGAATTAATTTGCAGAAAAGTATGTGAAACGTTGATGTTAATGAGATTGATCAGAGAACAGGAAAGGAGGGGAATGACTATGAGACGGCTTCCGATTGGCGTGGATGACTTCAGGGAAATTATAGAAAGCGGCTATTATTATGTGGATAAAACTGATTTTATCAGGAATTTAATTGATAATGGGTCAAAGGTCAGTGTATTTACAAGACCCAGGCGCTTTGGGAAAAGTCTGGCGCTCAGCATGCTGAAATACTATTTCGAAAATGAAATGGGTATAGATGAGGAAAAATCGGATAACCGAAAACTTTTTGAGGGATTGAAAATCATGGAGGCCGGAGAAAACTATTTAAAGTATCAGGGGCAATATCCGGTCATCTTTTTATCTTTTAAATCAGCAAAACAGCCGGATTTTGATATGGCATATGGCAGTATTGTGGATGAGATTGCAAAGGAGTTTCGACGACATAATGGAATATTGGAAAGCGACAGGCTTCTGGAAGAGGAAAAGGAGCGGTATGTTCGTCTGCGGAGCCGGAAGGGCTCAGCGCTGGAATATGCCAAGGCGCTTGATTTTTTATGCGGATGCATGCGTCGGGTCTATGGAAGAAGGGTCATCATTCTGCTGGATGAATATGACGTGCCGCTGGAGAATGCATGGCTTCGAGGTTTTTATGAGTCCATGTCGGATTTCATCCGTTCTTTGCTTGAATCGGCTTTAAAGACCAATGGAAATCTGGAATTTTCCGTGATTACAGGCTGCCTGCGGATTTCGAAGGAAAGTATCTTTACAGGACTGAATAATCTGGATATTATTTCGATCCTGAATGGGAATTATGCGGAATCTTTTGGCTTTACAGCAGCGGAAGCCGAAAAAATGCTGGAGGATTTCGGCATTTCAGAGAGGAAGCAGGAAGTCAGAAAATGGTATGACGGATATCGATTTGGGGATACGGAGGTTTACAATCCCTGGAGCCTGATTAATTATGTGAAAGCAGCAGCAGGCGGGATTAGTGAATGGCCCAGGGCATACTGGGCAAATACATCGTCAAATGATATAGTAAAAAAACTGGTGGAGCGTGCAGACAGTATGGTCAGGCAGGAACTGGAGATCCTGATTGCGGGAGGGACGATTGAAAAGCCGATCCATGAGGACATCACGTATGAAGAAATTTATAGGACGCAGGATAATCTCTGGAATTTCCTTTTCTTTACCGGATATCTAAAAAAGACAAAAGCCAGGTTTGAGGTCGATACGACTTATCTTACAATGGCGGTCCCCAATGCGGAGGTACTATATATTTACAAAAATACTGTGATGGACTGGACCGACAGTCATATGAAACAGAAGGATCTTTCGGCTTTATATCAGGCATTGGCCGAGCGGGACGTGAAAGCTGTTGAAAAGGAATTGTCAGTGAATCTGATGGAGACAATCAGCTTCTATGATTATAAGGAGGACTATTACCATGGATTTACGGCAGGGCTGTTAAAGCCATCGGACGGATATCTCGTGAAATCCAATCGTGAGAGCGGGCTTGGAAGAAGCGATCTTCTGATGCTGGCGCCCGCTTATGAAGGAATTGCGATTATCATTGAGGTGAAGGTGGCGGATACGTATGCCGGGCTTGAAAAGACAGCAAAGAAGGCACTGGCGCAGATAGAAGCCCGGCAGTATGATGCGGAACTTAAGCTTGAGGGATATCATACGTTTATCAAATATGGATTTGCATTCTATAAAAAGCTGTGCAGAGTAGAGTGCGCAGCAAATCAGCGGGAGGAAAGAAAAATATATTGAGTAAGGAAAGGCGGGGAGTATCATGGATCAGATCGCAAAATTAAAGGAAATTGTGGACGGCAGCAGCAACATCGTATTTTTCGGAGGGGCCGGGGTTTCAACGGAAAGCGGGATTCCGGATTTCCGCAGTGTGGACGGGCTGTACAATCAGAAGTATGACTATCCTCCGGAGACTATTTTGAGCCATACCTTCTACAGGAGCAGGCCGGAGGAATTTTTCCGGTTCTATCAGGATAAGATGCTCTGCCTTACTGCCAAGCCAAACGCCGCGCACAAGACGCTTGCCAGGTGGGAGCAGGAGGGGAAGCTGAAGGCCGTGATCACCCAGAACATTGACGGCCTTCATCAGATGGCGGGCAGCAGGGAGGTCCTGGAGCTTCATGGAAGCGTGCTGCGTAATTACTGTGAAAAATGCGGCGCATTCTATGATGCGGAATTCATGCTGCATGCCCGGGGAGTGCCCGAATGTGAAAAATGCGGCGGCAGGGTAAAGCCTGACGTGGTGCTCTACGAGGAGGGACTTGACCAGAATATCTTAAGCCGTGCGGTGCATTACATCAGCGAGGCCGACGTGCTGATCATCGGAGGAACCTCCCTTGTGGTGTATCCGGCAGCGGGCCTGATCGATTATTACAGGGGGAACAAGCTGGTGCTGGTCAACAAAACGCCCACGGCGAGAGATGCGGCGGCGGATCTGGTGGTGCAGGGCAGCATCGGAGAGATTTTTGCACAGCTGTGACGGAAGGCAGGTGCGTTCACATGGATATAAAGGTTGGAGACGTATTGCGTCTCAAAAAAGAGCATCCCTGCGGAAGCCGTGAATGGCAGGTGCTGCGAGTGGGTGCGGATTTCCGCCTGAAATGCAAGGGCTGCGGCCATCAGATCATGATACCCAGAAGACAGGCGGAGAAAAATGTCAGGGAAATTTTGCCGGGAGAAAATGTATAGCAAAGTTTATGGAAGTTTTATGGATAAGCCCTTGCTATGAAAACGTATTTGTGGTATCATATTAATCCGTGATATGTTTAATAAGATATATTCCTTGCTCCTGCACACAGGGGCCAGAGACCAAAAGGAGGTAACGAAGCATGAACAAATATGAATTAGCCGTTGTTGTTAGTGCTAAAATCGAAGATGATGAAAGAGCGGCGGTTGTTGACAAGTGCAAAGCGCTGATCGAGAGATTTGGCGGCGCAATCACAAACGTTGACGACTGGGGTAAGAAGAGACTGGCTTACGAAGTTCAGAAGATGAGAGAAGCTTTCTACTACTTCATCCAGTTTGACGCAGAATCCACAGCGCCCATCGAGATCGAAAACCGCGTTCGCATCATGGACAATGTTGTCAGATTTTTAGTCGTGAAACAGGACGAGGCATAGAGAACAGATATAATCCGCATTTTGTGCGGCTGTATCCATGCGGTCAGCATGGAAGGACAGAGGTATCTGAAGAGAGGGACATATGAATAAGGTAATACTTATGGGTCGTTTGACCAGGGATCCTGAGGTGAGGTATTCCCAGGGTGAAAATGCAATGGCAATCGCCAGATACACACTTGCCGTTGACAGGAGGTTTGGCCGTAATAATGGTGATGACCAGCAGACAGCTGACTTCATCGGGTGTGTGGCGTTCGGAAGAGCCGGTGAATTTGCGGAAAAGTACTTCAGAAAGGGTACGAAAATCGCAGTCACGGGGCGGATCCAGACCGGCAGCTACACAAACAGAGACGGTGTGAAGGTGTATACCACGGACGTGGTGGTGGAAGAACAGGAATTTGCTGAGAGCAAGAACAGTTCCGGCGCAGACGGGGGTTATGCCGGTAACGTGAGCAGGGCGCCTGAACCCATGGGTGCCGGCGACGGCTTTATGAATATCCCGGACGGGATCGACGAGGAGCTGCCGTTTAACTAAGGCGGGCCAGGACGCAGGTAAAAGAGTAAGATAGGAGGCAATCATTATGGCATATAATAAAACAGAGAAGTCTGATTCTCCCATGAGAAGAAAAGGCGGAATTCGCAGAAGAAAAAAGGTCTGCGTGTTCTGCGGCAAAGACAATGTGATTGATTACAAAGACGTTAACAAGTTAAAGAGATATGTGTCTGAGAGAGGAAAGATCCTCCCCAGGAGAATTACAGGAAACTGTGCAAAGCATCAGAGAGCTTTGACCGTGGCGATTAAGAGAGCGCGTCACATTGCTCTTATGCCTTATGTTCAGGATTAATTTTCGAACCTGGTCAGAGGGCGCTGCGCAGGACTAACAGAAGGAATGACGGAAAACGGTTGCCACAGCATATGCTGTGGCAGCCGTTTCTTAACATGGGGATAATTTCTCTGCAGGCGGCTGCAGCTTTCACGGACTGCGCCGCAGAGGTTTTGCGGGGGATAAGGCTCATTCATCCCGTTGTCGAAAAGCCGGACAATGAGTCAGAAACAGACAAAATAATAGTGTGGAAACTTTAGACAAAAAATGTTATACTTTAAAAGTATAGTTGTATGAAAAATTATACTTAACTTATGACAGAGGTATCAGAGAATGGCTTCTAAGAAAAAGAATATGAAATTAAAGGGAAGGCTGAAGAGCTATACTCAGACTTCGCTTTATCTTGGTTTTTTGCTGGTGGCAGTCAATCTGCTTGTTTACATACTGAATATTTCGTCGGGTCTTGTGCTGACCTGCTTTACACTATTTTATTTTGCAGTTACCGTTTCTATGCTTCTATATAATAAGCCGATTATTATGAATGAGCTGGTAAGCTTTGCGACACAGTATGGCCAGATTCAGAAGGTTCTGCTCCGGGAGCTGGAGCTGCCCTATGCCATGCTGGACGAGGAGGGAAAGATTATCTGGACCAATGCGTATTTTGAGCATGTGGTGCACAAGGACAGAGGATACCGCAAATCCATCACCTCTCTGTTTCCCTCCATTACCAAGGAGAGGCTTCCGGATGACATGGAGGAGGTTGATCTCAACCTTGATTATGAGGACAGAAATTACCTGGTACGGATGAAAAAGATTTCCATGAAGGAAATGGCGCAGAACAGTGACATAATAGACGGAGAGGGATATGACGGGTGTCTGATTGCTTTTTATCTCTTTGATGAGACGGCGCTTCGGATTGCGCTTAAGGAGGTGGATGACCAGAGCCTTGCGGTGGGCATGGTATACCTTGACAATTATGAGGAAGCCCTGGAGAGCGTTGAGGAGGTAAGGCGTTCCCTTCTCACGGCCCTGATTGACAGGAAGGTGAATAAATATATCGCAGCCCTTGACGGGATCTGTAAAAAGATTGAGAAGGATAAGTATATGGTCATTCTCCGCAAGAAGGCTACCGAGCTTTTGAAGGAAAACAAATTCGACCTCCTGAGCGATGTGAAGACCATTAATATTGGAAATGAGATGGCCGTCACCATCAGCATCGGAATCGGGCTTGACGGGCTGTCCTACGCTCAGAATTATGAGTTTGCCCGCAACGCCATTGACCTTGCCCTCGGAAGGGGCGGCGACCAGGCCGTGGTTAAGACCCCTGACAATACCATATATTTTGGCGGCAAGAGCCAGCAGGTGGAGAAAAATACCAGGGTGAAGGCGAGAGTGAAGGCCCAGGCCCTCCGGGAGATTATTTCCTCCAAGGATCAGGTGATTATCATGGGACACCGCAATCCGGATGCGGACAGCTTCGGGGCGGCAGTAGGTATTTACCGAATCGCCAGGACGCTGGAGAGGAAGGCGCACATTGTCCTCAATGACTCGGGCAGCGGCGCCATAAAGTCCATGACGGATCTGTTCCGGGATAATGACAATTATACGGAAGATATGCTGGTAAACAGCCAGCAGGCCATGGAGTATGCGGGAAATAACGCGGTTCTTGTGGTGGTGGATGTGAATAAGCCCAGCATCACGGAATGCCCGGATCTGCTTCGCATCTGCAAGACCATTGTGGTCTTCGACCACCACAGACAGGGAACGGAAGTTGTGGAAAATGCCACGCTTTCCTATGTGGAGGCCTATGCCTCCTCCACCTGTGAGATGGTTTCGGAGATCCTGCAGTACATTGGGGAGAGCATCCGGATCACGTCGGAGGAAGCCGACTGCATGTATTCCGGAATCATGATAGACACCAACAACTTTATGAGCAAGACGGGAGTGAGAACCTTTGAGGCGGCGGCCTTTCTGCGCAGGAACGGTGCGGATGTGACCAGAGTGCGCAAGCTGTTCCGGGAGGATGCGGTGGAGTACAAGGCGAAGGCAGACGCGGTCAGCCAGGCGGAGATTTATAAAAATTCTTACGCGATCTCTACCTGTACCAGCGAGGACATAGAAAGCCCCACGGTGGTGGGCGCTCAGGCGGCTAACGAGCTTCTGAACATACGGGGCGTGAAGGCCAGCTTTATTCTCACGGATTATCAGAATCAGATTTTTATCAGCGCCCGGTCCATCGACGAGGTCAACGTGCAGATTATCATGGAGAAGATGGGCGGCGGCGGCCACCTGAATATTGCGGGATGTCAGCTGAACGGCGTCTCCATTTCAGAGGGAATCGGAATATTGAAGGCAACCCTTGACAAGATGATTGAAGAGGGCGATTTATAACAGACAGATTAATGATCAGCAGCGGAGGTAGACAAATGAAGGTTATATTGTTACAGGATGTAAAGAGTCTGGGAAAAAAGGACGAGGTTGTGGATGTCAGCGACGGGTATGCGAGAAATTTCGTACTGCCCAAAAAGCTGGGTGTGGAAGCAAACGCCAAAAATATGAATGACCTGAAGCTGAAAAAGGCCAACAGCGAGAAGCAGGCAAAGGAACAGTATGAGGAAGCAAAGGCCTTTGCAGAGGCAATGGAGAAGGACGAGATTGTGGTTTCCATCAAGGCGGGAGAAGGGGGAAGGGCCTTTGGCTCTGTCTCCTCCAAAGAAATCTCGGCGGCCTATAAGGAACAGTGCGGCAAGGAAATCGATAAGAAAAAGATTCAGCTGACGGATGCGATCAAGAGCTTTGGCGTTTTCGAGGTGAACATCAAGCTTCATCCCAAGGTAACGGGCAAGCTTAAGGTTAAGGTCACGGAGCTATAAAATCGACAGGGAAGTAACGACAAGAGGAATACGGCCTATGGCAACAGCAGAGGAAGCGCTTTTAAAGCGTGTGCTGCCGCACAGCATAGAAGCGGAGCAGTCGGTAATCGGGGCTATGATCCTGGACGGGGAGGCAATTACGGTGGCTTCCGAAATCATAGCCGGAGATGATTTTTACGGAAAGCAGTACGGTGTCTTGTTTGACACCATGGTAGAGCTGAATGACGAGGGCAAGCCGGTGGATCTGGTGACGCTCCAGGACCGGCTTAAGGAAAAGGATATTCCTCCGGAGGTCAGCAGCCTGGAATTTATCAGGGACCTGATTGATGCGGTTCCTACCTCGGCAAACATCAAGTTCTATGCCGGGATTGTTGCGGAGAAGTCCACCCTGCGCAGGCTGATACGCCTGAATGAGGAAATTGCCAATACCTGCTATGCGGGAAAGGAAAACCTCGAGGTGATCCTGGAGGACACGGAAAAGAAGGTGTTTGAGCTGGTTCAGAAGAGGAACACCGGAGATTTTGTTCCCATACGCCAGGTCGTGATGAACGCCATGGACAAGATCGAGAAGGCCTCCAGAAATAAGGGAAATGTGACGGGAATCGCCACGGGCTTCATTGATCTGGATTACAGGACGGCGGGAATGCAGCCCTCGGATCTGGTTCTCATTGCGGCCAGACCCTCCATGGGAAAAACGGCCTTTGTTCTGAATCTGGCCCAGCATGTGGCCTTTAAGCTGAATCACACAGTGGCAATTTTCAGTCTGGAAATGTCAAAGGAGCAGCTGGTGAACCGCCTTTTTTCATTGGAATCCCGAGTGGATTCTCAGCATCTTAGAACAGGAAATCTCTCGGATGCGGAATGGGAAAAGCTCATAGAGAGTGCGGGAGTAATCGGCAAATCCAATCTCATTATAGACGACACGCCAGGCATCAGCATTTCGGAGCTTCGATCCAAATGCAGGAAGTACAAGCTTGAGCACAATCTTCAGATGATCATAATCGACTATCTTCAGCTGATGAGCGGAAGCGGAAGGGGAAGCGATTCCAGACAGCAGGAAATCTCGGATATCTCAAGATCCCTGAAGGCTCTTGCGAGAGAGCTCAATGTTCCGGTCCTGGCGCTTTCCCAGCTCAGCCGTGCAGTGGAGCAGCGTCCTGACCACCGGCCCATGCTCTCTGACCTCCGTGAATCCGGTGCGATTGAGCAGGATGCGGACGTGGTAATGTTTATCTATCGTGACGATTACTACAATAAGGACACTGAAAAAAAAGGGATTGCGGAGATTATCATAGCAAAGCAGAGAAACGGCCCGATCGGAACCATCGAGCTTGTCTGGCTGCCGGACTATACGAAGTTTGCAAATATGGAACGTTAAAACTTGATACGGGATACCTATTACAAAAGAGGACAGGCGGCAAAGGAGCTGTCCTCTTTTTTTCGTGATCAATAAGCCGGATCGCATGTCGTGACGGCGTTTGATATAGGCACAGTTAATTTTAAACATAAAAGGAGGAATTTTATGAAGCAGGCAGAAAAATTTTATTTGATTTCCGATGCCGCAAAACAGGTTCAGGTTGAGTCCCATGTGCTCAGATACTGGGAGGACGAGCTTAAGCTTCCCATCAAACGCAACGAGATGGGGCATCGGTATTATACGGAGGAGGACATTGTGAGATTCAGGGAAATACGCAATCTGAAGGAACAGGGCTTTCAGCTTAAGGCAATCCGCAGCATGCTTGTAAAGGGCGACCTGAACCCTTCGGTGCTGATGGAGGGACAAGCCTCCGCAGCCTCCGGCAGCGGCTCTGCCTGCGAGGGAGCCTCCATTCCGGAGAACGGAAAGAGACATGTGCTAATGGTCAATAAGGGAGAATTCGTGCCGGTTCCGGAGGAAAGCAGAGAGGCAAAGAGCTACCGCCTGCAGCAGCTGCTGCAGAACATGATCACGGAGGCTGTGCGGAACAACAACCAGGAGGTATGCGAGGAGATAAAAATAACCCTTTTAAAGGAGCTGGACTATCAGTTCCGGCTGCAGGAGGAGAAGGAGGATGAGCGGGAGGAGGGGCGCATCAGCAGGCAGGAGGAGCATTACCGCCAGATCGATGAGCTGATCCGGACAAGAAACAAGAGAAAACCTCCGAAAAGGAAAAAAGAGGCGCAGGAGGAAAAAAAGACACAGGAGGACGAGCTGTTAAAGGACGGCGACAAAAAGGAACCGGAGGAAAAGCCCAGGAAAGGTTTTCTGCTAAGAAAAAAGCGTTCAGTCAGTTGACTGAACGCTTTTCTTTTAAGTATGAACTATTCCTCGGAAATAGCACCTGTAGGACATGCGCCTGCGCAGGAACCGCAGCTGATGCAGGTATTGGGATCGATCTCAAACTTGCCGTCTCCCTCGGAGATAGCGCCTACGGGGCACTGTCCGGCACATGCGCCGCAAGAAACACAAACATCACTGATTACAAAAGCCATAGTAGAATCCTCCTTAAAAATATATCAATAGCTTGATTGATATTTTGTTATCAATATCTTTAATTATTTTAATATAAATAGACGGCAAATACAAGTATAAAAACCGCCGGAAAACAAAAACTTTATAATCCGGAAAGACTACTTTTGGTCTGCCTCAGCCTCCCCGCGGCGTTTGCGGATTCCCTCCAGAATGACCTGTTTCTTCTCGACCACCTTGTTCTTGTCCATGGCGGGAACTCCCGCAAGCTTGTAGGTCATGCCCAGCTTCTGGTACTTGGTCTCTCCCATGGTGTGGTAAGGGAGCACGTCCAGGGCCTTGAGGTTAGAGAACTGACCGATAAAGTAGCCCAGATCAAATAAGTATTTGTCATCGTCCGTTATTCCGGGAACTACCACGTGGCGGATCCACATATCCACGTGTCTGTCGTTCAGATAGGCGGCAAAGGCAAGAATCCCGTCGTTGGGCTGTGCGGTGAGCTCCCTGTGCTTTTCCGGATCAATGTGCTTGATGTCCAGCATCACCAGATCAGTCAGCTCCATCAGACGGTCAAGCTTTTTGATAAACTCCGTATTTTCAGGCTTAAAGGCAATGCCTGAGGAGTCGATACAGGTATGCACGTTTTTTTCCCTGGCGATGGTGAACAGATCGATCAGGAAATCTACCTGCATCAGAGGCTCTCCGCCTGTCACGGTAATTCCTCCGTTCTTATAAAATGCTTTATTTCTCTCGTACTGTTCAAAAATCTCCTCCGGCTCCATCATGGTGCCGCCGGTCATGGCCCAGGTATCCGGATTGTGGCAATAGGCACAGCGCATGGGACATCCCTGCACGAACACGACAAAACGTGTGCCGGGGCCGTCCACGGTGCCGAAGCTTTCGAGTGAATGTATTCTGCCTTGCATAATTGGTTCTCCCTTCCCGTGTGTTGATAACAGGTAATTCTGCTTCTTATAGTATATCAGAAAACAAACAAAAAACCAATACCTGCAGGAAAAATGAAAAAGATTAAAAAATTAATGATAAACGTTAAATAATTATTGACAAACATAGCGAAAGAGGATATGATCATCTTACAGGAAGGCCAAAGAGGCACAAATGGCAGACTGCTGTTCATGGTAAAACGGCAGCAATCAATTATGTGGGAAAGGAATGGTTATAAGAATGAGCGGAGAGAATTCAAGGATCGAAAAGATCAAGAAGAGCAGCAGGATAGCTCTCGTCGTGGCGAATGTCACAAAGATTTTAGTTATCGTTGGAGCCGTCGCATGTATAGTGGGAGGCATTGCGATCTATGCGTGCAGAGATAGTATCAATGAGATCCTGGCATCGGAGATAGTCAACGAGGCAATTCAGGAGAAGGATATGGAGAGTCTGGAGAGATTTGTCGGGATCAAGGTCGTGGAGAGCGGCCAGGCGGCACAGGTGCTTGCCCGGAAGATTATCGCCGGAGGGATTATGCTGATCGGTATGGCAGTGGTGCTTCACTTTGTGGCTAAGATATTTAAGGGGATTCAGGAGAGCTATACGCCCTTCCGTCCTGAGATCATCAGGAATCTGAAAATACCGCTGGCCCTGATCACGGTCATGGAGCTGACATCCAGCCTTTTGACCGGGCTTCTCATAGGCATCGCATCCTGGTGTGTGGTGAACATTTTTGAGTATGGCTGTGAGCTGCAGAGACAGTCAGATGAAACTCTGTGAGAAAGGGAGGTAACGGAAATGGCGATTATTCTGAGACTGGACAGAGTGATGGCGGACAGGAAAATTTCTCTGAACGAGCTGGCGGAGAAGGTGGGGATAGCCAATGTGAATCTTTCCAATATCAAGACGGGAAAAGTCAGCGCCATCCGGTTCTCGACCCTGAATGCGATCTGCGACGTGCTGGACTGCCAGCCGGGAGATATTCTGGAATTTTGCAGGGATGAACAGGGAAAGCGGTGAGAAGAGAGGGAAGCAGATACAGCAAAAGCCCCGGTCAGTTTTTCTGACCGGGGCTTAATGACTTTAGTTAGATAGCCTCGTGGAAGGTACGGGAAATAACGTCAGCCTGCTGCTCGGGTGTTAACTTGATGAAGTTAACAGCATATCCGGAAACACGGATGGTAAGCTGAGGATAATTCTCGGGATGCTTCTGAGCATCTAATAAGGTGTCTCTGTTTAACACGTTAACGTTGAGATGATGTCCGCCCTTGGTTGCGTAACCATCCAACAATGATACTAAGTTATCTACCTGTGTAGAATTTGTCATGATAATCGTTACCTCCTGTATTAATGAAAATCATCCAACCCGTCCTCCAGGGTGGGAACGCTGCATGCAAGGGGAGTTCTGGAGCAATCCGTGCATCCCATGGTCTGAACATTTTTTGATTCCTCGCCTTCGGCATCGCAGTCCACATTTACGTGTCCCACACCCATTGCCATGCCGGAATCCAGCATCTTTACAAGATCGTCAACCATATTTTTCTCGTCCATTACGTTACCTCCCTGAATTATGAGTTTTTATATTTTGACAGTGATATTTGCTTATTTGCTCAGATCTAACTCGATATCGCCTGCGAACACGGCATCTTCCTTGCCCAGAGCTCCGGGGATGATGGTGAAGGTATTGGAAATACCATCCTGTGCATCCTTGAAAGGAAGCTTGGATACGGAGGACAGAGATGCTACTGCACCATGAGTGTCGCGTCCATGCATCGGGTTTGCGCCGGGAGCAAAAGGCTGTCCCTTCTTACGTCCGTCAGGTGTGTTGCCTGTAGCCTTACCATAGGTCACATTGGATGTGATGGTGAGGATGGATGTGGTGGGAACACCTTCCCTGTAGGTGTGATGTCTTCTGATAGCTGTCATGAATCTGTGAACTACTTCCTGAGCGATGCTGTCAACACGGTCATCGTCGTTGCCGTATTTCGGGAAGTCGCCGGTTGTCTTGAAGTCCACGATAACGCCGTCTTCATCCCTGATTACTTCAACCTTGGCATACTTGATTGCGGACAGGGAGTCAGCCACGATGGACAGACCAGCCACACCTGTTGCGAAATAACGCTTAACGTCTCTGTCATGAAGAGCCATCTCTGCTCTCTCATAGCAGTATTTGTCATGCATGTAATGGATAATGTTCAGAGTGTTCACATACACATCTGCCTGCCATTCCAGCATATCCATGAACTTGCTCCAAACATCGTCGAAGTCAAGAACATCGCCTTCTACCGGACGATACTTGGGTCCGACCTGCTTCTTGGTAACTTCGTCCACACCGCCGTTCAAAGCATAGAGCAGACATTTTGCAACGTTTGCACGTGCTCCGAAGAACTGCATTTCCTTACCGATAACCATGGAGGATACGCAGCATGCGATACCGTAATCGTCACCGTGGGTAGCTCTCATCAGGTCGTCGTTCTCATACTGGATGGAAGAGGTCTGGATGGACATCTTAGCGCAGTATTTCTTCCAGCTTGCGGGAAGTCTGGTGGACCAGAGAACTGTCAGGTTGGGTTCGGGGCTGGGCCCTAAGTTTGTCAGGGTGTGCAGATAACGGAAGCTCATCTTTGTTACCATGTGACGTCCGTCAACGCCAACGCCTGCCAGAGATTCTGTTACCCATACAGGGTCGCCTGCGAAGATCTGGTTGTACTCGGGAGTACGTGCGAATTTGATCAGACGCAGCTTCATGATGAAGTGGTCAACAAACTCCTGGATCTCCTGCTCGGTAAAGGTACCTGCGGCAAGGTCTCTCTCTGCATAGCAGTCAAGGAAGGTGGAAGTACGGCCAAGGCTCATTGCCGCACCGTTCTGCTCCTTCACTGCGCACAGATATCCGAAGTAAACCGCCTGGATTGCTTCCTTCACATTGGTGGAGGGCTTGGAAATATCGCAGCCATAGGATGCAGCCATTTCCTTCATCATCTTAAGAGCAACCATCTGCTCGGAGAGCTCCTCGCGAAGGCGGATCACATCGTCTGTCATAACGCGTCCGGTGGAATCCTTCTGCGCCTGCTTATCCTGAATCAGATAGTCGATACCATACAGGGCAACACGTCTGTAGTCGCCGATGATACGTCCGCGGCCGTAAGCGTCCGGAAGTCCCGTGATGATATGTGAGGAACGGCATGCTCTCATCTCGGCATTGTATGCGTCGAAGCAGCCTGCGTTATGTGTCTTTCTGTGAGTTGAGAAGAACTCGCTGATCTCGGGATCTACTTCGTAGCCGTTGTCGGAGCAGGCTTTCTCAGCCATTCTGATACCGCCGTAAGGCTGAAGAGAACGTTTGAAGGGCTTATCGGTCTGGAATCCAACGATCTTTTCCTTGGATTTGTCAAGATAACCAGGTCCGTGTGATGTAATCGTGGATACTACCTTGGTATCCATATCAAGAACACCGCCTGCTTCGCGCTCTTTCTTCTGCAGATCAAGCACGATCTGCCATAAATCCTTTGTGTCCTGTGTAGCTTCGGCTAAGAAGGATTCGTCACCATCATAAGGATGGTAGTTTCTCTGAATGAAGTCACGGACATTAACCTCATTTTCCCATTTGCCGGGTACAAAATTGTTCCATTCTGGTCTCATTTTGCGTAAGCCTCCTGTTATATTATTGTATTTACCTGAGCATAAAAAACTATGCTGATACCGTACTTTCATTATATGTTACAAGCTCTTTAAAATCAAGCAAGGGAATGTATTTTTTTACAAACAACAGATCGTTTTAATGGAAAATTTAGAAACTATCACCAAGTTATCCGTCATGCCCGAAGGGTCATACGGATTCTGCCTCCTGGCTTCGGATCAGCTGCCGGATCGCCTGGAAAAGATGGGGCTTCAGATCGTCGATTTCTGTCGGCTCCCTGTACAGAATGGAGCTGTAGCAGCAGGAGCTGACCAGCTCCACGATCATAAAAAGAAGCACCTCGGGATTCCGAAAGGCCCTGGGGGAATCCTCAAAAATCCGGTATACATTGTAGAAATCCACCCCGGCGCTGCTGCCTGCGGAAATCAGCTCATTCTTGAAGATGGCCCAGCTCAGATTCTTGGATATAAAGCTGAGAAGAGATTTGTCGTTTTTGAACTGCTCGATAATGCTGTCAACCACAAAGATCATCCGATCCTCTAACTCCGTCAGGTTCGTTTCCATAAGGGCTGCCTCCGCCACGGAAAAGATATGGGTCGCCTTGTGGGCAATCAGCTTATTCCGGATGTCATACTTGTCCCGGAAATAGAGGTAAAAGGTCCCCTTGGCGACCCCGGCGGCCTCCACAATGTTGTTGATGGTCGTCTTGTTGAGCCCCTGTGAGGTAAACAGCTCAAAGGCCGTGTTCAGGAGAGCCTCCCTCTTCTGCTTTTTATTCAGATCTGATTTTTTCATATGCTGCCCATCCCTTTCGTTTCCGCCCGTTACGTCTACGCCCTGGGTGCAGACTGCCGTACGCACTCCGCCCCGGGGCTTTTGGTACCCGAATCCATTATAAGTGAAAAAGAGAAAAAGTCAAAGAAATTCCCGTTTATAATTTTTTTAGAATTAGAATATTGACCATTGGTCATTTTTATGATATAACACTGATCAGAAAGTAAAATGACCAAAAGTCATAATTTTGAACAAAGAGAAAGAATGGAGGTTTTTTATGGAAAAATTTGGGAGAAAAGTGGTTGCGCTCCGGATACCGATTCTGCTCCTTGGCCTGGCGCTCCTTGTCCCGTCCTTTTTCGGCTATGTGTCAACAAGGGTTAATTACGACATCCTTTCCTACCTGCCAAAGGATATCGAGACCATGGTGGGGCAGGACATTCTGGTTGACGAGTTCGGCACGGGAGCCTTCTCCATGTTTGTGGTGGAGGGGATGGGGCCGAGGGATGTGCAGAAGCTGAAGCGCGAGGTGGAGCAGGTGGAGCATGTGGCGAAGGTGCTCTGGTACGATTCGGTGATGGATATTTCCGTTCCAATGGAGCTGATGCCGGATGAGCTGTATGAAGCTTTTAACAGCAAAGATGCCACTATGATGGCGATTATTTTTGACGAGACCACATCCGCGGACGGGACGATGGAGGCTATTGAGGAGATCCGCAGGAGGGCTGATAAGAACTGTTTCCTCTCCGGGATGTCGGCAGTGGTGACGGACACGAAAAATCTTTCGGAAAAGGAGGCTCCCGTCTACGTGTGCATTGCGGTGCTGCTCTCCTGCCTGGTTCTTTCCGTCACCATGGATTCCTTCCTGATTCCCTTTCTGTTTCTGGCGAGCATAGGGATGGCGATTGTCTATAATCTGGGGAGCAATGTGTTTGCAGGAGAAATTTCCTATATCACTAAGGCGCTGAGCGCAGTTCTTCAGCTGGGGGTCACCATGGACTATTCGATTTTCCTGTGGCACAGCTATAAGGAAAAGCAGTCGCAGATGCCGGACAAGAGGGAGGCCATGGCAAAGGCCATCGGCGAGACAATAACCTCCGTGGTGAGCAGCTCCCTGACCACGGTCGCGGGTTTTATTGCCCTGTGCTTTATGAGTTTTACCCTGGGCATGGATCTGGGAGTGGTGATGGCAAAGGGCGTGGTGATCGGAGTGATTGCCTGCATCACCATATTGCCGTCCATGATCCTTGTCTTTGACAGGGCTCTGGAAAAGACGAGTCACAGGGCGCTGCTCCCCGATTTTAAGGGCATCGGTGATTTTGTGACAAAGCATTATCTGGTATTCGTGGCGCTCTTTGCGGTTTTGCTGTTCCCGGCTCTGTACGGATACAAAAATACCAGGGTTTACTATAATCTGGATGAGACCCTGCCCAGGAATCTTCCCAGTATTATCGCAAACGATAAGCTCAATGAACGCTTTGACATGAACGCAACGCATATGCTTCTGCTTCCGGCGGATCTTCCGGCCAGGGAGGTGAAGTATATGACAGACGAGATGAAGAAGGTGGACGGTGTGAACTGGATTCTGGGGATGAACACGGTGAAGGGAAGCGCCATACCGGATGAGATGATTCCCGCACAGCTGACAGAGCCGCTGATGAATGACAACTGGCAGCTTCTGCTGGTGGGCTCCCAGTACAAGGTGGCATCGCAGGAGGTCAACCGGCAGTGTGAGAAGCTGAGTCTCATCTGCAAGTCCGTTGACGACAGGGGAATGCTGGTGGGAGAAGCGCCCTGTACAAAGGATCTGATCGAGATAACGGATAAGGATTTTAACACGGTCAGTGTGGTGTCCATCGGAGTGATTTTTATCATTATTATGCTGGTTTTTAAATCGGTTTCCCTTCCGGTGGTGCTGGTGTCCGTGATTGAGATGGCGATTTTTGTGAATATGGGAATTCCCTATTACACAAAGACGGCAATTCCCTTTATCGCATCCGTGGTAATCGGAACGATTCAGCTGGGAGCCACAGTGGATTACGCTATTTTGATGACCACAAGATACCGGAGGGAGAGATATGGGGGAACGCCTAAGAGTGAGGCGGTTTCCATCGCCTGCCAGAGCAGTGTGAAATCCATAGTGGTCAGCGCACTTTCCTTCTTTGCGGCCACCTTTGGCGTCGGGCTTTTTTCCAATATTGACATGATCAGCTCTCTGTGCACACTGATGGCAAGAGGGGCCCTGATCAGTATGGTATCAGTGATTTTCGTTCTGCCGTCCGCTTTTATGGTGTTTGACAGAATCATCATACGGGGCGGAATGCGGGACAAAAAGAAAGAAAACGAAGTGAGACAGGAGGCAGTGTCATTATGATGAACATTAATTATAAGAAGAAACAGATATTATCGAAGGCGGTATGCCTGGGGCTTAGTGCGGCCATGGCAATCGGGCTTGTGGGCTGTAAGGACAAAAACGCAGCGGAATCATCCGCCGGTGTGTCGGTGATAACGCAGGAAAATCAGGAGAAGGCTCTCAGGGAGATTCTTGACGGACAGGTACAGGGATCCCACAGCGGCACGGCGGGAAAGGAGGAGACCGTGTATGTGATGGCGGATGCTTCCGGAAGGACGGACAGAGTAATCGTCAGCAGCTGGCTGAAAAACGCATCGGGCGACGAGAGGCTTACCGATGTCTCCGAGCTTACGGACATAGAGAACGTAAAGGGCTATGAGACCTTTGAGGTGGGAGAGGACGGTATCCTAACCTGGCATGCCGGGGGATCTGACATCTATTATCAGGGAACCACGGATAAGGAGCTTCCGGTAGAGGTAAAGCTTTCGTATCAGCTTGACGGGAAGGAAATCTCTCCCGGGGAGCTGGCCGGCAAAAGCGGCAGGGTGACGATCCGCATGGACTATGAAAACACGGAGACGACGAAGGTTTCCATCGGGGAGAGGGAGGAGGAGATTTCCATTCCGTTTACCATGATTTCCGGCATGGTGCTGCCGCAGGATGTCTTCTCCAACATTGAGGTCACTAATGCGAGGCTTCTTTCCGAGGGGGAAAACAGCGTGGTGATAGGCGTGACCTTTCCGGGGCTTGGGGAGAGCATTGATGTGGACGGACTGAAGGGAAAGCTTTCCAAAAAGGGGCAGGAGGAGCTGGCGGATGACATGGAGATTCCCGAATACATTGAAGTGACGGCGGATGCGGAAAACTTTGAGCTGGGAATGACCATGACAATTGCCATGAGCGATGTGCTCTCGGATATCCGGCTGACGGACTCCATTGATCTTGCGGATCTTAACGCCTCCATGGATGATCTGAGTGAGGCCGCAAAGGAGCTTAAGGACGGTACCTCGGATCTCAAGGACGGAAGCGGCCGGCTTAAGGACGGTACCGTGGAGCTGGTAAAAGGAACGGATGAGCTTTTTGACGGTGCGGTTAAGCTCAGAGACGGAGCCCGGGAGCTGTACGAGAAATCCGGGCAGCTTGACAACGGTGCCAAACAGCTCGATGACGGTGCGTCTGCTCTTCTTGACGGAACACAGACCCTCAAGGACGGCACCTTGCGGCTCAGAGACGGCGCAGGAGAGCTTAAGGACGGAGGACAGCGTCTTCTTGACGGTACCGGAGCATTGGTCAGCGGGGCGAAGCAGCTGGATGAGGGAGCGGATTCCCTGAAGGACGGCCTGGCCGCTGCCAGCGAGGGGGCCAGGAAGCTGCAGTACAGCTTAAGTCAGATGACAGATGAGAACGGGGAGAATGTATCCGTTCTGGCAGGCTCCCAGAGCCTTACGGATAATGCGGCGCTTTTGAACAGTCTGGTGCAGGCATACTTTGAGGGAACAGAGCAGTCCTATGCGGAGCTTTCGGAAAGCCTTTCCGCCCGGATTGTGTCGGCGCAGGAAAATAAGGCGGCCGCCCAGGCGGGGGCCGGGCAGGCTGCTGCTGCGCTGGAAAGCGCGAGGCAGACTCTGGAGGGCGCATGCACCGTATCCACTCAGAGCTTTGAGGTGGTGACGGGAACGGAAATGCAGACGGTCAGCAAAGACGTGGAGGTTCAGGTGGAGATTCCCGCCACCTCACAGAGAACCATCAGCTTTCAGGCACAGTCCGAGGACGGGGAGGAGAGTCAGGGAGAATATTTCGAGGAGACTGTGGAGGAGGTTACAGGCACCGAGACATGTACCGTCGTGGGAACCGCACAGATGGAAGTGCCTCAGTATTATACGGAGCAGGTGGAGGTTGAAACCCTTGGTGCGGGCGATATCCAGGGCGCTCTTGCGGCCTATGAGGAGGCATCGGCCCAGCTTTCCTACTACCAGTCCGTGGAGGCGGCCTGTGACGCACAGATTCAGACTCTGGAGGCCATAGCCTCGGCACTTTCCAATGTAAACAGCAGCCAGACGGCAGAGGCCAGGGAGGGCATCAGGCAGCTGGCGGCGGGAATCGCAGGCGGAACAAATAGCCTGAACCAGGGTCTTTCCCAGGTATCGGCAGGCGTAAACCAGCTTGTGGGCGAGGCACCGGATCAGGGGCTCTGGGCACTCAGCGCCGGAGCGCTGCAGCTGAAGGAAGGAACCGCCACCGTCGTTTCGGGAGCGCAGGAGCTAAGCAGCGGTGCAGGAGAGCTGAAGCAGGGAATTGACTCTCTGAATGAGGGAGCGGGCGAGCTGGATGAGGGGGCCGGAAGCCTGAGAGACGGAGCCGCAACCCTCAAGGACGGCGCATTGGCGCTTCATGACGGAACCGGAAAGCTGGTGGAGGGAACGGGAACCTTAAACGACGGAGCCGGAAGCTTGAAGGACGGAGCGGGAACCCTGAAGGAGGGAGCTTTGACCCTGGATGACGGCATGGGCGAGCTGGACGAGGGAGCGCTTAAGCTGGTTGACGGCATGTTCCGGTTTGACGAGGAAGGAATCAGCAGACTGACAGAGCTGTTTGGCGACGACGTTCAGGACGTGGTTGACAGGCTGGAGGCGGTGGCCCGTGCCGGCAAAGCTTACAATACCTTTGCGGGACTTCCGCAAGGGATGGACGGAAGCGTGAAATTTATCATCAAAACGGAGGCTGTTCAGTGATTTTTACAAAATCCGATGACTGTACTTGCAAGAAAGTGGGCAAAGTATTATACTGGATAAGGTTCAGGTACAGAGAATATAGGTTTCGGATAAAGGAGGTTATTAAGAATGGCACAGATTACCAAGGAAATGACGATCGGCGAGATTTTAAGGACGAATCCGGACGTTGCCCCGGTTCTGATGGAGGCTGGAATGCACTGTCTGGGATGCCCTTCCGCACAGGCGGAGAGCCTTGAGGAGGCGGCAATGGTCCATGGAATGGACATCAATGACCTGATGGCTAAGATTGAGGCTTTATAAGAGACGGAATGCAAAAGCTCCCGGCCGGGAAAGGGCCGGGAGCTTTTAAGCTGTATACGCTTACGCCTCCTTTTCGGCGTTCATTCTCTTTACGGCAAACAGTGCGGCCAGGAGCAGGAGAAAACCCACGGGCAGAGAAATAAAGGGGCTTCTGGTAAAGCCTGCGATGACATAGGCCACAAAGGAAACCGCGGCCACCATGAGGGCATAGGGCAGCTGTGTGGTCACATGGTTTACATGCTTGCACTGAGCGCCAGCACTCGCCATGATGGTGGTATCGGAGATGGGCGAGCAGTGATCCCCGCACACGGCGCCGGCCATGCAGGCGGATATGGAAATGATCATCAGCTCGTGATCGCTGCCGGAAAATACGGCCACCACGATAGGAATCAGGATACCGAAGGTTCCCCAGCTGGTTCCGGTGGAAAAGGCCAGGAAGCAGCCGACCAGAAAGATAATGGCGGGCAGCAGGTTCATGAAGGAACCGGCGTTCTGTTCCATGGCTGCGGCCACGAATTCCTTTGCACCGAGGCTGTCGGTCATGGCCTTCAGGGTCCAGGCAAAGGTGAGAATCAAAATAGCGGGAACCATGGCCTTGAAGCCAGCGGGAAGACATTCCATGCATTCGCTGAATTTAAGCACTCTGCGCAGAAGGTAGATCACGATAGTGATCAGCATGGCGCAGATACTCCCAAGGGCAAGTCCCACGGAAGCGTCTGAATTGGAGAAGGAGGTAATAAAATCCGCACCCTCAAAAAAGCCTCCGGTATAGATCATTCCAACCACGCAGCAGACAATCAGAGTCAGAATGGGGATAATCAGATCGATTACGCGGCCTTTGGCGTTTGCAGGCGCTTCCTCCTCGGTCTCATGATCCTTGTCAGAGAAGAGATCTCCGTCAAGAGCGTTGGCCTCATAATGCCTCATGGGACCGAAATCCACATGGAGAACCACCAGGCCGATCATCATGGCTATGGTGAGCAGAGCGTAAAAGTTGTAGGGAATCGCATTGATGAAGATGGAAAATCCGTCCTCCCCCTCCACAAAGCCGGACACGGCGGCTGCCCAGGAGGAAATCGGGGCGATAATGCAGACGGGTGCGGCGGTGGCATCGATCAGATATGCCAGCTTTGCCCTTGAGACCCTGTGCTGGTCAGTGACGGGACGCATCACGCTTCCGACAGTAAGGCAGTTAAAATAATCATCGATGAAGATCAGGACACCCAGAGCGATGGTGGCCAGCTGGGCTCCCGCCCTTGTTTTGATTTTTTGCTTTGCAAAGCGCCCGAAGGCGGCGCTGCCGCCGGCGCGGTTCATCAGGCTCACCATAGCGCCAAGGATCACCAGAAAGATGATGATACCTACGTTATAGGGATCGGAGAGCACGGACACGAACCCGTCGTTGAAAATGTGAGTCAGCGTTCCCTCAAAGGAAAATCCGGAGAAAAACAGACCGCCGACCACGATTCCCACAAACAGGGAGCTGTATACTTCCTTTGTGATCAGAGCCAGTACGATAGCTACAATGGGCGGGACCAGCGCCCAAAAGGTTGCAAACATGTTCATAATCTTTTTCCCTTCTGTATTTTTATGCATAATTTCTTTTCTATTTTACCATTATATTGAATAAATACAAGGAATTTTTCTGTACACTGGGCTGCGCATAAAAAGGCGCACCTATCAGCAGCCTGATAAATGCGCTTTTGGCAATCGTGTTCTACATCCGATTATATTCCGGATAAGGACTGCAGGGCATGATCTCTGATAATCGGTTCAAAATGCTCTTCCAGATACGCCTCTGAGGCGGGAACCGATCTGGCGGGACTGCCGTACTCCGACACGATATTGCAGATTTTGTTAAATTCCACCGGCGTGTGGCCGCTCTTGGAGAGAACCAGAATATATCCTCCCGCCGTTTCCTTATACAGAGAATTGGTGCCGGAATAATGCTCTGAGAGTATATGGGAAAGCTTCATGAGCTCATGGAGAGACCGGAAGGAATAAATCCTGGTAAGCTCCACGGAAGCCGCATCGTTCAGCTTGCCCATCAGGGCGTTTTTGAAGGAGCGCCTCGTCTCCTCCATGGATTCGGGAGACTGGGCATTCTCTGCGGCCTGAGCCCGTTTACTCTGTATTTTCTTGAAAAGATCCAGCACATCATCCGCTCCGCCGGCAAGAGAATCCAGCACGTCCTCGGTACTCTCCCCGTCCTCGTGTACAGAGGGGGCGAACTTCGAAAAGCGTGTATCGAGCTCCTCCGGATCCTCGACCTTGGTGATAATGAGAACGATACATTCGGAGTTGAGAGGAATTGCCTCTATCATTAATGGAATGTCTTCCGCTTCAAACCCAAATTCAAAAGATGCCTGCTGCATCATGTCCCGGAACAGATCTTTGGCCTTTTCGGTACCGTAAGCAAGTTCGCTGAGCTTCAGTTCCCTGTCCGCAAGATCCTCTCTGGTAAGTGTGCAGCGAATTTGATGATCATTTACTTTTTCTATTTTCATTTTATCACATCCTTACTATTAAGTTACTGTTATCCTGTCGTCTGGTGACCTGTGGTTCATCACTTACTGGCGGCAGGGCATCAATATGATATGATAACTTATCATATGAAAAGTCTCCTTTGCCCGTGCCGGTTCCTTCTGATAATTTATATTATACTTTGTACGAATTTAAGTCAATAGGACAGGCCGACTGTTTCAAAAAAATTTATAATCTTTTTTTATAAAAAACCCGCATTTTTTTGATTTATGAATAATCAATAAAAAAAGTATAAAACCACTTGCAAAATTTGGTAATTAGTACTACAATGCGTTCATGAGATGCTTCCGGGTAAATCAGTATCGGGAGGAGGCATTGCAGACATTTAACAGTCATATTTATTCTAAGCAAAATTAAATCAGACAGTGTTCCCTGAGGAATACTGGTCTAATCCTTCCATTGAGTTTAGTTGGGAGGCCGGACGAGACATCCGGCGGAAGGAAGTCTTACAGGCTTTATGGTCTGTCGCGATATTTCTACTCGTATATTTTCACCTTATAATTCATTATGGAAATTCGCAAGCGGTAATTTAATTTTGATACATACCCGGCATCTCTGTCTTTTATTATCGTCATGAAACAAAGAAACTATAATCAGTTTTAAGGTTTATTTTCTGACAAAACATATCACGGCTTCTTTTGGGCGTCCAGAATTTCAAATCTTAAAACGGATGGGAGAAATTATGACAGAAAAAAACGATATCAGCTCAGATTCCCTTATAAGGAGGCTGAAGAGCTGGGAGGATGCGGGAGTTAAACTTTACCTGGATGGCGCACCGACCACTTCGGAATACATTGAGAGAAACTGCGTAAAGGAAGACGCTCTGTATATGCCCGACTACATCACCGACAAGGAGGGAAGAATAAAAGAAATACGATATGACAGAATTTCTCTGGATCAGGCCCCTATCTGAACCCGGCGGCATACTCTTTTTTCTTGGCACGTATGCATACCCCCATAAATACGATCGCTGCCGGGGTAACAAAAAGTCAAAATTTGTAATGACGGTATGAAAATAGTCTGTTATAATAAGGACGATTGGAGGAGCGTTGGATATGAAGAAAATAATTCCGATAGCTGTCGCCATCGTCCTTATTATCGTGATAGGAGGCGTGAGCGTCGGCTTAAAATTAGTAGAAAAGTATTCCTATTCCAAAGAGAGGGCGGATCTTGACGAGTATTTCGGGATCAGCTCGAATGAGGATACGGCTGTTATTCTGGGAAATGAAATGATACAGGAGAGGGCGAGGCTGATCGACGGCGTTTATTATATGAATCTGTCCTCCGTTCATCTGTACTTTAACGATAGATTTTATGAGGACAGGAATGAAAATCTTCTTTTATATACACTGCCCGACGACATTGTCAGATGTGAGATCGGGGGCAGCGCAAAGGAGACGAAAAACGGCACCGAGGAGCTTGGATATGTGGCGGCCAGATATGAGGGAGATGCATTGCTTGTGGCCCTTGACTATGTAAAGGAATACAGTAATTTCTCCTATCAGGCGTTCTCGGAGCCGAACCGTCTTCAGATCGATACGGCATGGGAGGAGATAAACGTCTGTGAGATCGCAAAGGACACTGCGGTGAGAATCCGGGGCGGGATAAAGAGTGCGATCCTTGCGGATGCGGCTGCGGGAGAGCGGGTTACGGTTCTCGAGCAGATGGAGAACTGGACCAAGGTAAAGACGGCGGATTCCATTATCGGATATGTGGAAAACAAAAGACTGGGAGAGATCCGGGCGGAACAGCCCATCCCGGTGTCGGATTACACGGAGCCGGAATATACCAGCGTCACCAGAGATTACAAGATTAATCTTGGGTGGCATGTGATCGCCGGGGAGGCGGGGAACGACACTCTGCAGAGCGTAACGGAGAAAACAAAGGGACTCAATGTCATATCGCCCACATGGTTCAAGCTCTGCGACAATGAGGGCGGCTTTACCAGCTTTGCATCAAAGAGTTATGTGGACAAGGCCCATGGAATGGGGATGGAGGTATGGGCCGTGATCGAAAATATTGAGTATAAGGACAGCATTGACATGTACGAGATCCTCTCCTCCACCAGCACAAGGGCGAAGCTGATTGAAAGCCTGGTGAGTGTTGTGAAGGAATTCGGAATTGACGGAATTAACGTGGACTTTGAGACCATCAGTATAGACTGCGGAGAGCATTTTGTCGAATTTATCAGGGAGCTGTCCATCCCCTGCAGGCAAAACGGAATCGTGCTTTCCATAGACAACTACGTTCCCAAGGGCTATAACGACCATTATAACCGCAAGGAGCAGGGGATTGTGGCGGACTATGTGATCATCATGGGCTATGACGAGCATTTTGCGGGAAGCTCCGAGGCGGGAAGCGTGGCCTCCATTGACTTTGTGGAGGAGGGAATAGAGCGGACGGTGGATCAGGTTCCGCCGGAAAAGGTCATCAATGCGGTTCCCTTCTACACGAGGATATGGGAGACTACGGGAAGCGGCATCAGCAGCCAGGCAGTGGGAATGGAGATGGCGGAGGAATATGTGTCCGCCCACAACATTGTCACGGAGTGGGACGAGGCGGCCTGCCAGAATTACGGGGAGTACACGTCCGGGGACACGCTCCATCAGGTGTGGCTTGAGGACGAGGAATCCATCAGGGTCAAGCTGAATATCATGGAAAAATACGGAATCGGCGGTGTCGCAAGCTGGCGGCTTGGATTTGAAAAACCGCAGATATGGGATGTAATCGGAGAGTATCTGAATCAGTAAAGATGAATACATGAGATTAAAGGACAGGCTGTGGGTTATACCCGCAGCCGTTTTTTCATAGATATATTGTGAAGCAGGATGCGGCGGTTTACGGATGAGCGAGGATCAAAGCAGAGTATTGAAGCTGGTAATGGCGGGGATTTTGTTATTTTCCATGTTTGTTGTGGCAAGAGAGGGGGCGGCCTATGTTTTCTCGGAAAAGATACGGGCATCTGTGTCTGAGGAGGGTAAGGATCAGGTCTGTGTGGTGATAGATGCGGGACACGGAGGGGCTGATCCCGGCAAGGTGGGGATTAACGACGCGCTGGAGAAGGACATCAACCTTGAGATCGCCCTGATCCTGAAAAAATTTCTGGAGGCGGAGGATATCCGGGTGGTGATGACCAGAGAGGATGAAAACGGGCTGTACGACGAGGGGGCTTCCAACAAGAAGGTGCAGGATATGAAGAGACGTCTTGCCATCATCGAGGAGGCGGATCCCGAGCTTGTGGTGAGTATCCACCAGAACAGCTATCATGAGGAATATGTAAAGGGGGCACAGGTCTTTTTTTATCAGACCAGCGAAAGGAGCAGGGTGCTTGCCGACATTCTTCAGGAGCAGCTTGCGCTTCTGGATCCTGAGAACAAGCGGCAGGCAAAGGGAAACGACAGCTATTATCTGCTGAAAAAGACGGGAAAGCCCATTGTGATTGTGGAGTGTGGATTTTTGTCAAATTCCGAGGAAGCCGGCAGGCTGATCACCCCCGTGTATCAGGAAAGACTGGCCTGGAATATCCATATGGGAATCATGAAATATTTAAACAGCGCCGGCTGAGATGCCATTGGGATGCCGGAAACGTAAAAAGGTGTGAGACCGGAGACTTATCCTCCGGACCACACCTTTTTTGACAGCTCCGACCCCGCTTAATCCAACGGCTCTGATGCGTCGGAATAGGAAATGGAGACATCGTTTTTCCTTATGAATAACAGTCCGAAGGAGCCGGGACCGCAGTTGCTGGCAATGGAGGAGGAGGCCGGCTGCAGGTAAACACGCTCGAAGGGACAATACTGCTGTACCAGCTCCTGAATATACTGCAGCTTTTCCTTTTCCATTCCCGCATAGGTGATGAAAAGGATGCGTTTGTCAATATTCCTTGAATTAATAAGCATCTTCCGGATATAGCGCTTTGCCATATGAGCAAAGTCACCCATGGCGACTCCGCCCACGGCCATTCTGCTGTTTCGAAGCACGATGATGGGATGAAGCAGCAGTGCGTCGCAGAGAATCTGAATCCTTTTTGGTATCTGTCCAGCCTGACACATCATGTGGGTGCTGTCAATGATAAATGCAGAGGAAATATGGTTTCGGAGTCTTTTCATGGTTTCCACGATCTCCGCCTTGCGGACATGATTTTCCGCCAGGGAGGCGGCATAAAGCACGAAAAGGCCCATGCTGCTGGAAAGGTGTCCGGAATCCAGTATGGTGACGTTTTCAAAGGACTTTGCAGCCTCAAGGGCGTTGTGGTACCCCAGACTGGTGTGTTTGGCCATGGTGATGTGGATCACGTTCTGCGCCTCGGTGAGCCTCTGGGCAAAGAATCTCTCATAATCCTCCACATCCGGTGCCTGGGAGGAGCCCTCTTTTCCTCTGGCCATGTAGGAGAGCAGCTCGTCAGAGCTCAGCTCCAGATTATCCAGAAAACGTCCCTGCTCCGTACAGACATAGTAGGGACATACGGAAATGCCGAATTCCTTTATCAGAGATTCCGGGAGATCGCACACGCTGTCCGTGGTGATCATGATGGACAGTCTTTTGGCCTGCTCGAAGATCAGGACATCCTTTCCGATCTCCGACTGGCCGGATTCCTCGCACAGAGTGACCAGCTCCTTGGGGAGAATATTGAGAATGGCCGCCTCCAGCAGCGCACCGCTGACAGGCTTTGCCAGATAACCGGCAAAGCCCTCCTTGCGGTAGAGAAGCTGGTTGTTGCTTCCCGCATTGGCGGTGAGGGCGATCACGGGCACATCCTGACACAGTCCGCCGGGCTGTGTGCGCAATGCATGGAGACATTCGATTCCGTCCATCTCCGGCATCAGATGATCCATCAGGATCGTGTCGTAATGCTGATACTGCGTCAGCCTCAGACATTCCGCACCGCTTTCTGCCGTGTCAATCTGAACCTTTGTCTCCTTAAGCAGCTTATGAACCACCTTCAGGTTCATTTCATTGTCGTCCACTACCAGTATATGCGCATCGGGAGCCTCAAAGCTCTGATGGTACTGCTCTCCCTCATGAACCCGGGAACGGGAGGCCAGGGTAAAGGTTCCCAGCTCTCTGGAATTTACAATATCCTGTTCCAGCGTGACAACAAAGGTGGAGCCCTTGGTGTAAACGCTGTTTACGCTGATCTCTCCGCCCATCAGCTCAACGAGCTGGTGGACGATGCTAAGGCCCAGGCCGGTTCCCTCGATGTGGCGGTTTTTCTCCTCGTTCACTCTCTTGAACGCATTGAAGATATAGGGGATGTTTTCTTTTTTCACACCCTGCCCGGTATCCTCCACGGAATACCAGACGCGCACCCGGTTCAGCATCAGGCGCTCGCACCGGATGGAAAGCGTTACGGAACCGGCGCTCGTATATTTTATGGCATTGTTCAGCAGGTTGATCAGAACCTGCTTGATCCGGACCTCGTCGCCGCATAACATGCTTGGGATGGAGGGATCCACCTGCAGGCGGAATTCAAGCCCCTTTTCCCTGGCTTTAATCCATATCATGTTGACAATTTCCGAAAAAAGAGCGCCCGTCTCATAGGAGACGTTCACGATCTCCATTTTTCCGGATTTGATCTTTGAAAGATCCAGAATATCATTGATAAGGGTGAGGAGCATTTTGCTGGCACCCTGTATATTTCTGGCGTTTTCGGCCACATCCTCGGAGATGTCGCCGCGGAGAATGATTTCATTTAAACCGATAATCGTGTTGATGGGCGTGCGGATCTCATGGCTCATGCTGGAGAAAAAGTGATTCTCCGCCTTATTCAGTTCCTCGATCTCCTTCTTCTGCTGTCTGGTAAGCTCGGTTTCCTCATCATAGAGCCTTGTGAGAAACAGGAGAAGTATGCTGGTGAGCGCACCCACCATAATGACGGAAAAGGCGGAATCGAAAAAGGAATGGCTCTGTGTATTCTGTGCCATAAAATCCGGGAAATAGAAAGCCGTAAAATAGCACAGAAGCGTTTCAATCGTGCACAGCAGGAAAAAGATTCCTTTTCGTCTTCCCTCCAGGGTAATGCTGATATAGATGAAGCAGAGCACGAACCATTCGGGCATTCCGCTGTAAAACCCGCCTGCCGTAAAAAAGCTGATCGGGAAAACGACAAGAAGCAATACTGCGATGGCGGTGGCTCCCGTATGGATCCGTTCATTCCGGATACTGAATTTTACAATGGCGGTTATGAAGGCAAGACTTGCCGCCAGAATCAGCAGGTTTGCAAAACTCCTTCCCATGAGAAGTATAATGGTAAGGGCAACCATGCTGATACCTGTGACCACCCGGAACATCCGCTCCCGCAGACTGATCCTGTGGTCGAAGATTATTTCAAACCATTTTTTCAACACCTGGCGATTCCTCCTGTCTTTCAAGTAATCCGGCAATGCTCTCACAGACCTGATCATAGAGGTCAAGGAGAGAAGAATGATTTTGCCGGATATAATCCACGTCCTCTTTCTTTCCGGCCTGCTCCAGCAGCTTTGCCTGCTCGGAAAGCTGCTCTGCGCCGATGGTCAGAGAGGTGCTTTTCAGGGCGTGGACTTTGATGGCGTAATCCGCCCAGCTTGCGGCTTCATAGTAAGAGTCGATTTCCGACTTTTTTTCTCCGCTCTGCTCACAGAACATCTGCAGCATTTCCAGATAGAAATCTTCCTCGCCGGCACAATAATCCAATCCCATCTGCACGTTGATGCCGGCACGGACAAGAGCGTCAAAGGGTGAGAGCGTCTCGTCCGGCGCTGAGATCTCTTCCGGTGTGACATCCTGCGGTGCAGAAGCTTCCGGTGAAGATAAGGCAGGGCTTACCGGAGTGCCGGCTTCTGCCTGGCCATTGTCTTGCCTGGTGGGCGCCGGACCGTACTGAATGGAGTTCTTTGGCAGAACCTTTCTCAGAACCCGCTCCAGAACCGCACGTTCGATAGGCTTTGGTATAAATTCCGTGAATCCCTCGTTGCGGAACATTTCCCTTGCGCCGCTTAAGGTGTTTGCGGTCAGGGCTATTACAGGCAGATCCTGATAGATTCCGCCCTCGATCTCCCGGATCTTCCTGAGCGTCTCCACGCCGTCAAAGCCCGGCATCATGTGATCCAGAAAAATAATATCATAGTCGATGGAGGTACAGCGCTTAATGGCCTCCTTTCCGCTTGGACAGGTATCCACCTGAATCCCATAGCTGCCAAGGACACCCTTTGCGACAACCAGATTCATCTCCTCGTCATCCACGGCAAGAGCCCGCACTCCCACGCAGGAAAACGGCCTGCGGCCTGCGGCCTGGGCTTCCTCGAAACCGTTTTCTTTCACTTCGCCGTTCAGAAGGTTCACCACGGAAAGTGCGGAAAACGGCTTGCGTATGACAAGGAGTCTGCTTTCCGCATCTAACAGAAAATCTTTTTCCGCAATGATCACGACCCGCAGCTTATTGGACAGCTCTTCGTAATAAGCGCTGTTCTCCTCATATTCGGCCTGGGCGATAAACACATGGGTCACGGCATGACTGCTCTGGAGCTTCATCAGCCCATTAAAATTATGGGCCTGATATCCCTCGATACCGAGTCCCTCCACCATATGCAGAATCATATTGTCATAATATATTCTGACCTCGTCGCAGCTGTATTTTTCCGGGCGGAAGTAGCAGGCGATACACAACCTCTCAACATCATGAATGACCATGGTCGGCGTGTAATCCGACACCGCCTGGGGAATTGCGATATGTACCTGCAGGCCTTCCTGACCCTTGCTGTCAAAGTAAATAAATCCGCCCATGGCATGGAGCAGGCCCCGGGCAATGGGAAGTCCCAGTCCCAGCCCGCCCGCAAAGCGGCTGCTCCCGGAGTCTGCCTGGTAAAAGTCGTCGCACATCTGCGTGAGCTGAGCGGCATCCATTCCGATTCCGGTATCGCGGATATCTATAATCAGATTGATCCCATAGCTTTCCGGCCGGAATCCTATGCAGACATTGATTCCTCCTTCCTCCGTGAATTTGATGGAATTTTCCAGAAGAATCTTGAGAACATGAGAGAGCTTTTCCGCATCTCCGACAAGGACGGCGGGCATTTTCGGATCCATGTCAAAGACCATCTCCAGCTGCTGTCTGTTTTTCTGCATGGCCGCCATGGTGATCACGTCATTGAGAACGGAAGCGATCATGTATGGTTCGTTGGAAGGAGTCAGAGTTCCCTCCACGATTTCTGTATAGTCCAGCATGTTGTTGATCTGGCTGGAGAGACGTTTGCCTGCCAGCTGTATGGAGCGCATGTCTTCCCGGACTCCCGGGGAGATATCCTTCTCCAATATGACCTCGCTGATGCCGAGAACCATGTTGGTGGGGGTTCTGAGCTCATGAGACACGTTGGAGAGAAATTCGGCGTTCTGCCGTCCGGTCGTTTCCAGCTGGGCCAGAATACTGTCCTGCAGGGTCCGGTCCTCCCGCCGCTTGTTGATGCGGTACATGGCGATGGCCATGGAACCGGCCACCACGCTGGCACCGAATCCGAGACGCACGATGTTCTGGATTCCCATTCCGGAGGTGACCGTATGTAGAAGAAGGAAATGATACAGCAGCTCCAGAAGATACAGACCGATGGTGATATACAACAGCCGTTTTTTGTCAAACATAGAAAAAACAAGGAGGATCATGCAGGCCACTGCCGGTATGTCAAAAAGGACTGCGCTGTGCACTCCGTAAAAGAAAAATCCGACCAGCAAAAGGCCGGCACACAGAGTTTCGTAAAAACCCTCCGTGCCCGCTCTTCCGATATGAAGGAACCATACGATGGAATTGCCCATCACGATAATAGGGATCATCCAGTGCTCCCAGGACATGGAAAGGGTGAGCAGGATCAACATGGTTCCAAACATAGTGACAATGGAGGCCAGTAGAAGATGTATGCTTGTTTGACCTTTCGTTCTCATTTTTTCTCAATCCCCACGGCAATTCGTTTTAAAAGCTCCTGAGGGGTAAAGGGCTTTTTCAGATAATTGACCGCCCCCAGCATGATGGCGCTCAAAACATCGTCCTCGTCTCCTGAAGCCGTCAGAAAAATAACGGGAATATCGATCGAAAGGCCTTTCATCCGTTTGAAGGTCTCAAGACCGTCCATTTCCGGCATGGCTATATCGAGAAGAATCAGATCAACCGTCTCGTCGTTAAGCTTTCCGAGAGCTTCCTCGCCTGACTTGGCAAGAATCACGTTGTATTCCTTTTCCAGGATTCTCTTTGTCCTTTTCAGATTCATTTCGTCATCGTCCACTACTAAAATACATTTTTGCATACCTTTGCCTCCTTTTATTTCTGCGGGCAACGAGCCAAGCGGGCATGCTTGCATGCACGTTTGGTGACTGCCGCAGGGGTGTTGACTTTGGAGATCTGATAATCTCCGTAAATTCAATTTTAAAATAGGATTCCCACAAAATCAAGTCTAATCATACCTTAATATAATCATATCTAGTCAAACGAAAAAAAATGTGATAAAGTATATTTGGCACAGAGCTTTGGAGAAATCGGAAGATGAAGACAAAGGTTATCACAATAGAAGAAAATAATATAAATATGGAAGCCGTTGAGGAGGCGGGAGCGATTCTGAAAAGGGGCGGTCTTGTGGCGTTTCCCACAGAGACCGTGTACGGCCTTGGAGGGGACGCACTGAACGGGGAATCCTCCGCCAGAATCTATGCGGCAAAGGGACGTCCAAGCGATAATCCTCTGATCATCCATATTGCGGATATGGGTGATCTTTCCATGATTGCGAAGGACGTGCCAAAGGAGGCGTATCTTCTGGCGGAACGATACTGGCCGGGGCCGCTTACCATGATTTTTCACAAGACGGATATCGTGCCGTATGCCACGACCGGGGGCCTTAAAACCGTTGCGGTGAGGATGCCCTCCCACGAGACGGCCAGAGCGCTGATCCGTGCTGCGGGGGGCTTTGTGGCGGCTCCGAGCGCCAACCGCTCCGGGAGGCCGAGTCCCACTCTGGCAAGGTACGTGATCGAGGATCTGGACGGATGCGTGGATCTGATTATCGACGGCGGACAGACGCAGATTGGCCTGGAATCCACGATTGTGGATTTCACGGGAGAAGAGCCCGTGATCCTTCGCCCGGGATATGTCACGGAGGCCATGGTAAGGGAGGCCGCAGGACGGGTACTGACGGATCAGGCCGTGATCGATTCGGATTCGGATCAGGCACCCAGGGCTCCCGGAATGAAGTACAGACATTATGCACCCAGGGGCAGTCTCTTTCTGGTGGAGGGAGAGACGGATAAGGTGAGCGCATATATTAATGAACAGATCGCTCTGAAAAGGAGACAGGGCCTTAGGACCGGGGTGATCGCCGCACAGGAGACGGCAGACCGTTATACGGCGGATGTGGTGAAAAGCATGGGGAAGCGCCATGACGGTGAGGAGGCCGCAAGACAGCTGTTCCGCATTCTCAGAGAGCTTGACGATGAAAACGCGCAGATCATCTATGCGGAAGCCTTTGCGGGAGAGGGAGTTGGAGCGGCGGTTATGAACAGGCTTTTGAAGGCTGCGGGACATCAGGTGCTGCAGGCGGGAGATAAACAGGATCAGAAAGGAGAGACGGCACAATGATAGCTTTGGGAAGCGACCACGGAGGGTATGACCTTAAGGTTCAGGTCATGAAGCATTTGGAGGAGAGGGGGATAGAGTATAAGGATTTCGGGTGCTTTGACAAGAGCTCCTGCGACTATCCGGAATTCGGACAGGCTGCGGCCAGAGCAGTTGCGGAAGGAACCTGCGAAAAGGGAATTGTCATCTGCACGACGGGAATCGGGATTTCCATAGCGGCAAACAAGATAAAGGGGGTGCGCTGCGCCCTGTGTACGGATGCCTATCTGGCAAAGATGACAAGGCTTCACAACGATGCCAATATCCTGGCCATGGGAGGCGGCTTTACGGGCCCGAACCTGGCTGTGGAGATTGTGGATACTTTTCTAGACACTGAATTTTCACAGGGGGAGAATCATAAGAGGAGAATTTCCAAGATAGAGCCCTGACAGGAAAGAGGAACTGACGGGAGTATCAAACCAAGGATGAGAATGTAGAGGTAAGATTGAAAATGTAATTTTCAATCTACGTATTTGGGCCTATTCCCGCATGGGAAGGGCTCATGCGGGAAAGGCACGGGTATAAAAATGGCAAGAACAATTATCATGGATCATCCGCTGATCCAGCACAAAATCGGGTATATCAGAAGAATTGAGACGGGGACCAAGGATTTCAGGCAGACAATCGGTGAGATCGCCATGCTGATCTGCTATGAAGCCACCAGGGATCTGCCGCTTATCGATGTCACGGTGCAGACCCCTATCTGCAGGACCACCGTGAAGGAGCTGAGGGGCAAAAAGATGGCTATCGTGCCGATATTGCGGGCAGGGCTCGGAATGGTGGACGGAATGCTGAATCTGATTCCGGCGGCAAAGATTGGCCATATCGGACTCTATCGGGATCCGGAAACCTTAAAGCCGGTTGAATACTACTGCAAGCTCCCGGCGGACTGTGCGGAGCGCGAGGTGTTCGTGGTAGATCCCATGCTTGCGACGGGTGGATCGTCGGTTGCGGCCATTCAGATGCTGAAGGACAAGGGATGCCAGAATATTCATTTCATGTGCATTATCGCAGCTCCGGAGGGCATTAAGGCCATGCAGGAGGCGCATCCCGACGTGGATATTTATATCGGGGCCCTGGATGAAAAGCTCAATGACCATGGCTATATCGTGCCGGGGCTCGGGGATGCCGGCGACAGGATTTTTGGCACAAAATAAGAAAGTGAAAGGCGGGTGAAGCGGATGAGAAGGGCAGGAAGGCAGCGCATCGCCGCATGTGTGGCAATGGCAGTGCTGCTGTGTGCCGTTCCCACAACTGCTTACGCAGATGTCAAAGATACGGAAAAGAAGCTGAACGAGGCGAAGGAAGAGAAGAAAAAGACAGAGGACGCTCTGAATTCCACAAGGGAAGAGCTGGACGATCTGGAGGAAACCACGGAAGGGCTTAAAGGACAGCTGAACAGCCTCAACAACAGTCTGGCCGAGGTGAGCGACAACCTGGCCGAGCTGGAAAAGAGGATCGAGGAAAAGCAGGCCCAGATCGAGCAGACAGGCAGAGAGCTGGAAGAGGCGAAGAGGGTGGAGCAGGAACAGTACGCCGCCATGAAAAAGCGCATTCAGTTCATGTATGAGAAGAGGGATTATATTCTCCTTGAAATGCTGTTCGGATCGGCCAGCTTTTCGGAGCTCCTTAACCGAAACGATTATATTGAGCAGCTTTCGGCCTATGACAGGGAGCAGCTTACCCTGTATCAGGAGATCAGGACCGGGATTGAGGAGACGGAGGCAAGGCTGATCGGCGAAAAGGAGGAGCTTGACGAGCTGCGCATCGAGGTGGAGGCGGAGCAGAGCCGTTTTGCGGGATTAGTCGGCCAGACCTCGGGCAAGCTGTCCAATTACCAGCATTTGATGTCCGAGGCGGAACAGGAAATGCTTGCCTACGAGCAGAAGCTGGCGGAGCAGAACAACAATATCGCCGAGCTTCAGAAGCAGCTGGAGGAGGAGAGGAGACTGTCGCTCTTGGCGGCCCAGTCTGCGTGGAGGGATATCTCTGAGATTTCCTTTGCGGAGGGAGACAGATATCTTCTGGCGAACCTGATTTACTGTGAGGCGGGAAACCAGCCCTTCGAGGGACAGGTGGCGGTTGGAGCGGTGGTGATGAACCGGGTGATGAGCTCGGTGTTCCCGGATACCGTGGTGGGAGTGATCTACCAGAACAAACAGTTCTCTCCTGTCGCCAGCGGCAGACTCGCCCTTGCCCTTGCGGAGAATTATGCCACACCGGCCTGCTACCAGGCGGCGGATCAGGCCATGAAGGGCGCTACCACGGTGGGAAACTGTCTGTTTTTCCGGACACCGATAGAAGGCCTTTCCGGGAAACAGATCGGAGGGCATATCTTTTATTAGCCGCGGGATTCCCAGGCTTCAATGTATGAGGTGAGAGTGTTGAAACGGCCTGCATAGATAACGGAAAGGAGCTGGTTCAATCTCTGCAGGCTGGATTTCAGTGCGTCAAGAGACAGGGAACGGGATTCTAAAGCGGTCACCATTTCGTCCAGATCCACAACCTTTACAAAGCCGTCGGGATAAATGATGACATCTGCCAGAAGATCCGTGACGATCAGGGTGTTGTCCGAGGGGGAATAGTCGTAGCTTACGATATCGCAGTACCAGTACAGAAGCCGGCCGTCCTCGTAGTAGAATTTACTGACCTTGATCCCCTCCCTGAGAAAATAGCAGGAATAGCCGTGATGAAGATCCTTCTTGGGGCGCAGTGCCTTCCAGGAGGTAACGATGCGTTCGCTCGTGCACTCTAAAATAATGTCATCCTTAAGGGGGATGCATTCGTCAGGAATCAGGCGTCTCCGGTACAGGGCTGGGCTTTTCATAGTACCTCCTCTTCCAAAAAAGAATCCGTTTTCAAAATACTACCCCGAAATTGTCAGAAAGTCAACTTTTTCCTAGACATCCTGAAAAAAAATGAGTATAATCTAATACGTAGGTGCAAGCAGTATGGACTAGCATGGAATATCTATCCTGAGAGTCCGGAGGAGGAGAAACACGTTGAAATATAATCGAAGTGTGTATCAATCCCTGGCAATGATAGGACAGTTTGGTATTAATATACTGGTCCCTGTCCTTGCCTGTTCTTTTTTGGGAGGGTTTCTCGATGAGAAGCTGGGAACTTCCTGCTTTGTCATAATTCTGTTTTTCGTGGGCGCTGTGGCGGGTTTCTGGAACATCTACCGTTTTTCCAGAAGGATTTTTGAGAGGGGCAGCAGCCAGGCGGCTTATCTCCATGGCGGCAGAAGGTCACAAAGAAACGGAAAGACAGACCGGGAGGAGGAAAAGGATGAAGGCGGTCATCACAAGAATGAACAGGACATTGTTTGAGCTTCTGAGCGGCATACTGATTTTCGGGATCGTATGCCAGCTGTTTGTATTTATCACAAGAGACAGGGCAGGCGGCAGCATCGGGCTGTGGATCGGAATTCTAACAGCCGGGGTTTACGCATATCATATGTGGAGAACCCTGGACCGAGGGCTTGACCTGGGGGAAAAGGATGCGGTGGGCTACATGAGCAGGCAGAATATCATCCGCTATGTCCTGACCGTGGCGGTTCTTATTGCCGTGGCGGTCACAAAGATCGGCAATCCCCTTTGGGCGTTTCTGGGGGTGATGGGACTGAAGGCATCGGCCTATATGCATTTTTTTACCCGTAAGATCAGCAGGATTTTTTATGGTGAGGAAATTCTGCCTGAGTTGATCATAGAAGAATCTGCCGGTGAGCAGTAGATAAGGAGGTGAGAATATGGGGCAGGGAATCCTGTTGTCGGGGGAAACGGAAGTGGATTTTATGATTCACGGGGTCTTCTCCTACGAGCTGTTCGGGCAGACGGTCTGGATTACGAGAACGCATGTGTGCGTGCTGATCGTGATGCTGATTATCATGGCGTTCTGCCTGTTTGCCAACAGAGCGATTAAGCGGGCAAGCGAGGTTCCGGGTGCGTTTCAGAATGTGGTTGAGTTAGTGGTGGAGATGCTCGATAACATGATCGGAGGCGTTATGGGCAGATATGCCGTCAACTTCCGTAATTATATCGGCACGATCTTTATCTTTATTCTGATCAGCAACATATCCGGCCTTTTGGGACTTAGGCCGCCCACTGCCGACTACGGCGTGACCTTTGCGCTCGGTATCATTACGTTTGTATTGATCCACTTTAACAAGTTCAAGCACCAGAAGGTGTCGGGCGTTATCAAGGGCCTTTGCAGTCCGTGGCCGATCTGGGCACCGATCAATATTATCAGCGATCTGGCCGTGCCGGTTTCGCTGTCGCTGCGTCTGTTTGCCAACATTCTGTCAGGAACGGCAATCATGGCGCTTATCTATGCGCTGCTCAGCAAGGTCGCCCTTATGTGGCCCGCGGCGCTGCACGTATACTTTGACTTGTTCTCGGGAGCGATTCAGACGTACGTGTTCTGCATGCTGACGATGACCTATATCACGGATGCGTGCACCACTGAGGAAAGCTGAGAGTGAAAACACTCTGCTATATGCGGCCTCTCCAAAGATACAGGCTGCAAAATCAATCATTATTATGCTTAAAAGCACAAGGAGGAAACAAAAATGGAATTTAATACTAACTTTATATTGGGTTGTTCAGCAATCGGTGCAGGTCTGGCTGTTATTGCCGGTATCGGACCTGGTGTCGGACAGGGTATTGCGGCAGGACATGCGGCAGCGGCAGTTGGAAGAAATCCCGGAGCAAAATCTGACGTTACCTCTACCATGCTTCTCGGTCAGGCAGTGGCGGAGACAACCGGTCTGTATGGTTTGCTCGTAGCTATCCTTCTGTTATTCGTTAAGCCTCTCGTACCGTAAGCCGGCAGGATTATCCGGAGAAGAATGCTTAAATATAAGGATAGAAAGGAGGCTGACGGATGGAACCGAGGTTGTTTGACCTGGATCTGCAGCTGCTTGCAGATGCGGGGCTGATGATGATTTCAATCTTCGTGCTGTTTTTGTTCGCATCTTATTTCCTTTTTAACCCTGCCAGGGAGTTCCTCAAAAAGAGGCAGGATAAGATCAGGGGCGAGCTTGAGGGCGCTGCAAAGGACAAGGAAGATGCGGCGGCTCTTAAGGCAGAATATGAGGATAAATTAAAGAACATTGATAAGGAAGCGGATGAAATCTTAAGCGATGCCAGAAAAAGAGCGCTTGCCAACGAAAATAAGATCGTGGCCGAGGCTAAGGAAGAGGCTGCCAGGATCATTGAGAGAGCCAGAGTGGAAGCCGAGCTTGAGAAGCAGAAGGCCGCTGACGATGTGAAGCGTGAAATGGTAGTGATCGCTTCCATGATGGCAGGCAAGGTGGTAAGGGCGTCCATAGACACAAGCATACAGGAAAGCCTTGTTAATGAAACGTTGAAAGAAATAGGTGAGAGCACATGGCTAAGCTAGTTTCAAAAACATATGGAGAAGCTTTGTTTGAACTGGCGGCAGAGGAAGGCCGGGAGGAGACTTTCCTTGAGGAGGTTATGGCTTTCAAGTCGATACTTGCACAGAATCCCGATTTTGGAAGGCTGATGAATCACCCGAAGATTCTCAAGGAGAGAAAAGAGGAAGTGATCGACCAGGTTTTCAAGGGAAAGATCTCCGACGAGCTCACAGGTTTTCTTCATCTTCTGATCAACAAGGACAGATATGGAGAGATCGAGGGGATCCTTGAGTATTTCATTGAACAGGTGAAAAAGCTTAAGGGTATCGGCATTGCCTATGTCGTCACGGCGATCCCGCTTGGTGAGGCAAAGCGCAAAGAGATAGAAGACAAACTTCTTGCGACTACATCTTTTAAGAAGATGGAAATGCACTTTGATGTGGACGGGAGTTTGATCGGAGGCATGGTGATCCGCATCGGGGACAGAGTGGTTGACGGCAGTGTCAGCTCACGTCTGCAGAAGATGCAGAGGCAGATGCTTAAAACGAGAATTGAGTCATAAGGTTTTGTGAGGAATAAATTTAAGAAAGGTGCGTAAGAACCATGAATTTAAGACCGGAAGAAATCAGCTCTGTAATCAAAGAGCAGATTAAAAGATATGCTTCAGAGCTTGAAGTATCAGATGTCGGTACGGTTATTCAGGTTGCCGACGGAATCGCCCGTGTGCATGGTCTGGAAAACGCAATGCAGGGAGAGCTTCTTGAGTTCCCCGGTGAGGTTTACGGCATGGTCCTGAATCTGGAAGAGGATAATGTAGGTGCCGTACTCCTGGGAAGCCACAAGAACATCAACGAGGGTGATACGGTGAAGACCACCGGCCGTGTTGTTGAGGTTCCCGTAGGTGATGCGATGCTGGGCCGTGTTGTCAATGCGCTGGGCCAGCCCATTGACGGGAAGGGACCGATCCAGACAGACAAGTACCGCAAGATTGAGAGAGTGGCATCCGGCGTTATCACGAGAAAGTCGGTTGACACGCCGCTTCAGACAGGTATCAAGGCGATTGACTCCATGGTGCCCATCGGGAGAGGACAAAGAGAGCTTATTATCGGCGACAGACAGACAGGTAAGACCGCTATCGCCATTGACACGATTATTAACCAGAAGGGACAGGGAGTGAAGTGCATTTACGTGGCGATCGGACAGAAGGCCTCCACGGTTGCGTCTATCGTTAAGACCCTGGAGGAATTCGGAGCCCTTGCCTACACCACGATAGTTGCGGCTACGGCCAGCGAGCTTGCCCCGCTGCAGTACATAGCTCCCTATTCGGGCTGTGCGATCGGCGAGGAGTGGATGGAGAACGGGCAGGATGTGCTTGTGATCTATGATGACCTGAGCAAGCATGCTGCAGCTTACCGTACACTCTCCTTGCTTCTGAAGAGACCGCCCGGACGTGAGGCATATCCCGGCGACGTGTTCTATCTTCATTCCAGACTGCTTGAGAGAGCGGCCCGCATGAGCGATGAGTACGGCGGAGGTTCCCTGACGGCTCTGCCGATTATCGAGACTCAGGCGGGAGACGTTTCCGCATATATTCCTACCAACGTGATCTCCATCACGGACGGCCAGATTTATCTGGAGACAGAGATGTTCAACTCCGGTTTCCGTCCGGCAGTCAATGCCGGCCTGTCAGTGTCCCGTGTGGGAGGCGCCGCACAGATCAAGGCGATGAAGAAAATAGCCGGACCTATCCGTGTGGAGCTGGCGCAGTACAGAGAGCTGGCAGCCTTTGCGCAGTTCGGTTCCGAGCTGGATGCGGACACCAAGGAGAAGCTGGCGCAGGGTGAAAGAATCAAAGAGGTGTTAAAGCAGCCTCAGTACAAGCCAATGCCGGTGCAATATCAGGTTATTATTATTTATGCTGTTACCAACAAATATCTGCTGGATGTGGCTACAGAGGATATTACCAGATTCGAGAGAGAATTCTTCGAGTTTCTTGACACCAAGTATCCCCAGATTCCTTCTTCCATCGCGGAGAAGAAGGTGATTTCGGAGGAGACGGAGGAGGTGCTGAAGAAGGCGATCGGGGAATTTAAGGCAGTGTTCCGCAAATAACAGTAGAAAGAAAAGGTGATTAGATTATGGCCTCAATGAGAGACATAAAAAGACGCAGGGGTAGTATTCAGAGTACCCAGCAGATTACCAAGGCTATGAAGCTTGTTTCCACTGTTAAGCTGCAGAGAGCAAAGCAGAATGCAGAAAAATCCGACAATTATTTCCGCTGCATGTACAGCACGGTGCAGTCGATACTCTCCCGGACCAAGAATCTGAATCACAGATTTCTGGGCTCCGGAGGGGACGCTGCAAAGACGGGGAAAAAAGCCGTTATCGTGATCACCTCCAACAGAGGTCTGGCAGGGGGCTACAACTCCAATGTAATCAAGCTGGTCACCCAGGGAGAGCTTTCCGGTCAGGATTTGAGCATTTATGCGATTGGTAAGAAGGGAAGAGACGCCCTGCAAAAAAATTGTGAAATCAAGGCGGATTATTCCGATATGATCGAGGAGCCCGTTTACGTGGATGCCATGAGGGTCTGCAAGGACGTTCTGGATGCGTTTGCCAGGGGCGAGGTCAGCGAGATCTATCTTGCATACACCGCGTTTAAGAACACGGTGGTGCACATTCCCACGATTCTGAAGCTTCTGCCCGTGGAGCTTTCGGCACAGCCATCCGGTATGGCGGACGAGGCCGGGAGCGGAACCGCAGAGCAGACAGGGGAGGATCGGGCGCTCATGAATTTTGAGCCAGAGGATGAGGAAGCGCTGAATCTGATCATTCCGAAGTACATTACCAGCCTGATCTACGGAGCTATGGTGGAATCCGTGGCAAGTGAAAACGGAGCCAGAATGCAGGCCATGGATTCGGCTACCAGCAATGCGGAGGAGATGATCAGTAATCTGACGCTGCTGTATAACAGGGCGCGTCAGGGCTCCATCACTCAGGAGCTCACCGAGATTATTGCGGGAGCCAACGCTATTTCATAAAGAAATACAGATATAAAAATAAGCCTGCAACACTAGGCAGAAAGAGGGAAAAATGGCAGATTTAAATAGCAAGGCTGTGGATAAAAGCTTTGGTAAGATCACACAGATCGTGGGCGCCGTGCTTGACCTGAAGTTCAGCGACAGACTGCCTGAAATTAACGAAGCCGTAAAAGTGCCGCTGAAAGACGGCAGTGAGCTTACGGTGGAGGTTGCGCAGCATCTGGGCGACGATACGGTGAGATGTATTGCCATGGGCTCCACGGACGGACTTGTAAGAGGCATGGAAGCGGTTGCCCAGGGAGCGCCCATCAGCGTACCGGTTGGGGAAAACACTCTGGGACGTATTTTTAACGTGCTGGGCGAGCCTATTGACAACAAGCCCGCTCCTTCCGGAGTGAGCTATGAACCCATACACAGAGCGGCACCCGAATTTGTGGAGCAGTCCACACAGCAGGAGCTGCTGGAAACAGGTATCAAGGTGGTAGACCTTCTGTGTCCTTATCAGAAGGGCGGAAAGATCGGACTGTTCGGCGGTGCGGGCGTTGGAAAGACCGTGCTGATTCAGGAGCTGATCCGTAACATCGCAACGGAGCACGGCGGATATTCCGTGTTCACCGGCGTGGGTGAGAGAACCAGAGAGGGAAACGACCTCTATCATGAAATGACGGAATCCGGGGTTATTGACAAGACAACCATGGTGTTCGGTCAGATGAACGAGCCCCCCGGAGCGAGAATGAGGGTGGGTCTTACGGGACTTACCATGGCAGAGTACTTCCGTGACAAGGGCGGAAAAGACGTGCTGCTTTTTATTGACAATATATTCCGTTTCACGCAGGCAGGCTCGGAGGTTTCGGCTCTTCTCGGACGTATGCCTTCGGCTGTGGGATATCAGCCCACGCTGCAGACGGAGATGGGCGCTCTTCAGGAGCGTATCACGTCTACAAAGAACGGTTCCATCACATCCGTTCAGGCGGTTTATGTGCCTGCTGACGACCTGACAGACCCGGCTCCTGCGACAACCTTCGCACATCTGGACGCAACCACGGTGCTTTCGCGTTCTATCGTGGAGCTCGGTATTTATCCGGCAGTGGATCCGCTGGAATCCACGTCAAGAATTCTGGATCCCAAGATTCTGGGTCAGGAGCATTATGATGTGGCCAGAGGCGTTCAGGAGATTCTTCAGAAATATAAGGAGCTGCAGGATATCATCGCAATTCTGGGTATGGATGAGCTGTCAGAGAGCGATAAGCTGGTGGTCGGCCGTGCTAGAAGAGTACAGAGATTCCTGTCACAGCCGTTCTTCGTGGCGGAGCAGTTCACGGGATATTCCGGAAAATATGTGCCGATTAACGAGACGATCCGCGGATTTAAGGAGATTCTGGAAGGCAAGCATGACTCGATTCCTGAGAGCTACTTCTTAAATGCGGGAAGCATTGATGATGTACTTGCCCGCGTAAAGAAGTAAGGATGATGTTTCATCAGATGGAGATTATAGATGGCAGACAATAATTTATTTTCATTAAGGATCATTACTCCCGACCGTGTTTTTTACAAGGGAGAGGTTTCCATGGTGGAATTTAATACCATCGAAGGGGAAATCGGTGTTTTAAAGAAACATGTTCCCACCACTGTAATCATTAGTCCCGGTATTCTGACAATCACCGAGGCGGAAGGAACCAGAGAGGCGGCCCTGCATGCGGGATTTGCGGAGATTCTTCAAGATGAGGTGGTGATTCTGGCCGAGATCATTGAGTGGCCGGCGGAAATAGATACGGAGCGCGCCCAGCGCGCCCGTGCAAGGGCGGAGGAGCGCCTGCGCAGTAAGACTCCGGAGACGGATATTCTGCGGGCTGAGACGGCGCTGCAGAGGGCGCTTGCCCGCATCAGTGTTATGAAATAAAGATTTTTAGGGGCGGTGATGACTGCCCCTATCTTTACTTTAGGGCAGAGGGAGGCCGCAATGGGAATCTGTAGTGAAAAGGGAAAAATAATTATAGAAAATGTGGAGAGGGTTATCGTGGGAAAGCGGGAGACGGTTACGCTTCTGCTTACCGCGCTCTTGGCAAGGGGACACGTGCTTCTCGAGGATATGCCCGGGAGCGGAAAGACTAAGCTCTCAAAGGCGCTGGCGAGATCTCTGAATGCGGGGTTTTCCAGGATTCAGTTTACGCCGGATCTCCTTCCGAGCGATGTTACCGGGATGAATGTGTTTAACAGGAAAAGCAATGAGTTTGATCTCAGGAAGGGGCCTGTCTTTACCAATATTCTTCTGGCGGATGAGATCAACAGAGCCACCCCGAGGACGCAGGCGGGGCTTTTGGAGTGCATGGAGGAGAGGCAGGTGACTATTGACGGGGTCAGCTATCCTCTCGAGGAGCCTTTTTTTGTGGCGGCCACTCAGAATCCCATCGAGACGGCGGGAACCTTTCCGCTTCCCGAGGCGCAGCTTGACCGGTTTATGATGAAGCTTTCCCTGGGAGGGCTTTCAGAGCAGGAGGAGAAGGCCGTGCTTGACCGGTTTGGAGAGAGAGATCCCTATCTCGATCTGCGCAGCGTGGTTACAGGGGAGGAGCTGATGCTGATGCAGAAGGAGGCGGAAGGGATATTCGTGTGCGATGCCCTGAAACGGTATATGGTGGAGATTGCCAGGGCTACCAGATCGAGGGAGAGAGTGATTGCGGGAGTCAGCACCAGGGGAGTCCTCGCCCTCATGTGCGCTTCCAGAGCTTATGCGGCACTTAGCGGAAGGGATTACTGCATTCCCGATGATATCAAGAAGCTTGCGGTACCCGTGTTTGCGCACAGGCTGGTGCTTTCCTACGGCCTGGCGGGAGGCTCCGGCGGCTATCAGAAAAAGGATGCGGCCGGCGAAATCATAAGGGAGATTCTGAAAGCGGTTCCGGCACCTACGGAGGATTTTTCAAAGCTATGATTCTGCTATTTATCGCACTTTTTGCGGCGGCGCTGTTCTGGCTGCAGAAATATCTTTACAGAAGGTTCTGGAGTCTGGGAATTGACGTGGAGCTTTCCTTTGAGGAGGAAATGGTGCAGGCCGGGGATCAGACCTCTCTTTTTGAGGAGGTTCAGAACGGGAAATGGCTTCCCATCCCGTCCCTGAAGGTAAAATTTCAGTGTTCCAGGAAGCTCAGGTTTCCGGATACGGACAACAGCGCCGTGACAGACCGGTATTACAGAAACGATCTGTTTTCCGTTATGCCCTTTCAGAAGATCACCAGGACGCACCGCATCCAGTGTCCCCACAGAGGATATTTTGGAATATCCGGAATCGATCTTGTGAGCACGGATCTGTTTTTCACGGAGGAGATGCACGGCCATCTGAACAGCGATACCAGGATCTATGTGCTGCCGGAGCTGTACCGGTCGGCGCTTTTGCAGGATGCGATCCGCAAGATCAGCGGGGAGGTCGCCGTGCGGCGCTACGAGATCACGGATCCCTTTACCCACAGGGGAATCCGGGAGTACGAGCCTTATGACGAGATGAAATCCATTAACTGGAAGGCCACGGCAAAGACCGGGGAGCTGAAGGTCAACATCAGGGAGCACACGGCCATGAAGGCTGTCAGGATATTCCTGAATCTTCAGGACAGAAATATCCTCAGGAGAGAGGAGCTTCTCGAGATGAGCATCAGTATCTGCGCCCGGCTTGCGGCGGAGCTGACAGGGAGCGGGGTTTTGGCCAGCGTGTATGCCAATGCCAGGGACTGTATCACGGACAGGATCCTCAGCCTTCAGGGGGCGGCGGGCCCCGGCGGCTTTGAGGATATCTGCAAATCGCTGGCAAGGCTCGACCTCTCAAAGGAGACGGAGGATTTTAATGAATGCTTTCAGGAAAGAATCTTCCGGGAGGAAGCGCTCTATACCGTCTTTATTTCTCCGGAACGCCATGAGGAATTCCAGGAGCTGCTTGCCGGATACAGGGAAAAAGAGGATTTCGCGTGGCTGTGTCCGGTAAAGGAGATGGAGGAGGGAGATATCAGAGAGGAGCTTGCAGGCAATATTGTGAAGATTTTGGAGGAAAAGGGTTGAGTCGCAGAATAGAGACAGCAGGCAATATCATAGCGGAAATATTGAACTATATGCCGCTTATTGCGCTGCAGGCAATTTTATTTCATGATATTGTAAATTGGCAGCCGGGCCTTTGGCACCTTCTGGTTCCGGTGTTTCTTCCGGTGCTCTTTTACCTGGTGCGGGAATTTTGCGGCAGCCGGATTCTTTTCTTTGGGATCCATATTCTTGTCCCCTGGCTGTATGTGGTACTGTGGGGCAGAAACCTGCCGGAAAAGGTGATTTTCGGAGCTTCGGCCGCCTTTGTATCGATTCTGAGCATTCACAGGCGTCTTTCCAGGGAGGGCATGGGAGGGGAGGTTATCATTCCCATTGCCGCTGCCGGAATGTTCTGTGCGCTCTATCTGCTGGATGCCTATCAAGCCCAGGGACAGAATGCGGAGTTTCTGACGGTTCTCATGATCTGCTATGCCCTGCTCTATTTTCTGTACCTCTATCTGATGCGCTTTCTGCAATATATGGACGTGAACCACAGAACCACGGGGAATATTCCCATGAACAGGGCGTTTGGCACTTCCTTCGGCATGGTAGTTGGATTCCTGGGAATTTCAGCCGTAGCGATCTGCCTTGGTGCGGACGGACGGCTCTTTGACATGCTCGGGGGCCTCATAAGAAAGGGGCTTTTGACAGCGCTTTCCTTCCTGGTTTCCCTTCTGCCAAGGGGAGGGGAGGAGGCACAGGAAATCATCACGCAGACGGCTCACAATGGCGGCGGTATGATGATGCTCATGGAGGAGGAGAGCGGGCCGACCTTCCTTTCAAAGCTTCTGGACGGGCTGTTCTTTCTGGTGAGTGCGGCCATCACGGCTGCAGCCTGCGGAGCGGTCATTCTGGCCTTCGTCCGCCTGGTGAACGCCGCCTTTGGGGGCAGGATAAAAAGAACTGCCAGGGAACAGGCTCAGGGAGAGGACAGAGTGGAGAAGATGGCCCGTCCCAGGAGGGAAAGAGAGAAAAAATCCGGGGAAATCGTATTCTTTGCCGCAAGAACGCCGCAGCAGATCATGCGCCGGCTGTATTATGTGTCTCTGAGACGGAAATATTATAGTAAGAGAGATGAAAAAGAGGAGAGGCTGGTCCGTTCGGGCACGGCGAGGGAGTGCTGCAAAGGGCTGTTTCGCGATAAGGAGAAGCCGGCAGAGGAATTTGCCCGGCTCTATGAGAGGGCCAGATATGGAAAGGAGTCCTGCACAAGAGAGGATGCAAAGCAGATGAAGCGCCTTTCGGGCGAACTTCTCAAATAGGAGCTGCATACTATAGTGGTAAAGAGAGAAGGAAGTTTTGCCGCAATGTATGAACAGAGAATTCTGCCTTTTTATATGACCTATCCGCTCCCCATGTATTATCAGGAGGAGGACTCCATTATCAGGGATCTGGAGTATCTGCAGCAGATGTATCCGGCTGAGGCAAAAAGGTATCAGAAGCTGATTGCGTCCATTCTGGATAAGCTGGATTATGAGGGCAGCATGATTTATGACGAGTATCCCGACAGGTGGCAGCTCTATAAGCTTTCCATGGATATCCTGGAGCGAATTAAAATCGAGGATAAGAAGAAGGAGGATGCGGAGATTGCACCTGAGAAGTGGGAATGGATGGGGGATATGATCCAGATTCTGCTCTTTTACGAGATTTATAAGAGAAGACACAATTCCCGAAGGGGAATCTTAAAGTTTTAGTGACATAAGAAAGAAGGAAGCCGGACAGTATGGAGGAGCTCAGGGAGATACTATTAAAAATTTTGAACGAAAAGCTGTATCAGATTATTCTCAGCAATCCCAGGGCCAGGGAGGGAGCTTTTAAGATAAAGATCCGTCCCGTTATGGCTCATGGGCAGCTTCTTTTTCAGATTACTGCCTATGAGGGAACGAAGGTTTTTCATGAAAATAAGGACAGGCCTGCGGCGCTCGCCTGTATTCTGGACCGGATGGAACGGGATTTCCGCCAGCTGGAGGGAGAGGGCATGGAGCTTAAGGTGACTGCGCTGGTGAGCAAGAAGGGGAAGGTGACAGTGAAAACCGCAAAGACGGCAGCCGCACAGAGGGAGGGGATACAGAAGCTGTTCCCTGATCTGTCTCATAACAGGGCAAAGAAATATATCCTGGAGGAGGGCGTTACTGTCCCCTTTCTGGTGGAGCTTGGAGTGCAGACCCGGGAGGGGAAAATTGTCCGTTCCCGGTACGACAAGTTCAGGCAGATCAACCGTTATCTTGAATTTGTGGAGGATATTCTGCCTGTTTTAGATAAGGGGAAACACATTCATATCGTGGATTTCGGCTGCGGTAAGTCGTATCTGACCTTTGCGCTGTATTATTATCTCCATGAGCTGAAGGGCATGGACGTGTCCATAACAGGGCTTGACCTGAAGGAGGATGTGATCGCCCGCTGCGGACAGCTGGCCGGGGAGTACGGCTATGACGGTCTCCGGTTTCTGAGGGGGGATATTGCCGACTATGAGGGCGGGGAGCCCGTGGACATGGTGGTGACGCTCCATGCCTGTGACACGGCCACGGATTATGCGCTGAAGAAGGCGGTGGACTGGGGAGCCAGGGTCATCTTTTCCGTGCCCTGCTGTCAGCATGAGGTGAATGCGCAGATCAGCAGCAGGTTTCTTGCGCCCATCCTGAAATACGGGCTGATCAAAGAGAGAATGGCAGCGCTTATCACGGCTGCGGTGAGGGCGAATCTTCTGGAGGAGCAGGGCTATGACACCCAGGTGCTTGAGTTCATTGATCTTGAGCACACCCCGAAGAACATACTGATCAGGGCGGTGAAGACCCAGGCGGCAGGGAATACGAAAATCAGGGAAACCACAGAGCGTCTTCATGTGGAGACCACGCTTCAAAGGCTGTTTAAGGAGGCGGAGAATGAAAAAAATCATAATTAAGTGGACAATCATTCTGGCAGTGTTCGTGGCGGCTCTCTTTGCCATCAGCGGTATCATGAACAGGGGAAATGCGGATATGACGGCGGAAATGGCTCCGGCGTCTTTTCCGGTAGTCACGATGAGCTATGACGGAAGGGATCTCAACGAGCTGCATGGCTATGAGGATGTCATGGAGGTCAATTACATGCGGGAGAGCATCACTCCCCTGGGCTCCGGGCGGAAGCTTGCCGCCAGGATCGACTGCTTCGGGCAGAAAATCACGAGTATCACCTATGAGGTGAGGAGCATTGACGGAGAGAGGCTGGTGGAGGACACACGGATACAGGATTTTGTACAGGAGGAGGATGAGATTTCGATTTCCTTCGGGCTTAAGGATCTCATTGACAGCGAGAAGGAGTACGTCCTTGTGCTGATCCTGACCACGGCGGGCGGAAAGGAAATCCGCTATTACACGAGAGTGGTTTACTCGGAGAATTATTTTGCGGCTGAAAAGCTGGATTATGTGATGGATTTTTCCAATAAAACCTTTGACAGGGAGGCGGCAAAGGAGCTGACCAAGTATCTGGAATCCAATACCCAGGGGGACAATACCACTCTGGGAAAGGTCACGATCCACAGCAGCTTTCATCAGGTGACCTGGGGGGATCTCAAGGTCACGAGACAGGGAGAGCCCAGGATCACGATCCGGGAGCTGGCATCCCAGACGGGCAGCTTTCTTTTGCAGTATTACGTGTCCTCCATGGAGGGAGGAGGGCGGAGATTTTATACCGTGAAGGAATTTTACAGGGTGCGGTACACGGCTGACCGCATGTACCTGCTGGATTACGAGAGAACCATGAATCAGATGTTTGACGAGACAGAGGATATTTTTGCGAATAATAAGATTTATCTGGGAATCATGGGGGACGAAGTGAGCCTTGAGGAGAGCGACGGCGGAAATGTGATCGCTTTTGTCACAGGGAACAGGCTGTACAGCTACAATATCGCCGACCAGAAGCTGGCATTTCTGTTTGGTTTTTATAATAATGATAATCTTGATGCGAGAACGCTTTATGACAAGTACGGGATCAGGATTCTCAGCGTGGACGAGGGAGGAAACGTTACCTTTCTTGTATACGGCTACATGAACAGAGGGCGTCACGAGGGACAGGTCGGAATTTCCGTATATTATTATGACGGTACGGTAAACACCACGGAGGAGCTTGTCTATGTGCCTTATTACAAATCTCCCGAGCTTCTGCTGGCGGAGGTGGAGGAGCTCTCCTATATTAACAGGATGGGGATCCTCTATCTGATTCTGGATAATGATATTTACGGAATCAATGCCAGAGGCTGCTCTTATGAGATTGTAGCCAGAGATCTGAAGGAGGGCTGCTACCAGGTATCCGAGAGCAACCGTATGATGGTATGGCAGAAGGAGAATGAGCTCTACCAGGGAACGGAGCTGATTCTGATGAATCTGAATACCGGCGCAAGGAGCAGCATCAAGGCGGGAAGCGGAGAAGTGGTTGCGCCCATAGGCTTTATGGAGGACGATTTGATCTACGGGATCGCAAAGAGGGCGGACATTGTTCCGGACAGCACCGGAAGCATGGTCTTCCCCATGTACTGTGTGAGGATTCAGAACGAGACGGAGGGGATGCTTAAGGAATACAGGCAGAACAATGTCTATATCACGCAGGGAATTGTGGAGGGAAATCAGATCACCTTTAAGAGAGTGCAGAAGAACGAGGAGGGAGAGTATGAGGCGATTGCGGATGACCAGATCATGAATGCGGAGATAACGGACAGCTCCCAGAACAGGATTGAGACCGTGGTTATTGATATTTATGAGAGAGTTGCGCAGATCGCACTCAAAAATGAGATTCAGAAGGCTTCCGTTAAATTCCTGACACCCAGGGAGGTTCTGTTTGAGGGAGGAAGGAATGTCGAGATCCATGACGAGGAGATGGTAGCGGACCGCTTTTATGTTTATGGCAAAAACGGAGTGGAAGGTATCTTCATGGATGAGGGAAATGCGGTGAACCTGGCATCGGAGGTGGCCGGAGTGGTGGTGGACGATGCGGGAGCCTATGTCTGGATGCGGGGGAACAGAAGCCTCAAAAATCAGATCATGGCGATTCAGAGTGATTACGCCGAGCCGGACAGGAGCAGCCTCGCGGTCTGTCTGGACGCGATTCTGACCTTTGAGGGAATCAGCAGGAATACACAGTATCTCCTGAACCGGGGTGAGACAGTGTTCACTATTCTGGAAAGCAGCCTGGAGGATGTGAAGCTGCTGGATCTTTCGGGGTGCAGTCTGGATTCCGTTTTGTATTATGTAAACCAGGATGTTCCGGTATTGGTTATGCTGGATGACGGCGACGCAGTGCTTCTGATTGGGTTTAATGAGATGAATACCGTGATCATGAGTCCGGAAACGGGGATCACCAAGGTGGGGATGAATGATTCCAGAGAGTGGTTCGAGCGAAACGGAAATAAATTTATTACCTACATGAAACCCGATAAATAGGGGGTTGCAACCGATAGTTGCGGCGGATTTTATTGATTTTCAAACTAAAATAGGTGGTGCAACCAGGCCTCTTTGTGGTTAAATTTATTTGTGACAAAAAGCGGAAAGCTGTTGAGGGCTTGTCAGGAAAGGAACAGGAAACAATATGAATATCGAGATAGCGAACAGGCTGGTTGAGCTCAGAAAAAAGAATAATTTATCACAGGAGGCTCTTGCGGGAAAGCTGGGAATCAGCAGGCAGGCAGTGAGTAAGTGGGAGAGGGCGGAGGCTTCCCCGGATACGGATAATCTGATTCTGCTGGCAAGACTCTACGGAGTATCTCTGGACGAACTGCTTAAGACGGATGACGAGATTCTTCCCATAAGAGAGGAAGCGGATGAGTGTGAGGACGGTGGAAACGGGCAGGATCCTTCCGGCACGGAAGCTGACAGGGGGGAGGAAGCGGAGAATATTAGGGATGCAGAGATGGTCCATGTGGGGCCTGGCGGAGTCCATGTGAAGGATAAGGACGGGGAGGTCCATGTGGGATGGGACGGCATTCATGTGAGCAGTTCGGGAGAAGGAGACGACGTTCATATAGACAAAAACGGTATCGTGGTAAACGGGGAAAAGTATAACCTCTGGTTATCAGGCTTTCCCATGACGCTTCTTATCGTGATTGTGTATGTTTCCATAGGATGCATCTGGAATGCATGGCATCCGGGGTGGCTGCTGTTTTTTCTGGTGCCAATCTGGGAGTCCCTGTTAGTTGCCATCAGGAAGAGGAACGCTTATTGCTTTGCCTATCCGGTGCTGGCGGCTCTTATCTACCTCTGTCTCGGGTTCTTCTTCAGGCTCTGGCATCCGGGCTGGATTGTGTTTCTGACCATACCTCTGTGTTACTCTGTCATAGGATACTTTAGAGGAGGCGGCCATGAGGAATAGAGCGGGACTTATTGTGGCGGCGGTTATTATGCTTTTGGCAATAGGAGGAATCAGTATTATGTCAGTGAATTCGGCAAAAAACAGCGACAGTATTTCCTTTTCTCTGGGAGGGAGGGCGGAGCTTCGAAACACGATTGAGCTTTCCCTGTCCGAGATAGACAGTCTGGACGTGGTTTATACCAGTAAAAATTTAAAGCTTTTTCCCGGCAAGGGAGATAAGGTGGTGATAAAGGAGTATCTGATCAGCGAAAGGGAATCGGCGCTTGCGCAGGTTACGAGGGAAGGAAGGACGGCCACGGTGACGGGAGGAAGGGAGCTGGTGATCACCATATTCGGTTCCTTTACCGGAACGGAGAGAATCGAGATCTATGTTCCCGAGGAAGGCCTGAAAGAGCTGGGAGTGCAGACAGGCAGCGGCAATATTACGGCGGAAAACGGCTTTTTCCTGAATACGGGCACTTTGCAGGTGCGTGCGGGAAGCGGAAATATCAAGTGGAGGGATACCACAGCCGCAGAGTATGACATTCATACGGGAAGCGGGAATATTAATGCGGAAAATATGGAAGGGGACGGGAGCGTGCAGGCGGGCAGCGGCAATGTTTATCTCCGTAAGGCCAAGGGCCGTCTGTCCCTGAACACAAAGAGCGGCAATATTCACGCCGAGGACTTTTCAGGATGGGGAAGCATGGAGGCGGGCAGCGGTAATGTGAAGGTGGAGGCCGTGGAGGTGACTGGCGATATGCGGCTTCGAGCAGCAAGCGGCAATGTGCGCCTGCTTCTGCCCAGGGAGCTGTCCTTTTCCGTGAAAATGCAGACGACCAGCGGCGTGATCCGGACCTCCTTTGAGGAGGCGCTTTCCTACAATAAAAAGGGAAATCAGGCTGAGGGTAAGGTAGGAGAAGCGCCCTCCTGTTTGATTGAGGCGCTAACCGGCAGCGGCAATGTCCATGTGGACTACCGCTGAGGAAACAGAATTCCCCGGTGTTTCTGCAGTGCGAGCAGAAGGAGCATGCCCAGTACGCCGCAGGAGAGAATCTCGCCTATGGTGACGGTGACAAAACTGAACCACAGGGGTCTGATGCCGTAAGCGTACAATAAAACAGGGGGAATAATGATGGCGTTTGCTGCGATAGGAGGCAGCGGCGCCATCCATTTTATTTTGGAGGATGTTTTGTTCTGACACAGCTTCCAGGTAAGAACCGCACCGATCAGTGTGGCGACAGGGCCAAAGACAACATCGGGCAGTGCGGCACCGGTGAGGATATTGGCCAAAAGGCACCCGATATAAAGGCCGGGTATGGCGGCGGGGGTGAAGTAGGGCAGAATGGTGAGCGCCTCGGAAAAGCGGACCTGGATCGCCTGGCTTGCGATTCCAAGCTCATTGGCGATAAAAGTGAGCACGACGTATAACGCCGCGATCATTGCTGCCTGAACCAGCAGCAACACGTGGTTTGAGTTGTTTGTTTTCATATTTTTTCTCCTCTAGTTTTGTTTTAGGTCAGGAAGGTCTCGAACTGACCAGAGTCTATTATACGGAAACTGACCGGATTGTCAAGACAGGGAGATTGAGGTATACTAATAAAAATTGCAGCGAATGGAGAAGCGCCGAAAAGCGATTCAGTGCAAAGTAAGATACCGGAGAGAAGGATAAAGATTATGGAGAGAAACAAAGGAAAAAGACTTGGCAGATATGTGGGGGATTATGTGGTGTTTGATCTGGAAACCACGGGGATCAATCCGGAGAGGGACTCCATTATTGAGATTTCCGCACTGAAGGTGAAGGATCACCGGGTAGTGGAGGAGTTTTCCACCCTGGTAAATCCGGGAAGGCATATTCCGGCGGGGGCCACGGCGGTCAATGGGATCACGGACCGGATGGTGGCGGATGCGCCGGATGTCAGGACGGCTATAGAGAGATTTGTGGAGTTTATCGGGGATAATATTCTGGTGGGACACAATATCCATACCTTTGACATGAATTTTGCCTATGATGCGGCATGGAATTTCCTGGGAAGGGAGCTTGGCAACGATTATGTGGATACCCTGTATCTGGCAAGGAGATATCTGCCGGAGCTTTCCCATCATAAGCTTACCGATGTGGCGGAGCACTTTCAGCTGCAGACGCAAGGGGCTCACAGAGCGCTTTTTGACTGCATGATGAATCAAAGCTGTTATGAGGAGATCGGCAGGCTGATGGAGGCACGGAAAAAATCCGGAAATGCCGAACAGGAAGAGGAGATTACCTGTCCCTCCTGCGGGGGAGAGCTGGTCCTTAGAAAGGGAAAATTCGGCATGTTTTACGGGTGCAGCAGCTATCCCAGATGCCGGTTCACAAGAAATGTAAGGGCATAGGAGACGGAGGAAGAGATGCTTTGGAAAAGGAATAAAAAGACTGACCCTGCGGCGGATTTTGATAAGACCGGAAAGAGGCCGGTCATCCGGGCGAGCATCTGCACCGGGGAGAAGGTGGCGGGCTTTCAGGACGAGAGCGGGCATATAGAAGAACTCATGCTGATCGCCGGCGACAGGGATCTGGAAGAGTTCATGCGGATATACAAGGTCAGGGAGGAGGAGATTGAGAAGGTGTGGTAGGGTGGTGCCAGTGCGTTTATGAAGGGTAAATTTGGGGGGAAAGTTTTTGATTGTACAGGACTTGGATTTTATGTAAAATGATTATAAATTCAACTGATTACGAAATGATGTCAAGGGAGTGATTGCG
>CAJUIO010000007.1 GCA_910586025.1 uncultured Lachnospiraceae bacterium
CGGAGCTTGTGACAGCGGTATTTTCCGGTTTTATTTACAGAAAATCGGTTTAAGAGTTACTGTTCACTCGCAGCCGTCAGTCCGCCTTGCGAACACTTGCGAAACAGGCCTTTCCAAAGTTCGTCTCGCAACCGAGACAAATCACCACGGGCACACTCCCGTTACTTGTCGCTCGCAGCGGTGCATAAGGCGCTAAAACACAGCGCCTAAACACCGGCGGCTCCAAAGTGCCCTGCTTGTGATTTGTCTCGGTTACAAGACTTTAATTCCGGAACAAGCAGCTTCGCAAGTGTTCGCAAGGCGGACTGACGGCTGCGAGTGAACAGTAACGTTTAAGATTTTCGTAAGATTTTCACCCATGCTTTAGCCTTGAATAAGGGAAGGATTTCTGCTAGAATAGTTAGAACATAAATATTTACCATTGCGATTAGGAGGAAACAATTATGGCAAAACCAGTGTTTGAAGCGAGGGAAGGGGAAAATGTTTTCGCACAGAAGGCGACTGCCGACTGCTGGAAATCACCGAAGCAGACGATCAGCCGGCAGGTGTCCGGAAAGACATATGTTACGGACCAGCGCATTGTATTTCTGGCATCGGGATTAGTCGGAACGGAAAGCGTAAGCTGGGAGATCGAGATGAAAGACATCGCATCCGTGAAGGCCTGCATGACACCGCCCTTTTTCCCTTTTGGGGTTTTGATCACGATGAAAGACGGCAGCAAATATAAGCTTGCATATTTGAGTCGTAAAAAATATATTGATTGGATTTCTCAGCATATTTCGTAAAGAATTTTCAGGGAATTGAATCAAGGGAAACCGGCAGTTAAAGACGAAAAAAATTCCGTTCACAGCCATCTACATTGAAAGATGGCCGTGAACGGAATTTTTTGCATTAAAAAATAGAGATTTCATACTGTGAAAATCAGAGATTTATGGAAAAACCCGTGAAAACATTCCGAATAATAAGTAATTTTGGTAGATTTTTGCGGGTATCAGCCCGCTCTTATCCGTGGTAAATTGTAAAAAAAGACAAAGGGGGATCGTGTGGTGGTTCAGAGTACGAAAAAAAAGAATATGCAGGGGAAAAAGATCGTGTTGCTTATTTTGCCGTTTCTGGTTTTAAGCTTCCTGTTTTCCTATTTCCCTCTTCATGGGTGGATCTATGCCCTCTATGATTACAGGGCACCCCTGAAATTATCGCAATGTGAGTTTGTGGGTGCAAAATGGTTTGTGACGCTGTTTGCAAACAAGACGCAGGTGGATCAGCTTATGGTGGTTATGAAGAACACCTTTGCCCTGAGCTTTCTTGGAATAGCGACCTCGTTTCTCCCGGTGTTGTTTGCGGTCTTTTTGAATGAGATGCGGTGCAAATGGGTCAGGAATATGGTACAGACCATTACCACCATACCCAATTTTATCAGCTGGACCCTGGTGTACGCCATTGCGTTTGCTCTCTTTTCCACGACCGGAATGGTGAATTCCCTGCTTTTGAGGATGGGGATCATTGACACGGCTATCAAGTTTCTGGATAGCAGCAACCACGTGTGGCTTTCCATGATTCTGTGGAGTATGTGGAAGGGAATGGGATGGAATGCCATCATGTATCTGGCGGCTATCTCGGGAATTGACCAGGAGCTGTACGAGGCCGCGAGAGTGGACGGGGCGGGAAGATTCCAGCTCATATGGAATATCACAATACCGTCACTGCTTCCAACCTATTTCGTGATGCTGATGCTGTCCATCGCCAGCTTCCTGTCAAACGGGATGGATCAGTATTATGTATTCCAGAACGCCTTTAACAAGACGAGCATCCAGGTGCTTGATCTGTATGTGTATAACATCGGTATGACGGGCAAAAGCCTGTCGCTGGCAACCGCAATTGGCATTTTGAAGAGCCTTGTCAGCCTTACCCTGCTGTTTTCCGTGAACTTCGTTTCCAAAAAGGTCAGAGGGGACAGCATTATATAGAAAGGAATCATGAAAATGAGAGTGGATGCAGAGAGAAAACGTCCTGTTAAGAAAGAGGATATCCTATTCAAGATCGTGAATTATTCGATATTTTTGCTTTTTACTTTTTTATGTGCGTATCCGTTTTATTACTTGATTATCAATTCCATCAGCTCCAATGAACTCAGCAGCAACGGAATGATCAATTTTCTGCCAAGACAGATACATTTTCAGAATTATAAGGATGTGTTCCAGCTAAGCGGCCTTTCGACGGCAGTGGTCGTGTCAGTAGCCAGAACAGTGGTTGGAACAGCCTGTACGGTCATGGCATCCGCCTATCTTGGATTCATGTTCACGCAGAAGAAAATGTGGCACCGCAGCTTCTTTTACAGGTTCGTTGTGGTTACCATGTATTTCAGCGCCGGTCTGATTCCCATGTTTATGACCATGAAGCTGCTGCACCTGAATAATACCTTCTGGGTGTATATTATCCCGGGCATTGTGCAGCCCTTCAACGTGATTATGGTGAAGACCTTTATCGAATCCATCCCCTCCTCTTTGCAGGAGGCGGCGGAGGTGGACGGTGCGGGAGTGCTGACGGTGTTCTTCAAGGTGATTCTTCCCACCTGTACTCCCATTCTGGCAACTATCGCCATCTGGGCGGCAGTTGGACAGTGGAACTCCTTCCAGGATACGCTGATCTACATAACGGATCAGAAACTGTATTCGCTGCAGTATCTGCTCTATATTTATCTGAATCAGGCAAATTCCCTGGCGGCTCTTGTGAAATCGTCCACGAATATCGGGGCGGTGGCCGACCTGGTGACGAAGCAGACACCCACATCCATAAGGATGACGATTTCCGTGGTGGTGGTTCTGCCCATACTGTTTATCTATCCCATGTTCCAGAAATATTTCGTGAAGGGTATCATGATCGGAGCGGTGAAGGGATAAAAATTAAGAGTAACTAGGGCTCCCAAGGAGCCCATATGGAAAAAGGAGGTAAGATATGAAAAGGAAAATGGCAACAAAAGTGGCAGGCGTTCTGCTGACCATGGCAATGATGGCCCAGACTCTGGCCGGATGCGGCGGGGCACCGAAGGATGCGGCAGAAGGGAAGGAAGATACATCTTCCCAGGTACAGGAGACAGAGAACAAAACAGAGGATACTGCGTCAGATGCGTCTGGTACTGCGTCAGATGCCGCTTCCGCTGCGGGAGAAGCATCCGGGGCGGAGAAATATCCGGAATTTCTGACGATTGAGGTATTCGGCATACAGTCCAATTATCAGGGTCTGCAGTCCGGGTGGTTTGGAAAGCTGGTGAAGGATAAGTTCAACATGGAGTTGAACATTATCGCTCCCAATGTGGCAGGCGGCGGCGACACGCTGTATCAGACAAGATCAGCCAACGGAAACCTGGGAGATCTGATTCTTGCCAATATGGATTCCAACCGGCTGAAGGATCTGGTGCAGGCGGAGCTGGTACTGGATATGACTGACTATATGGACGGATGTGAGAATCTCAAGAAGTATCTCCCTTCCATGGAGATGGCGAGCGCCCTGGCTGAGAAGGAAGGCCTTTGGGGAATTCCCAGTGGTATTTCCGCTGTTTCCGCAACGGATCCGGGGGAGATATCCGAACCCACCTGTGCGGCAAGCCTTCGCTGGGATCTGTATAAGGAAGCGGGATATCCGGATATAGAAGGACTTGAGGGACTGCTTCCCGTTCTGAAACAGATGCAGGAGCTGGCAGGCACAAGTGATTCCGGCAAGGAAGTGTATGGATTCTCCCTGTTCAAGGACTGGGACGGCGATGTTATGCAGAATGGCGCTTCCTTCTCGGCAATGTTTGGATACGACACCATGGGATCCGCACTGTTTAATATTGTAACGGGCGAGACCCAGAGAGTGATCGACAGCGATTCCATGTATGTGGCTGGTTTAAAGCTTTTGTTCAAGGCAAATCAGATGGGACTGGTGGATCCGGAATCTACCACACAGAATTTTGATACCGTGGCCTCAAAGTATACGGACGGAGCGGTTCTCTACTCCCTGTGGCCGTGGCTTGGAGCCGGATACTACAATAGTCAGGGAAACATGGAAGCGGGAAAAGGCTTCATGTCCGTGGCTATGGACGGAGCGAAGTACCTTTGCTATGGCGGCACCCCTTTGGGAAATGTAAAGTATGGTATCATGGTGGGAAGCCAGACCAAGGATCCCCAGCGTATGGTTGACTTTATCGACTGGCTGTATTCTCCGGAAGGAATCACGGCAAGCGGCACGGACACCAACGGCGGATGCGGACTGGAAGGCCTGACCTGGGAATTGAAGGATGGGAAGCCCACATTTACGGAGTTTGGAAGAAAAGTGTTCATTGACAAGGATGCAGAAGCGCAGGTTCCCGAGGAGTGGGGCGGCGGAACGTACAACGACGGACTCTCCGCACTTAACTACAGCGCTGCGGGGACAAAGGATGTGAATGAGGAAAACGGTGTGCCTTATAACTGTACGGTTTGGGATGAATACAGGGAGATCACTTCCACCACTCTGAGTAAGGACTGGGCGGAGCATTTCGGAACAGACAAGCTTCCCATTGACTACTTCACGGAGCAGGATATGATCAGCGTGGTTCCGGGAACGAGCTGGGCAAATCCTGATTATTCCACGGATATCACGGTGATCAAGGAACAGTGCAGGCAGACTATCGTTGACTATTCCTGGAGAATGGTCTTTGCGGACAGCGAAGAGGAATTCGACGCTCTTCTTAAGGAGATGCAGGATATCACCAACGGCCTGGGCTTTGAGGAGGTTTACAAGGTGGATCAGGAAAACTGTGCGGCAAGATTTGCAATGTTTGAGGAAGCAAGAGGAAACTGATAAAAAGGGTAAAGGGAGAGCTTGGCTTTCCCTTTACGATTTCCCGGATTTATAGGCGGGGAGTTCTTCTTCGGAAGGAAAGGATGGAGTCATGAAGCTGAATCTGGACAGTCCGGTACTGGATTATGTGAATACGTTACTCTCTTATATTGTTTTAAATCTCCTGTTTATCCTGTGCTGTATTCCCGTCATTACCATCGGGCCTGCGGTGGCGGCTCTCTATGCGGTGATGCTGCGGGAGGCGAGAAGGGAGTACGGATATCTGTACCGCAGTTTTCTCAGGGCTTTCAGGGAGATGTTTTTTCAGGCTCTTGGCATGTCCCTCTTCTTTGTGGCGTTTGTGCTTTTTATTTCTTTTTCCATGGTATTCTGGTATTCTTATGGTGGGGCGCTGCCCATGGCGGCCAGCGTGCTTCTGGCAGTCCTGATGCTTGTGACATTGGGTGCGGGGCTCTACGGCTTTCCCCTTCTGGCGAGATTCCAGAATACTGTGAGACAGACTGTCAGGAATGCGTTTGGCATGACCGTGGCACACGCCGGATATACGGTGCTTCTTATAGGGATTGAGGCGGCAGCGGCGGCCCTGTTTTATTTTTTTCCCTTGTTCCGGGTATTCATGCTTGCGGTGGGGTTTGTCTTTGTGGCTCTGTGTAAGTCACTGATCCTGTCTGTGGTTTTTGCCGGATACGAATCAAAGAAGGAGTAGAAAAAGATGCTGCGTAGTGTGAGAAGGCAGATCATGTATATTTTTATTCTCGTCACCGTCATCCCGGTGCTGGTGGTGGGAGCTATCGCCGTTTCTGTGTTGAAAAAGCAGATGAGGGAGCGGTATGAGGAACAGGTGGAGGCGGAGAATACCAGGGTGAAATCCATCCTGTTTGACATCACGCTCTCGATGTACAATGGCTGCGAACCCATTGTCACCTGGCAGGCTTACCGGGATCTTCTGTCCACGGAGGATTTCTCGAAAAGCGACAAGACGAATCATGATTCTCTGACGCGCTCTCTGGCATCTCTGAAGGAGAACACGGCGGCCATATCCTCCATTGCCATATACACGGATAATCCCAATATTCCTGAGGGGACGGGGATCTCTTATATGGAAAATCATTTTGAGGATCAGGAGTGGTATCAAAATACAAGGAACGGGGAATGGAGCAACTGGACCTGTACCATGGTTCCTCTGAATCCGACCCAGGAGGCTTTGGAGCTCACGCTTGTGAGAAGAATCAATATCGGATCCTCCCGGTATGAGGCTTATCTTGTGATGACGGTGAGCACGAGCTATCTGAGAAACCGCCTGATCAAGACGAACAGCTTTCTGCTTGCCAGCGTGGATGCTCTTCCCTGTTTCTTTTCCTCGGAATACCGGATGATGGAGACGGACATGCCCTTTGAGAAGGACTTTGAGGGAGGATATTATTCCTATCGGGGTTCCATGGATATCAAGGGGGAGAGGGCCATGACCTGCATCACCACTCTGCTGCCCTATAAGGTGTCAAACAAGTTCTATATCCTGTCAAGCGATCTGGAAGCCTACCGGCAGATGGAACGGTTTTCCCTTCTGTTTGTGGTTCTGGTAGCCATAGTGATCGCCGGGACGGTGATCGTGATTATCCTGTTTTCCTCTTATCTCAGCGACCGGATTCTCACGCTGCGCACTGCCATGCATCAGGCAAGTATGGGAGATTATAATATCATAGACGAGTTTCGGGGCGAGGATGAGCTTACGGATATTTTCAGCGATCTCATGACCATGGTGGGAAGGATTCATGACAAGGAGGCGGAGTTTTTCGAGGGAAGGATCAAGGAGCAGAAGCTGGTGAACAAACAGCAGGAAATGGAATTCAAGATGCTTTCCAGCCAGATCAACCCTCATTTCCTGTACAATACGCTGGAGACAATCCGGATGCAGGCTATCAGCAGCCGGAACAGGGAGGTGGCGACCTCCATTATGCTTCTGGCGGACAGTATGCACTATGTGCTGGAGAACACGGGGACGGCTCTGACCACTCTCGCCAGAGAGCTTGAGCATGTGAAGACCTACCTGCAGATCCAGAAGCTCAGGTTTAGGGACAGGGTGTGCTGGGATTTTTATCTGGACGAGACGGTGGATATGAACCGGTTCGTGATTCTTCCCCTGCTGCTGCAGCCGGTTGTGGAGAACGCTATTGTGCACGGGCTTGAGGGGAAAGAGGAGAAGGGACATATCAGTCTGATTATAGAGCGGGAAAAAGAGGATAAAATAATAATAACGGTTAAGGATAACGGCAAAGGGATAGGATCGGAGAAGCTGGAGCAGCTTGGACGGTCCATCAGGGAAAAGGGCCTGGACGACAGCTCCAGTATAGGACTGCACAACATTGACCAGAGGGTGAAGCTGTTTTACGGTGAGGAGTATGGTCTTACGATTACGAGCGAGCTTTTTAAGGGTACCTGTGTGTCCCTGGTTCTTCCGTTTGGGGAGGATGGTGAGGGGTAGAGTTTATGAAGAATATGCTGATTGATGTCCTTATTGTGGATGATGAGGCTTTTATAAGGGAAGGCCTGAAATACATGATCGAGTGGGAGGAGCTTGGCTTTACGATCTGCGACGAGGCGGAAAACGGGGAGGAGGCAGTGGAGAAGATTCTGCTCTATCAGCCGGGCCTGGTGCTTCTGGACATCAGGATTCCAGGAATGTCCGGAACGGAGGTGATCCAGGAGGTAAGGCACAGGGGATTTGAAGGCGAGATTATTTTTCTCAGCGGCTATACGGAGTTTACGTATGCCCAGGCGGCTCTCGAGTACGGAGCGTTCAAGTATATCACCAAGCCCATTGACGAGGGGAAGCTGACCGATGCCGTACAGGCGGTAAAGGAGAAGATCGAGCGGCGTTATGACAAAGAGCGTTCTCTGAACCAATATCTGAAAAAGGCCAGATCCATGGTGCTCTATGATCTTCTTGTGGGCCGTGAATTCGACCCTTCCATCAATTACAATGAGCTGGGACTTTATGCCTCCATCTATCAGGTGGTGATGTATGAAAATTATGCGCCGTATTTTCAGATGATTGACCTGGCAAGTCTGCTTATGATTGACACGGGCTCCTTTGAACGGACCCAGATTCATCAGAGGGAGGTTCTTCTGCTGAAGAACCGGAACGCTCTGGAACGGTTTCAGTCATGGGTTCTGCGCTATGAGGGCGGATACCAGAAGGGATCTCCCATGGATTCCCTGTTTTTTGTCTATGGGGAGGCGGTGTCCAATATCAGGGAAATCGGCAGATCGTATCATCAGTGTGCCGCACTCATAAAGAGAAGATTTTTCTGCGGAGAAAATCAGCATATGCTGTCCTTTGAGGATCTTCCTGCGGACAGGGGGGAGGAGGAGACGGATCCGGCTGTGGGCAGGGTGTACGGGCAGAGATTTTTCGAATCCATTCAGACCGGAAGCCGCAGCAGAATCGCCCGGATTCTGGAGGAGCTTCGGGAGTATGTCTGCGGAAAGGATCTGGAGGTTTTGAATGTGAGACATTTTCTGGTAGACATTTTCCTGCAGGTGAAATTGAATACCATCAATACCTATGGAAAAAGCCATGATATCCCTTTTCAGAACAACGCATCTGTCATAGAGCTGATCGAAAACAAGTCGTATCTTTATGAGATCCTGGACTATTTTATGCAGCAGTTTGAGATGATCATGGAGAGAATCGGAAGCGGATCCTCGGACAGTGTGTTTGAGGATGTCCTGCATTACATCAATATGAATTATGCCTCCCAGCTGAAGCTGGAAGAGATCGCGGCTCTGTTCGGATACAACAGCTCCTATTTTGGAAAGCTGTTCACACAGAAAAACGGGTGTAATTTTAAAACCTATCTGGACAATATCCGTATTGAGCAATCAAAGAAATTGCTGCTGGAGACGGACTGGAAGGTGTATGAAATCGCGGCAGGGGTGGGATACAGTCATGTGGACGTTTACCACCAGAAGTTCAAAAAGCTGGTGAACATGAGCCCGGCGGAATTTCGCAGGGCTTCGGGCGCAGGCGGGGAGGAATAGCGGGCATCTTACAGGGAAAATACGCATGTTGCCCTGTTTGCCATTGTCTCTTTCGCAAATCCCATCTATACTTACCTTGATGACAGGAGGTAAGCAGGATGGGATTTATTTTATTACGGTTATTTGCGGCGGCGGCAGCCGTATTGTGTGCGGCGGCTCTGATTAAGAGGAGGAGGGTGCGGAAAGCCGGGGGCTTTGCCATTGCGGGCATGGTACTGGGACTGCTGTTATTTGCGGTTTCCTTCCTTCCCTCCTTGCTGTTTACGGACTATGAGGGTCTTGAGCCATCAGGGGAATACGAGGTGGCGCAGGCCCGGGCCATACTTGTGGACAAGGACAGAGCGGAGGCCTTTGAGTCGGACGGCTCCAGGAGAGAGGTGCCTGTTTATTTTTATTATCCGGAAAACGGGGATGCCACAGAGGAAGGCTTTCCCCTGGTGGTGTTCTCCCACGGGGCTTTCGGGTATTATCAGAGCAATGTCTCTGCTTACCTGGAGCTTGCAAGCCACGGCTATGTGGTGGTCAGCCTGGATCACCCGTATCATTCCTTTTTCACCACGGACACGCAGGGCAAAAGGATTACCGTGGATCCCGGATTTATGCGGGAGGTGATGGGAGCTAACCAGGACAATATGTCGCAGGAGGAGATCTGGGAGCTGTCCCGGGGATGGCTGGAGCTTAGGACACAGGACATGGATTTTGTGATAGACAGCATGAAGGATGCGGCGGAGGAAGCGGGCGCTGCGGGAGAGGGGAGCCTTTCATCCGCATGGTTTTTTGAATCCGATGAGCAGGAGAGGGGGATCCGGGGCGCTCTCGCCATGACAGATATCGAAAGGATCGGTCTGATGGGCCATTCCTTGGGAGGCGCTGCCAGCGTAACGGTGGGCAGGAGCCGTGAGGATATCGGAGCCGTGGCGGATCTTGACGGGACCATGCTGGGTGAGGAGACGGGCTTTGAAAACGGAGTCTGCACGTATTTTGCGGAGCCTTATCCGGTGCCGCTTTTGATGATCGATAATGAGGAGCATTACAGGGTGGGGAGGGAGGCCGGGGCGCTCTATGTGAATTCCTTTATTCTGGAGAATGCCGTCTGCAGCGTGCACACGTATTTTGAGGGAAGCGGACATATGAACTTTACGGATCTTCCCCTGTTTTCTCCGCCGCTGGCTTCGCTCCTGGGTACGGGAAATGTGGATGCCAGGGAATGTATCGAGACAATGAACAGTATTATCCTGCAGTTTTTTGACTATTATTTAAAAGGGCAGGGGGAGCTTTCGATTGCGCCGAAGTATTGAGACGGGGAGCGTCAGTATGGAGATAAAAATTCTGAAAATAAAGAGGGACCAGCCGGAGCGGGTGGAGATCCGCTGTCATGAGGTCACAGAGCAGGTCAGAGAGATTGCGGACTTTGTGAGGTCACGGCAGGGGAGGCTGACAGGGTACATGGAGGGCAGGCAGTTTGAGATCCCGGTAATGGATATCCACTATATTGAGGCGGTGGATAACAGGGTGTTTCTCTACAGCTCCGGGGAGGTCTACGAGACAAGACAAAAGCTCTATGAGCTAGAGGAGATTCTGAGGGAAAAGTATTTCCTGCGCATCTCAAAATCAACCCTCTTAAATCTCATGAAGGTGAGCGCCCTGAAACCGGCCCTGAACGGCAGGTTCCAGGCCCTCCTGCATAGCGGCGAGGAGGTCATTATTTCAAGAAAATATGTGCCGGAGCTGAAAAAGGCACTGAAAGGCGGTGTTTCTTAGTGAACGGAAAAGAATTTGCCATTCGTCTTATGACGACTTATTTTACCCTGGTCACGCTTATCACGGCGGCAACTCTTGGGATGGGCCAGTATTTTGAGCCAGAAGCCTCATTCGGGTATGAGGCCTTTGCCTCGCCCCTGATCTACGGAGTCTGCGGCACGCTTCCCGGTATTGTCATGTATTCCCGGAAGGAGCTGTCCGTAAAGGCGTTTCTCATTCGCAAGGCGCTGCAGTTTGTGTTGATTGAGATTACCGTGCTTTGCGCTGCGTTTTGTGATCCGAATCGTGAGCTGAGAACGGATATTCTGGCGGGAATGGGCATCTGCGTTCTCGTGATTTTTGTCCTGGCACACGGGATCGAGTGGATTGAGGACTGTATTGCGGCAAAAAGGCTTACCGAGGAGCTTCTGGCTTTTCAGAGGAATATATACTAGAATCTGTGACCGCCGCCACCGCCGCTGCTATGTCCGCCGCCCCCTCCGCCACCGCTGTGGCCTCCTCCGGAGCCGCCCGAGCTGCTACTGCTGGGAGGGTCGTAAACCTTGGTCTGGCTGGTCAGAATCTTTCTGGGATTTCGGAAGTCAAACCGGGTGGAGATGGATCCCAGTATTTCACCTGTGCCGGGCTTCGATGAGCGTGAGAGGCTCCTTGCCAGAAAGTAGTTGAGCAGTGCGGCCAGGATAAAGGCGAGAAGAGCGTTGCTTATGTATTTCATGGGCTGTGCGATCTTTTCGCCCGCAAGGACGGCACCGATCTGTTCAAAAGCACTGGAGGCGCACAGATAGTAATCGCCGTTTGAGGCATAGCGGTACACGTTGTCGGTGATGGTGTCGGCGTAGGACTTGCCTATGGTCCGGTATATGGCTCCGTCGCTGAAAAGGTAGAGCTCCCGGTTGTCCATGTCGATGAGAAACAAAGTGCCGCTTTCTGTGCCAAACAGCCCGTGGTAGTAATCGTCCGCAAAGGAGGCGGCGGAGTAAGAGTTTGCAGAGATGGACTTGAAGGCGGCATTTCCATAGGCAGTGACCGTGCGCATGGCAGCGGCCAGCTCTTCCTGTTCCCTGCTGCCTAAAAGCTGTGCGTCATCCTCCAGAATGATGCAGTATCCTGTATCCGGATTTTCCCACAGGATTGTGTTCTGGGATTCGGCGTATGCTCCAAGCGGAAAAAGGAGACAGGCGGGCAGCAGGAAAAGTGTGCATATCATAATCATAGAATAGAGGGAGCGCCTGCGGGCGCTTTTTTGTCTTTTATTTCGCATAGTCATCACCTCCGTGTCTCTGAAACTGGGGGAGCTTCCTGGTGGCAAGAATATTATATTTCTGAATGATCGCCGTTATGGCGGATAAAATTCCGACATAGGAGAGGATCGTGCCGCCGTAATACCACAGATCCGATACGGGATTTATCACGTGGATCAGGACGGTGACCAAAAGGGAAAGGAGTGGGCCCGCTATGGCTGGCACATGGCTTTTTCCCGGAAAGGCGCTGTGAGAGAGCAGCTCCCTCAAATTCACGGCTCCCGGTTTTCCTCTGAAAATTCTGCCGTTTTGACGGAACAGGTAACCACGGTCATCCATCTTCTGGTCTCTGCGGTAGATATCCGAAAGCTCCATCAGGTAGAGGATGAGGGTGGCTCCCGCAAGGAGGCCTGACAGGGAGAGAAGCAGCGTGGGCTTTATGGTCAGAAAGAGATTCAGGAGAAAAAAGATCGGGACGGCCAGCAGTGCGGAGCCTGTCAGGTACTTGCGGATATCCATGGGGATATCGGCGGCAATCCTGCCGTTCTGGCCGTTTACCGTGGCATAGGCCACCCGGCCGTCCTTCCGGTAGGACAGAAACCAGACCGGATACATGACACGCTCCGGCTCATGGCAATAGGTGTTCAGGGCGATGTTCGTGGCAAAGCTGTTTCCCTCGGCGGGGAATTTCAGACCGGAAAAGGCGGGGGTGCTTTTGACCCTGCGGCCGCTGGTGGAATTCGCCAGGTCAATGGCTTCCTGCTTGTAGAGCTCGCTGTCCACGTCCGCAGTGTCCGCATAGAAGCCGCTTAAGAAGGCGGGCGTGAATTTCCTGCTGTCCCGTACATTAAAGGGAGCGATTCTCTCGCTGATGCTGTCTGAAAAGGAGGAAGAGGCATCGTAGGATATATCGTAGTAGGAGGCGTCAATTTCTCCTGTCAGATCATAGTGGTCCGTATAGATGTAGTCCCCTTTTCGGTAGGACTTCTCCCCTTTCATGGAAACGGGTCCCTTCTGGGTGATGCTGTAGGCCCAGTAGGGCATATAGATTCCCCGGAAGCCGTCGATATGCTTTTCATCCTTGAGCTCATTCGGGGCAAAGAGAGCGCGCCGCATCCGGGAAAGGTATGCCTTTTTGCATGCATCCTTCGTCATCTTGAACGGAATGATATGGGAAGGGCGAAGCTGGCGGCTGATCCGGCTGTGGAGAATGGTTGATGCGCCGCAGAAGCTGCAGAATTCAGCTGCGGAGGTGTCGGTGCTTAGGATCTCGCCCCCGCACTGCGGGCAGGTAAAAACCGTTACGTCAAAGTCATTATGTTCCTCGGCCCCTTGATCCTCCGGTGTGGAATAGGGATCCTGGGTGGTGAGGCAGTGTTCACATTGGAGCAGCTGGGATTCAATGTCAAATTTCAGATTCCCGCCGCAGTTTGGACATTCGTACACAAAAATTTCCCCCTGTCTGGTAAGTTCTGTTTCTATTTTAATGTGAGGAAGGGGAAAAGTAAATAGGGGATCGGGCGATCCACAAAAAGCGCAAATTGTCAAGTACGAATTTTGCACGCTCCGGTACATGTTTGGGGGAAGAGGAGGTGGAAGAATTTGATATGATATTATTATATTCTTTATAGAAAGGGTGAAAGAGGATGAAAAGAAAGGTTAAAAAAAGGTTACTTGTATGGCTTCTTAGCATTTCCATGGTGGCAGGGCCCTTCGGCATCCGGGTTCTGGCGGCACCGGACGAAGAGACGCAGACCCTGACGTATGCGGGCGGATTGTGCGAACACCATGCGGAGCACACGGCGCAGTGCGGGTATGTGCAGGGACAGCCTTGCGGCCATGTGCACACGGAAGAATGCTATGAGACGGTGACGGAATGTGTACATGCGCACACACAGGAATGCTATCCGGAGGAAATACCGGATGATTCTGCACAGGACGAGGCTTCGGGAGACGAATTTCCAAAGGGAGAAACGGGAAACGCTTCTGCGCCGGAGCGGTGCGGCCATGTGTGCAGCGAGGAAAGCGGATGTGTCGTGAAGATTCTGAAGTGCGTCCATGAGCATGACGACGGCTGCGGCTATGCGCAGGCCTATGACTGTACCTATCAGTGTGATATCTGCAGCGGCATCCTGCCACAGGAACCGGCGGCGGATGGAGCCGAAACAGACCAGCCGGAAGCAGACGGTGTCATTTCCGGGGATTCGCAGTTCGGAGAAACGGATGGTGAGAACGGGGAAGCGGATAAGGAGAGTGGCGGTGAAACGGAAGGTCTTTGTCCGCACCATGAACAGCACACGCAGGAATGCGGGGGCCTGGAAGAAGGGGAGGAGGCCCTGTGCGCTTATGAATGTGTGATTTGTGAAGTGCAGGAGCTGATCAACGCTCTGCCGGATGCGCAGGAGATCAGCGAGGACAATGCGCAGGAGATTGCGCAGAGGATTGCGGAGATTGAAGAAAAAATGGACGGCTTGACGCTGGAAGAAGCGGGCCTGGTTGATTTGACGAGATTTGAGGCGGTTTATGCGGCTCTGCTTGCCTTTGCACAGAAGCCTGCGCTGACGGCGGATGGGACGACGGTCAGGGAGGAGAGACTCGACGTGTCGGCAATGACCGGTTTCCAGCAGAACGTTTCCGAGGGCTGGGCCTGGGATGCGGGATCGAACACGCTGACATTGAACAACTGTCATATCAGAACCGAGAACAGCGGTGGGATGATCCGATTCCCGGGAGACTGCCAGATCAACATTGTGCTGGAAGGGGAGAATATTCTGGAGAGCGCGCAGATGAATTATGCCGCAATGATCGACAATAACCAGGGCCGGAGCAATAATGACTGGGTGATCCGGGGGAGCGGCAGCCTGGAATTCCGGGCGCAGGGAGACGCACCTTCATCCGGCTATTATCCCTATGGTTTTCCCGGAAGGAATCTTACCATAGAATCCGGCACGGTAAAATCCAATGTCAGCCTCTGTATGCTGCTTGGGAGTTTTACCATGGAGAGCGGCTCCGTGACGGTGGATTGTTCGGCAGGCTCACAGTCGGACGGCATATATGCGAACAGTGGTCCTGTGGATATCAAGGGGGGATCTGTCAATATCAATGCAGGAAGAGTTGGGATTTATGTTCCCGGTCTGAGTACGAGCGGAGACAGGAGCATCAATATTTCCGGAGGAGATATCACGGTCAGCGGCGGAGCATCCGCAATCCGGATTGATGACAGAGGAGCGGGAGACGCACAGACGATTAATATTACCGGCGGGTCGGTGAAGGCGCAATCAACCTCGTCGGGCAGTATGATAGCGAAAGAGATCAATTTAAGTGGATCAGGCAGCGTGGAGAGCAACTCAGCGAACCAGCCCGGCATCTGGGCAAAAGAGGATCTGAATGTGGGGGAGAACGTCCAGGTTACTGCAAAGAGCGAAAACAGCTACGGCCTTTATGTACAGGGGAATCTCAACGTTCAGGATACGGCTCTTGTCACGGCGACAGGAACTGTGGATGCGGCGGCGCCTTCGCTCTCACTGGGAGACAATGCGCAGCTGAACGGCATGGTACGCACGGACACCAGCGACGGGCGTATCTGGACGGTCTATGGAAACGCCGAGCTGCACAGCGATCTGACTCTGGGGCCGGATGCGTATACGAACGCCAGCGGAGGCAAGCTTCCGGTGAAGCTGGTGGTGATGCCGGGGGCAACACTGACCGTACCGGAAGGAAAGAAGCTGGATGCCACCCAGGGAATCACGGTGGAAACGCTGAAGGATTATCTCTCAGGTGATGTGGATGCGGTCATCGCAAAGGGGGATCCGGACAGCTCCGTGCTTCTGCCGCAGCCGGAATATCAGATCGAAGTCAGTGCCCAGCCTCCCGCAGGAGGCACGGTGACGGGAGGAGGCGTTTATCCGGGCAAGACCTCCGTGACCGTGACGGCACAGGCTGCGCAGGGATATCGCTTTGTGAAGTGGACGGAAGGCGGCGCAGAGATTGCGGGAGAGGGAGAGGCATATACCTTTCAGGTGACAGGTGACCGGAATCTAACGGCGATATTTGAGAAGGTGAACGTTCCCACTCCGACTCCCACTCCGGAAAAAGATCCGGATCCCACACCCACTCCCGGAGAGGAGCCGGTGCTGACACCAACACCGAGCGCGGAACCGGATCCGACGGCGACACCGAGCGCAGAACCGGATCCGACAACGACACCGAGCGCAGAACCGGATCCCACGGCGACACCGGGAGAGAACCCGACTCCCACGCCCGGTATGAACCCGACACCGACCCCGGGCAGGGATCCTGAACCGGAACCCACACCGGATCATGACAGAAGAGAGGAAAGGACGCAGGATAGCGGGAACACAGAGACCGGATCCGCTTCATCAGTGACGGTACAGGCACCTGCGGTAAGAACGGCAGAAGCTGTGGCGGTGGATAAGAAGGGCAATGCGGTAATCAACAGGACGGCGGTGGATAAGGCCATAAGGCGGGCGAAGCCGGAGGCGCAGATACTGGCGGTTTCCCTTTCCGTTGCGGCGGGGGTGGCACAGAAAAGCTGCGAGGTCACGATTGAAGCACAGGCCCTGGACGAACTGATCAAGTGCAATGCCGGCAGCTTTCGGATTACGGTAAACAACTTGATTGTTATGGGATTTGACAGAGAGCTCCTTGAGAGCCTGGATACAAGGAGCGGGGAAGGATACCTGGTTCTGCGCATCCACAGGCTGGAAAAGGCCGAACTTCCGGCAACGGCGCAGGCAGTCATCTGGGATCATCCTGCTTATGAGATCACCCTGGTTCTTGTGCAGGGACAAGAGGAGACGGTTCTGACCGACTTAGAGGGTGCGACAGTTCTTCTCGGGCTCGGCTACACAGGGCCGGAGACGGAGCCTGTGGAAAATCTGCGCGGAGTTTTTGTGGATCAAAGGGGAAAAGCGGGATGGATAAAGGAATCCGCCTACGATGAGAAGAGAAAAGCGGTGATGCTTGAGGACGGAAGGCTGGGAATCTACGGTGTCGCCTGCCGGCCGCAGGATTAAACGGAAGAAAAAGTTTTGAAATAAAGGCTATTCGGACCAGCGCAGATAGACAGAGGAGAGGAAAACGTGATCTCTGACCTCAAAGCGGAAGCCGCCTTTATATTTTCCGGCAACGGAGCGAATGGACGCAAGGCCGGTTCCGCCTGAGGGTTTTGTGGAGGGAAAGGCCTGGCCGGGAGAGGTATCCTTGATAAGACAGCTGTTATCCATGGTGATGGTGAGGATTCCTCCCGCCAGGCGGCTCTGCATCCGGATAAAGGGATCCTCCACGGCACGGCAGGAATCGACGGCGTTCTCCAGAAGATTTCCGATGATGACGCAAAGGTCGCTCTCCACAACGCATCCGGTATCCCTTGGGATATCCAGGCGGATATGGCAGGCGGAGATGCCGGCTTCCCTGGCCATGGACAGATAGTGAAGAGCTACGGCGTTTACCGCCTCGTTTTCACACAGAGCCGGAAAGGGTTCCTCGGGAATGTTGGCGCAGAGGTGGTCCAGATAGAGAGAGAGCTTCGTATCCTCCCGGTTGTTCAGATAGCTTCGAATAACTGCAAAATGATGCTTAAGATCATGACGCTGCTGCCGGATCTGCGCGGTGGCAGCGGACAGCAGCTGATGTCTTTGCCTCTGCACCTCCACCTGCTTCTCTATCAGGGAGAGCTCATAGGAAAGCTGACGGTTGCGGCTTCGCAGAGCAAAGGTGTCTCTTATAAAATATCCGCACAGTGCGCTCATGATAAGAAGAAAGAACAGCACGCCGATCTGGAAGAAAAAGGACTTCTGAACCTCCAGATGGAACAGATAATAATTACCCACCTCCAGAAGGGAAAACAGGGCGATGATGGCAACCGGCAGGAAAAATTTGCGGGCCAGGGGGTTCTGATTCCTGACGATTTCCCGGATAATGCTGCCTGCGAACAGACAGAAGGCAAGGGGCGTCAGGACATGGAACAGATACATGCTTTTCGAGAGGGAAACGATTCCGGAAAGCTGCAGCAACACGGTCAGGCCAAGAACCAGCTCCATGGTAAGGCACATGTGATGAAGGGGATGTGAGGGGGAAAGGCGAAGCACGACCAGGCCGAATTTCATCATGGGAACTGCCATGATGAACAGACCCAGAAAGGCCATCACATATAAAAGCGATGGATTTGGGATAAACAGACCGGTCAGATTGCATTCTCCGAGCACCCAGATCCCGGTGCAAAGGGAGAAAAGCCCCAGCCAGAAAAAGGCAATCCCGCTCTTTTCAAACCGTGTGAGGACAAAGGCGATCAGACACAGAATCATTCCCAGGGCGATCAGCACGATGGAGAAAAAGAGAGAAAATCCCATCCTGGAAAAAAGATGAGCGTACAGGTCGCCGGAGGATCCCATAAGAGGCGGATGGAGCATGGCGGTATTTCTCTGGGAAGGCGCGAGATATTCCATCTGGAGAGTGACCTTGCCGCCGCCGTTTTCCGGCAAGGGAAAAAGGGCGACCCTGGTGGGCGGGTCAAGCAAAAAAGCGGGGTAGCTTCCGGGCTCCCCGTATTGGTAAATAAGCTCGCCGTCCGCATATACCTTCACGGCGGTGTAGACGGATTTCAGATAGAGATGGTCCCCGTCCTCTGGAAAAATCGTGGTGCAAAGCGTGATGCGGGAGCGGGCACCAAGACCCCGGATGCCACAGGGCAGGCAGAGGGCCTGTCCCTCCATGTCCCAATCCGAGATGATCTGCACATCCGGCCTGCGCTCCTGCTTTTGGGGGCGTGGAAAGACGACCGCACCGGCCATAAGCGCAAAAAGAACCGCAAGTGTAATGGGCAAAAAAAGATGCAGGATACGGTCTTTCTTATTCATAATCGATTCCCTTTCTGGCCTCATCAAACAAAAACAGCTCCCAGGCCTCCCTGGCTTTTTTGAAATTTTCCCGGCGGATATAGACCTTTTCTCCACCTCGCATATGGAACACCATGAGTTCGCGGTCAATGCCCGTCACAAAGGCGAGATTGGCAAGGTAGCTCTTGTGGCAGCGGAAAAACGGAAAGGCTTCAAATTGCGGCATGAGCTCGTCCAGCTTTCCCTTGGTCTGAATTGTCTTGTTGTCCAGAAGATGAAACGTCAGGTAATGCGCCTTCTGCTCCACATAGAGCAGCCGGCGAGCCGGAAGGTTCAAGGGCTTTCCCTGGACAAGAATTGTGATTCCGGGCGGATTATCCCTCCGGTCAAGGGCAAAAAGCAGGACATCATCCATGGCTTTCTGGGACACCGGCTTTTCCAGATACCGGTTCACGTTCAGGCGGTAGCCGTCCAGGGCGTGCTCCTTACTTGTGGTGACAAAGGCGACAGGGATTTCGGGATCAATATTGCGGATGCGGCGTGCGGCTTCCACACCGGAGATGCCGTCCATATAAATATCCATGAGAACCAGGTCAAAACACCCGGAGGGATTATTTCCAAGGAGGGCCTCCCCGCTGTCGAAAACTGTGGTTTTTGCAGGCACGCAGCCGGATTGAATCAGGGAAATCAGTTTCTTTTGTTCATCGGCATCATCTTCGCACAGGGCGATCAGCAATTCCTCCATTTGGCACCTCTTTTTCTTTTCAGTATAGGGGGATTGCCCTCAAATGTCAATTTTTCACCTTCGGGTTCGGTGCGGAAAACAGAGGGATGGGGCCGGCGATTGTTTCCCGGTTTACATACAGGCTCATGTCGGGCCGGGTGGCAAGAGTCCATTTTACCAGCTGGATGTGCATGCGCTCGATCTCCAGGCAGGTAATACAGCGGGGATGTACACAGCTGCCGCTGTTGTAGTAGTGAGGATCCTCGGCGGAGAGTGCGGGGCGGTGCGTGTGTCCCGTGATCAGAATGTGGTTCTCCTTGAGGGCCCAGTCGTGAAGGCGCTGCTCCGTCTTATGCTTGCGGGTGTAATTTTTGGCGGCGCTGGTGGGATCCAGAACGCCGTACCGCTCCAGCGGTTTCCACAGATACCGCACGAGAAAGCGGGTAAAACGCCAGAAGGTGGAATTGAACAGGTCGGCCTGATGACCGTGGGTGAGGTAAATATCCATGGAAGCCGGAAGGACCGTGTTTTCCAGTATGATTCCGGAGTGGAATTTCAGACCGGGCAAAAGCGGCTGGTTTTCCAGATGGGGATTGTTTCCGCAGCAGCGGGGATACGTGCCGTAGATTTTTCCCGCATAGCGGCTGTTCTTTTTGACCATGTCATGGTTTCCGTACAACATATACAAACGCCCCTGGGCCTGGAAAAGGGACAGGAGCCAGAAAACATTTCCGTGAGCTTCGATGATCTGTTCCATACTTCGGTTTTCCCACAGCTCATCCCCGTCACCCAGCTCAATATAGGTGTACCCTGTCCGGTAGTAGTGCTTCAGGGCCGCAAAATAGAGATTCTGATTTTTGAGAAAATTGTCGTTTGACGTGCCGATGCCCCTGTGGCAGTCGCTGATCAGGACGTATTTGGTCCGGCTGTTCAGAGGGAGCCTGGCAGCTCCCTCAAAGGTTTTGTTCAGCCGGTTCTGGCAGCTCATCTTTTTCCTCCCCGTTTTTTGTACCTCCGGATGCGAAGGGTTTTGCGAAAAGCAAAGGGAAGGTAGTAGTACAGATACAGGATCCGGTCCGCAGACAGACAGAAGGGCCTCGTGACGAACAGATAGATCCGGCACCAGAAACGATTGCACCACTGGGCGATCCGTATCCGTATCCTGCGGAGCAGGCTGCGGACTTTGGGCGATCTGTCAAAGTCAAATGTGACAGTGTTGCGGCATATGCTGATCTCATTGCGGCAGTACCCGGCATTTAAAAGACCGTTTACAAAGGCCTCGGTCATTTCCCGGTTATGCATAGTGACGCTGGCACGGAGGGAAAGACACTCCGGCTTGGAGAAGCATCCCATCTTAAAGGCTGTCAGCCACCAGTGTCTGGCGCTGAACTGTGCGATCACCTGTTCATTTTTGGTGAGGATAAGGGAAAGGCCCGCCATATCCTCGTTATCCACACACTGAAAGAGGGTGCGGGGCAGTTCGCTGCGTCCGATAATCCGGTCAGCGTAGTACACGCCGATTTCACAGCCCGTATTAATCCCGTACTGGCCCTTCCAGAATTCAATGAGCCATGTTCTGCCGCGGTAGTCGAAATAGACCGGCAGGCAGTCAAAGACCATATTGAAATGAGGTGCCGCCCTGTCAAAAAGGGCGCAGTATCCGAATTCCCTCTGCCATGCGTTAAGGCATGAGGTGAAGATATCCTGAGAGGGGACATAATGATAGCCGAAGGGACTGATCAATTCGTCCAGAATCTCGCATTTTTCATTCATGCACATAGAACAGACTTTTCGGATAATCTTTTTCCTGCGCCAGTGGTTCAGGAAGAAAAAGAGCAGGACGACCGCAAAAAAGATACCAAAAATTAGATACATGGATAGAGTTCCTTTGATTTGTTTTATGATTATTTTATGAAAAATGTCGAAAAAGGTGAGAGACTGGGCCTATTTTATAGAATCGGCTGCCGGTGTCGGAACGCCAACCATACAGCCGGAAAAATTCTGTTGACTCTGACACCGTGTCGCACCTTAAAATGAAACATATGAGGAGGTGAAGGATGGATGGAATTTCTTACCATAAGTCAGGTATCAAAGCAATTTCATATTTCCACCAGAATGCTGCGCTATTACGAGAAGGAAGGGCTTATCTGCAGCCGTCGAATGCAGGACTATTCCTATCGGGTGTATGACGGGGAGGCGGTCAAACGTCTGCGGCAGATATTGGTTCTTCGCAGACTGAGAATCCCGGTGAAGCAGATTTCGGAAATTCTGAATGATGCGGAGCAGGTGAGAACTCTTGAGATCACGCAGGAAAACCTGCGGCAGATCAGCGAGGAGATCGCCGCCCTCTCGCTCATGCGGGACGTGCTGGAGAAGATGGCGCAGAAGCTTGACGAGAACCTGAAAAAGAAGGTGCGTCTCGATCTGCTGGAAGACGGTGAGCTTATGGATATCATCCATGTTCTGGAGCCCCCGAAGACAAATCTGAAGGAGGGATATTCTATGGAAGATTTAACAAAGGCCGAGAGGGTCATGGAGAAGAAGATGGAGATCAGGATCGTGTATCTGCCGCCTGCAGAGGTTGCGTCCTATCAGTATGTGGGGGAAAATCCCGAGGATTCTGCAGGGGAGATGATTCTTGAATTTATCAGGAAGACAGGGCTTGCCGGGATCAAGCCGGATTTCAGGCTGTATGGCTTTAACAATCCTTCGCCTTCCGAGGGGCAGAAAGAGTACGGCTATGAATTCTGGGCCACAATACCTGAGGACATGGAGGTGGAGGCTCCCCTTAAGAAAAAGCATTTTGACGGAGGGCTGTATGCGGCCCACTGCATTAAGATGGGTGATTTCCATGAGTGGGAGGGCTTTATCAGGCAGGTTCTTGAAAGCGAGGAGTACGAGGGCGACTGGCGGGAGCCCAGAGGCATGGACGGCTTGCTGGAGGAGGAGCTGAACATTTACACCAATGTTGTGGAGGGGACGAGAGAGAATATTCAATTGGATCTTCTGTTCCCGATTAAGAAGAAAACGGTCTGATATAATTTTTGCATAGCAGCCGAACCTGTGATAGAATAAAAACAGCATAATCGCAGGAGGATACGAGCTTGGAAAGCGCAGATGGAAAAACAAGGACGGTGCCGGGCAGGAGCTACTGCTTGGAGATAACGAGAGGAAAACTGCTGTCATTATGGCTGGCTCTTTTGCTGCTCTTTCTGGGAGTGTCGGCAGGCGTATATGGCTGGGTTCTGATAGGAGAGGATAAATCCGCCTGGGACTATATGGAGTATGTAAAGCTGGTGATCGGCTGCCTGGGCGCTCTCTTCCTTACCGTATCCGGTATCTGGACGGCTTTTACGGCATTTCGGGATGCCTTCTGGCCGGAGAAGAGCGCCCTGGCCCGGTCCATACGTTCCCAGCTTCCCTATCCGGATTCGGCACCCGGGGTAAGGGAGCTGTTTGCCATGGTGGACCAGGATATCAGGGAGAATGGTCAGTGGTTCGACAAGGTGGCGGTGGGAAAGGAGTGGGTGCTGGGTGATGAGGCCAGCTATCTGCCCAGAGTCCGGGTATTCTTTGGCAGAGATGAGATTAAAACCCACAGCTCCGGGGAGAGAGTGAATACCTCCCGGATCGTGGAGCTCTACATACTGGATGACCGCAGACAGTGCCAGATCACGACGCTGCGAAATCCCAGAGAGCTGGCACCGCTCCTTGATTGTATTTCTCTGCGGGCGCCGGACGCCCTGCGAAGGCCTTACAGCGAGTACGCATCCTGGTGCCAGAAGACGGACATGGAGTGGGAGAACATGCTGCGGGAATACCGGGTAAGACAAGGCAAGCGGGAGACGGCGGCGTTTCAGGCGGGAAGTGCGGCCGCAGACCAGAATGTGACTTTGACCTGTCCGGACGGCAGCGTGACCTCCAGAGTGACTCCGGAGAGAATCCGGGAGGCAATGCTCCAATGTCTGAAAGAAGGGGAGGGGGTCTTTTCCCTTTCGCTTGGACGGCCCATAGAAAAAAACGGCTGCCGTTTTATGGGGATGGAGTGTTTTGCAGCCTTCTATGAGGATATGGAGGAGCCTGAGGACCAGGAGCTGGAAGAGCTGGGAGAGGCCGAGCTGCTGCTTAAGATGACTTCCGCAGGCGCGGGGGAAAAGCAGCAGTATGGGAGAGCGCTTCTGACGGATGTGCGCACGGCGGAACGTATCCTGAATGCCTGGCTTTTGGGAGAGGTGCCGGAGCTTGGAGAGTGGGAGGCGGCCCCGCTCTTCGCAGAAAGGCAGCAGGAGAAAAGGCGGGAGCTTCCGCCTCCGCACTTGGGACTTATGACGCCTCTCGGAGTGTTTCAGAGTCATGAGAGATTCACGATAGAGGATGTGGAGGTGGCGGCCCAGGGGCTGCAGGACGGGAGCTATCAGTCGGTTGACCTGACCTTGCCTGGGGGCTATCTGTGGATGCGGATCCAGGGCGGCGACAAGTCGGACGGCCGATGCCGTATTTTTGTCACAAGAGCCGATCCGGATCAGCTTCGTTATTTCAGGAACCTGTGCACCCACAGACAGGCGGCGGCCTGGCTTATGGAATTTGCCCAAGGTAAGTTCCGGCCTGACTGGAAGCAATGGAAGGATTACACCAGACAGGCGCAGAAAGATTTTAAAAAGAGGTAGGAGGAAGGCTATGGGAAACTGTTTTAGTGATGAGGTGGAGCAGGCGCTTACATACATTTATTATGATCTGCGCGCCGGTAAGGGAGCGGAGGGCTTTATGCTTTTGCAGCGGGCTTCCGATGCGGGGGACGGGGATGCGTCCTGTATTCTGGCCAGGTGTTACTGCGGAAATCAGTATGTATGGAGCGGTCATGACTTTCCGGAGGACGACGACAGGGCGGTAATGCTGATCCACAGAGCCGTGGAGCAGGGAAGCGGGATCGGCGTGCTGGTGGCTCTGCGTACAGGGGAGCTTACTCCCTCCCTGGAAAAGAAGATGCCCTTTTCCAGCCTGCAGGAGGCCTTTGACAGTGTGCTGGAAAAGGCGCAAAGAGGGGATGCCTTCTGCCAGTATACGGTGGCGAATTCCTATTTCTGGTGGGATTTCCTGCGGATTCAGGGAAAAGGGCGGGATGCCTTTTCCAATGAGAAGGAGTATAAGGAATATTTGAGAATGAATATTTCCCAGTGCGAGGACTGGTTCTGGAAGGCGTTCCGCGGCGGCATGTATTTTGCGGCAAATAATCTGAACCATTTTTACTCCGAGGGGGACGAGGACATCATAGCGCCCCGCCCGGAGCTGGCCAAAGATCTGTTTCTGACCGGTGCGCAGATGGGCTATCCCATACATCAGTGGATGTATGGGCAGGATCTGGAAGAGCAGAAGAAATATGAGGAAGCGCTGCACTGGTATAAGCTGGGAGCGGAGGGCGGCCAGCTGGAATGCTGGTTCCGGATCGGCCGGGCCTATGAGCTGGGACAGGGCGTGGCCAAGGACGAGGCCTATGCGGCCAGGTGTTACGAAAAGGGACTGACTCAGAAAAAGGACAGCGGCAACCGCATCGGCTGCGCCAACCGTCTGGGCGCTCTTTATTATGACGGGACGGGCGTGGAAAAGGACTATGCCAAGGCTTTTCAGCTTATGAAATACGGCTATGACCACAACACCACCTTTGCGGTCTGTTATCTTGGATACTGTTATTTCCGGGGCCATGGTACGCAGCAGGATTACGGAAAGGCCAGGGAATTTCTGGAAAAGGTGAACTGGAACAACAGGGAGGTATTCTATATGCTGGGCGTGATCTACGGGCAGGGGCTCGGCGTGCCGGCGGATATCAAAAAGGGCGTGGAGTATCTGCTAAAGGCAGGCGATTATAAGGAAGCGAAAGAGGAACTGCTCAAATATAAAAAGACGCTTTTCGGCAAATGGGTGCGCAGGTAAAAGGCAAAGGCATGTATGAAAAACCGCGGCGGGGCCTGGAAAAAGGGCTCTGCGGCGGTTTTTGGCGTTCTGAAACGCAAAGTTGACAGGATGCAACTGTCGGTGGGTGGTCATAAAATGTGACTTCCTTTAGGATAAGTGATAAAATAATCACAAGGAGGATGTTATGATGACTTTTGGACAGAAACTTAAGGCTTTGCTAAAGGAGAAGGACATGACGCAGGAAAATCTGGCGGAGCTTCTGGACGTATCCCGGCAGGCTGTGGGGAAGTGGGCCAATGACAAAGGGATCCCGGAGGTGGATAAGCTGGTGCAGATCAGCAATATTTTTGGAGTATCCCTGGATTACCTGCTCAAGGAAGGACAGGAGGAGGAGAGGGAAGGAACGAGTACGGGATACTATGTCAGCAAGGAAATGATTGAGGGATTTTTATCCTATAAACAGCAGTCGGCGGGAAGGATTGCGGCGGGTGTCGTCCTGATCACACTTTCGGATCTTGTGGACTGCTTTCTTTCTCCCGGCAGAATATCCATTCTGCTTTACAATGCGGTCTTTTTATCCGGAATCGCCATTCTGATATGGAACGGACTAAAACCCAGGAAATACCGGGAGATCGGGTCAAGGCAGCTCTTATTCGACGAGGGCGTGATCCGGGAATTTCGGGAGAAAAGTGAGAGAAACCGCAGGAAATATGCGGTGATGTTTATTGCGGGCACCGCCCTTATGCTCTTTGGCCCGGAGCTTGCGGATCTTGTGTCGAACCGCTTCGGGCGTTGGATGGGAAATGCCGCAGATCAGATTTTTCTGGCATCATGGTCCGGCCTCTTTATTCTGGCAGGCATGAACCTTTATGCGGAAAATATGCTGCTTCGGGGAACGCCCAAGACGAGAAGGGGAGGAAAATACACCTGGCTCTACGGGGCGATTCCGGTGACGGCTCTCCTGGTACTGATTGGATACGTGACAAATGCCTGGAGGCCGGCAATGCCAATTCTGGTATTATTCTGTGTGCTGCTGGTCACCGTGTGCAAGCTGATTGTGGAGGGGAGGAATAAAATTGAAAATTAGTAAAACAATACTTTTACTGGCAATGCTCGGGATTGCCGCGTGTCTGGGCGGCTGCAGGAATTTTGAGGAAAAAGAGACGCTTCATACCGCCAGACTGGAGGTCTATGAGGAGGATGGAACCACGCTGATAAACACGGTGGAGGACGAGGAAGCCGTGGCCCGGTTTGAAGCGGGCGGATGGGGACAGGAGGCGGGCATTTCTTCTGATGTGGATCCGACGGGCAAAGACCTGGAAGGCCGGGAGCCTCTTTTTACGATCGCAGCAATGAAGGAGCCGGCGGCGCTCATAAACAATGGAGAGATGGAAAAAACGTTTACCATCACCGTCTACGAAGGCACGGACGTGGTAAAGATGGTGGTAATGCCACAGATCAAAAATATAGCCCTGTCAGAGGAGTTTCTGACCTTTTATTTTGAGGTTCCCGAGGAGGATATGGAGTTTTTCCTGTCCCTTGCGGGAAAATGCATCGAGGATTCCGGTCTGTTATAGAGAGATTCAGGCGTAAACAGCAAATTGCCAGTTCGGCTAATGTGTGATATACTGTTAAAAAAATGTTGTGGGCAAAAGGTATTTTGCTCCCTGATGCCTGCGGATTGTTTCGCACTTTGTGCTCTCACAATCCTGAAAACATGAAAAATATCATATACATGGGGGATAAGAGTATGTTAGCAGAATTGAAGAAAAAAAGTATTATGAGGGCGATTCCACTGATGCTTATTTTTGTGGTTGCCGGAGGCGTGCTGGTTGCGGCTGAATTTTCAAACATGAAGTCGCTGCTTAGGGGTCACGTCAAATTTGAGACGCTTTTGCCGGATGAGATAAACGGAGACCTGATCGTGGAGGCCTCCATCAACACGAACTTCGGAGCATATATGGAGGAATACTCCAAAAATACGAAGACAAATGTTACAAGAACTACGGATATTTACTATGTGATCTGGACAGGGGACGACGACAGCGAGGATTACAGGTATATGGGAATCAAGGTTCCGGCCTCCTACGGCGGACAGATGGATCGGATGGCGGAAGCCACTTATAATTACGAGATGTCGGACACGATTCATTTTACCGGTGCGGTCAATAAGATGTCGTCCCAGGAATATCAATATTTTAAGGAATATTTCGAGGAATCCGACTGGACGGATGAGGAGATCGAGGAGTACACGCTGCCCTACTATATCAGCGTGGGCGCTCTGACGGGCGGTGCTGCGACCTCCGCCTACGTGATCTTTGGTATCGGTGCGGCATTGATTTTTGTCGGAATCATTATCATGATCTATTCTCTCCTGGGAGGGGATATGAAGGCGTTCAAGAAGGAGGCCGCGGCTCTTGGAATGAGTGAGATGGAGCTGGAGTCGGAATATGGAAGCGCCAGAGTCATGATCAAAAAGGACAATCTGCGTATCGGACGCAGGCTTACCTTCTATATGGGGGGACGGAAGACACATATAATATCCAACGATAAGATTGTATGGGCTTATCAGCAGAGCACCACGCACAGAACCAACGGGATCAAGACGGGAACCACGTATGAACTGCTGATATATCTGCTGAATGAAAAGAAGGTACGCCACATAAATATGCCGGGCGAGGAGAAGGCCGGTGAAATTCTGCAGTATATGTACGAGAACATGCCAACCGCGGTGGTGGGCTACACGGACGAACTCATGAGTCTGTTCAGAAAGGATTATCAGGGCTTTTTGAATCTTCGTTATCACAATACGACCGAACAGAGCATGCCGGATATGCCGCAGTAGGATGAAGTGAGGGGAATGGATGGAACAGAAAAAGGTATATGAATTTGATGCGGTGATCCATAAAGTGCCGGATATAGACGGTGCCTATATCGAATTTCCTTTTGATGTCAGGAAAGAATTCGGAAAGGGAAGGGTGAAGGTGCATGTGGAGTTTGACAAGGTGCCCTATGACGGAAGCCTGGTGAGTATGGGAACGCCGGGACATATTATCGGCATCAGGAAGGATATCCGGAAACAGCTGGGAAAACAGCCGGGGGATATCGTACATGTTACCTGCATGGAGAGAGAGTAAGGATTATCGGTCCGCTTCGCGGCGGACCGGTAATTTTTTTCTTGACATAATGTGCGATACACAGTATTATAAAGGCAACACTGGTGTGCGACTATGAATAACATGGAGGTAAATACATGGATCATGATGAGATCATATCGGGTCTGATCCTGGAGCTGCGGCGGGGAACGCTGATCCTTCTGGTACTGAATCAGCTGCAAAAGCCTAAGTATGGATACAATCTGGTGAAGGAGCTGAAGGAGCACGACATTCCCATAGAGGCGAACACGCTTTATCCGCTGATGAGAAGGTTGGAATCTCAGGGGCTTTTGATGAGCGAGTGGGATACCGGAGAGACGAAGCCCAGGAAATATTATTCCATCACGGAGGACGGAAGGATTGTGCTGAAAAAGGCAAGAGAGAACTGGAGGACATTTTCCGGAAAGGTAGACAGTCTGCTTGAGGACGGAGGGGAGGATTAAATGTACAGTGAACTGATAAAAAGATATGTATATGCGGTGACCAGGCATCTGCCCCGCAAATCAAGAGAGGATGTGGCAAAGGAACTGAACACCCTGATTGCGGATATGCTGGAAGAGAGATGCGGCCAGATGCCGCCTGCGGAGAAGGATGTGCGGGTGGTGCTCACGGAGCTTGGAACTGCGTCGGAGCTCTATGAGCAGTACAGCGGTGACGGAAAGAAATGTCTGATAGGGCCGCCCTATTATTCCACATATCTGTATGTGCTGCGGATTGTGATGATATGTACGCTGATCGGAACAACGCTGGCGTTTGCTCTTTCGGTGATGGCGGGGGAAAGAGAGATCTATTGGTTTTTTGAGGTGTTCAAGTGGATCGGCATGATGTTTTCCGGAGCCGTTGCGGCCTTTGCGTTTGTCACAGCCCTGTTTGCCTATTTCCATCACAAGGAGATTCCTCTCGACGGCAGTATGGGACTGGATAATTTGCCGCCGGTGCCTGAGAAGAAGGACCGGATTTCCAAAAGTGAGTCGATCTTCGGAATTGTGATTTCCGTGGTGTTCGTCCTGATACTTCTGTGCTGTCCCCAGATTTTCTGCGCTATAACAGAACAGGGAGAAGTATTCCCGGTCTTTTATGTTCAGGCGGTAAGAGACACATGGTATCTCATTGTTCTCTTCGGACTTTGCGGCATCATAGGAGAGGCCGTAAAGCTGATGGATGGCAGATACACCGGGAGAGTCATGCTCACCACCATTGCCTGCGACCTGGTTTCCGCTGTCTGTGTGACCTGGTGGCTTCTGGGGCATGATCTGGTAAACATGGAAATGATAGAGGCTATTCTTGGATATACGCAGCGAAATGAGGTCGTCAGGGCCATGTTCATGAATATACAGCTCCTTCTGTGGGGGATGATCATGCTGGCGTTGGTGATTGACGCGGTGACTGCTGCGGTGAAGACAAGTCTGGCCAGGGACAGGGAGGAAATGAAATGAAGCGAAGACAAAACGAAAAGAGGCTGTCACCTTTCTTGCGGATGAGGAACGCATCGCCAGATACCGCAGACGGGGAGTAACCTGCAATGGGGAGTCATGTGACTTTCAGATGAGCGGCAGGGCGCAGGAATCCGATCTTGTGATCTTTGCGGTGAAGGGACCGGATCTTGACGGGGCTTTGGAGCTGGCCGGGGAGGCCGTGGGGGAGGAAACGACTATTCTTTCTCTCCTCAACGGAATCAGCAGCGAGGAGATCCTGGAACAGAGGATGAAAAAGGGCTGCGTGATCCACTGTATCGCACAGGGAATGGACGCGGTAAAGCTGGGGAACGCCCTGACCTATTCCCACAAGGGAGAGCTCAGGATCGGAACGCCGGATGCCGGAAAGAAGCCCTGTCTGCAACGGGCCGGGGAGATTCTGAAAGCGGCGGGGATTCCCTTCGTAACGGAGGAGGATATTCTTCACCGGCTCTGGGGAAAATGGATGCTGAATGTGGGGGTTAATCAGGTGGTCATGGTGACGGAGGGAACCTATGGAACCATTCAGAAGCCTGGCGAGGCCAGAGATATGATGCTGGCGGCCATGGAGGAGGTAAGGCGGCTCTCGGACCTGGCAGGAACGGGAGTGACAAGGGAGGATCTGGAAGCTTATGTGGAGCTGGTGGATTCCCTGAACCCGGATGGAATGCCCTCCATGCGTCAGGACGGCATTGCCCGCCGGTACTCGGAGGTGGAGTTTTTCTCCGGAACCGTGCTCCGCAAGGCTGACGAATACGGCATGGAGGCGCCTGTAAACAGGCAGCTGTATGACAGGATTAAAGCGATCGAGGCCGGATATGATGAGAGGCTTATTACATAAATTGTCCTATTTATAACATTTTGGTTAGGATATGCCGCAAAACTGCCGATATACGAGGTGAAGATAACGGATTATCTTGTCATAAAGGAGATGGAGCTATGAAGGTACAGAATACGACGATTTTTATGGGGGATGCCAGCCGGAGCCAGAGACATGGAAAGGCGGAGCAGGACAGGACAGGCAACAAAAATATTTTTGCGGGCGGACTGAATCAGAAATTTGATCCTATCGCACAGAAGCGGCAGCAGGCCAGGGAGCAGGCGATGAAGATCGTGGGAGATACCTGGGCGGGTGATAAAAAAATAGACGACGATATCGAGGGGCGCAGGAACAGGATTTTGCAGCTTCGGGGCGAGATCAGACAGGCGAGGGGCTCCGTCAGGGAGATAGAGGAACAGCGGGAAGCGTTGCGGGAATCCTGCGGCGTGGAGGCAGACAGCCAGGAGCAGCGGGATCTTGAGCTTCTTGCAAAGGAAATGGATGCGAAGACTCCCTGGAAGCAGGTGTCCCTTACCAAGGAAGAGGGAGAGCGGATCGAACAGATCAGAGCCCAGGGGCTTACGGAATATCAGGAACGCTCCCTTGAGATGAAAAAGGGTGCCGAGTACTATGAAAACCAGATAAATGAAATGAAAAAAGAGATCGAGATGGAAAATTCCATCATTCGGGCCACACGTCTGGAACGTCTCAAAAAGGATCCCATGGTGAAGGCGCAGAAGCAGGCGGAGGAGATCATGGAGGCGGCCAGCGAGGAGATCGTGGGTATGCTGGCAGATGAGGCAAAGGACCACATCGACGAGGAGATGGAGGAGAAGAAGGAAGCGGCGCAGGAGAAGGCCGAGGAAGCGAAGGAACTGGAAGAGAAGCTGGAAAAGATCAAGGAAAAGAAGGAGGATCAGGAGGAGCTTGCCGAGGCCATCGGGGAGCTCACGGAGCAGACCCTGCAGCTTGACGGCGTAAAGACGGATATTCAGGAGGAGATTAAAGATATCGTCAATAAGATGAAGCTTCTCGAGGAAGACATCAAGGGTGCGGTGGTAGATACGACCGTGTAGGCGGACAGGAAATTCGGAACAGAAGATATTGGTGATGCCTGCGGATTATTCCGTGCTTCGGGCTTTTGACCCTGGTATCATCAGATGAGACAGGCGGCAGTTTTTCTGCCGCCGTTGTTTTTATGTTACCGCTCCCTCGCAGCCGGCAGTCTGTTTTGCGGGGGAACGGTAATGATCTTTCCATATAAAAATATGGTAATAGGTATAACAAGGTTTACCAAAGAGTTATCGTATGCTATGATAAAATAGTTAAAGGGAAAAAAGTACCATATATTTGTTCCCTGTGAAACGTATTTTAATCAGGATGAAACACTGCAGAGGCTGAAAAGTTACGGACAAGGAGAGAAAGTGCAGATTATGAAATACAAAATATTGGTAGCGGAAGATGACAGGGATATTGCGGAGTTTATAAAATTATATCTGGAAAATGAAGGATACGAGGTGATTCTGGCCGGGGACGGCCTGCTTGCCTTTGAGGCGACTCTGAAGGAGAAGATCGACCTTGCGGTGGTTGATATCATGCTCCCGAAGATGAACGGCTATGATCTGATCAAGAAAATAAGGGAGGGAAGCAACATTCCCATCGTGATTTTGTCGGCCAAAAATCTGGACAGCGACAAGATCCTGGGGCTGGATCTGGGGGCGGACGACTATCTGACCAAGCCCTTTAACCCTCTTGAGCTGATCGCCAGGATCAAATCCAATATCAGGAGATATTACAGTCTGGGAAGCCAGGTGGAGGGAGGCGATGGAAAAGCGTCCCATATCCTGAAGGTGGGGGATCTTACCCTGGACGAGGAGGAGGTCACCTTAAGGAAGGGGGATGCCGTGATCACGATCACGCCCACGGAATACAAAATGATGGTGCTTTTCATGAAGTCTCCGGGCAAGGTATTTACCAAAATGCAGATATATCAGGCGGTCAGCGGGGAAAGCTATGTGAATGACGACAACACGCTCATGGTCCACATATCTAATCTGAGGGATAAGATCGAGGACAATCCCAGAGAGCCCAAATATATCAAAAATATCAGAGGCATAGGGTACAAAATTGAAAAGCTTTAAGGGAAGGGACAGGAGCCTGTACGTGCTCCTGATCAAAAATTATATCATCTATACACTGGTCATGGTTGCCCTGATGATGGTCATCTATTTTGGAAGGGTATTAGCGGAAAAGACGATCATACAGGCTCCCAGGGTGAACAGGCCTTTGGGCGGCGGCGAGCTGCTTGAGAGAGGGGAGTACGAGAATCTCACCCTGAAAAAGCTTCTGGGCACCCAGGGAAGCTTTGAGATCCTGGATCCCGACGGCAATCTGATTTACACGGACCGGGAGGGGGATGAGGAGGGTTATACCGCAAGGGAGCTTGCTTTAATACCGGTGTATAATACTCCCTATTCATATAAGGCCTCCGAGTATGAGGCGGAAAACGGAACAAGGCATACGCTGGTAAGATGCGTCAGGACGGAGGCGGATACGGGCTACCGGGAGGATGTCTCCTATATGGTGCTGGATGAGGAGCTGCATGTGATTCAGGGCAGCCCCATATGGAAGGACCAGCAGTTTACCCGGCATGAGCTGGAGCTCCTCACCCTTTCGTCGGATGCGAAATATTCCGTCTATAAATATGAGTTCGAGGAGCAGGGAAAGGGAAGCCGCATTCTTGTCATGCATATCAAAAAAATGGACGGGCAGAAATACAGAAGGCTGTCCGCACTGTGGAAAATATTTATTCCCGTATATATCTGTTCTTATATTTTCACATTGGTATTTTTTACCATACGGATGAGGCGGAAGGTTCAGGAGCCTCTTGACATGCTGAACGAGGGAATTCTTGCCCTTGCGGGTGGAAACCGGGACACGAAAATCAGCTATAAGGGGCCCAGGGAGTTTGAGGCGATTTTCAACAGCTTCAACCGGATGTCGGGACTTCTGCGGGAGAGCGAGGATTCCAAGGAGAGGCTGATCATGGAAAAGCAGAAAATGCTGGCGGATATCTCCCATGATCTGAAGACACCCATCACCGTGATCCGGGGATATGCCAAAGCGGTTGCGGACGGCCTGACCAGCCCCGTAACCCAGAAGCATTACCTCAACACGATCTTTACGAAGACGGAGGATCTCACGGAGATGATCAACGCCTTTTACGATTACGGCAAGCTGGAGCATCCGGAATTCCGTCTGGTAAAGGAGCGGCAGGATCTTGCGGAGTTTATCAGGGAATACCTGGCGTTCAAATACGACGAGATTGACCTGACGGGCTTTGAGATCGAGGCGGAGATTCCGGACGGGGAGGTTTGGTACAGCTTTGACGGCATACAGCTGCGCAGAGTGTTTGACAATATTTTTTCCAATGCGCTCAAGCATAATCCCAGGGGCACCACAATCTATCTCACCCTGCAGCAGACAGACAGGAGTATCCGCATCGAAATCGGCGATAACGGGGTGGGGATTCCGGAGGAGATCCGGGAGAATCTTTTTGATCCCTTTATGGTGGGAGACGATTCCAGAAACAACAGACAGGGCTCCGGGCTTGGGCTTGCGGTCGCAAAGAAGATCGTGGAGCTTCACGGCGGCGCACTCTTTTTGGAAAAGCCGGTGAATCTTGCGGTGAGCACGCTGTTCGTGATCCGGCTCATGAGGGCGGAGGGAAAAGAAAGAAGCATGATGAGTCTATGAAAAAAATAACGGTATCATTAATTATCATAAACGGAATTCAGCTTTTGATCGGAATAAGCATATGGATATATATCGGAATTGCCAGACTTACGGGGGTGAACCTGACCCTGTATCTGGCAGTTTCTTTAATGCTCCTGTGTAATGTGGCCACCATTGTGGGGCTGTATCTCGCCATGAGGTATACCAACCATGATCTGGAGGACAGCATTCACAATCTGGAACGTCTTAACGCAAAGCTCCGGGCTCAGCGTCACGATTATCTGAACCATTTCCAGGTGATCTACGGCCTCATGGAGCTGGAGGAATATGGGGAGGCAAAGAAGTATTTAGCTCCCGTCTTCAAGGATATCATGAAGGTCAGCAAGGCGCTCAGGACCTCCCAGCCGGCGGTAAACGCTCTTTTGCAGGTGAAGATGGAGGCGGCGGAGAGGGAGAGGATTGATTTTTACCCGGAGATCAGGTCGGAGCTCTCCGCCCTGCCCATAGAGCCCTGGAGTCTGTGCAAAATTCTTGCAAATCTCATTGACAACAGCATTTATGTCCTCTCCGGGGAAGAGAAGGAGGAAAAGAAAATTATCCTGGAAATGTCCGAGGATGCGGAATCCTACCGTTTTGTGGTCAGCAACAACGGGCCGGCCATTCCTGCGGATATGCAGTCCGAGATTTTCCGAATGGGTGTCTCCTCCAAGAAGGAGGAGGGCCATGGGATGGGGCTTTACATTGTCCGGGAGATCGTGAAGGAGGCCGGAGGCGACATTGCTTTGTGGTCGGATGAGACGAAGACCACCTTCGAAATCCGTCTTCCCAGGAGGAGGCATGACAGTTGAGAGGTCAGAATGTATATTTGGTGGATTATCTCTTTCGGAGCGGGCGGATTTGGGATATATTCTGATTACAGAAAGGAACTGTTAAAAAAATCCCGAAAGGAGGAGAAAAGTGGAGATACTATCAATTGTGGCAATCGCTTTGCTGATTGCGGGATTTGTGCTTCTGGGAATTGAGATGGTTGTGCCCGGGTTTTCCCTGCCGGGAATAAGCGGCATTATCTGCCTGGTAGCCGGGGTGCTGCTTGCGGCGGACAGTGTGGAGGAAGGAATCATCATTACCCTGATTGTCCTGGCGCTTCTCGGCATCATGTTTGCGGTGCTGCTGTGGCTCCTGTCAAAGGGAAAGCTCAAGTCACCGATTATCTTAAAGGAGGAGCAGAAGACGGATCAGGGCTATATCAGCTCCAAGGATCTGGAATATCTTCTGGGAAAAGAGGGAACGGCGGCTACAGACCTGAGACCAAGCGGTATGGGAGACTTTGACGGTGTGGTTCTTGACGTGCTGTCCGAGGGAACCTACATAGACAAAGGCACGCCCCTTATCATTCACAAGGTTCAGGGATCAAAGCTGATTGTCAGGGAAAAGAAGTAGGATACAAAATTGTGAGGAGGAACTGAAATGGAAAATATCGGTTTAATTGTATTAATAGGTGTGATCGGTCTGCTGATCGTTCTGTTCTTTGTGTTTGTGCCCGTGGGGCTGTGGATCTCATCCCTGGCGGCGAATGTAAAGGTGAGTATCTTTAATCTCGTTGGTATGCGTCTTCGAAGGGTAGTGCCCTCCAAGATCGTGATGCCCCTGATCAAGGCCACCAAGGCCGGTCTTAGCGTGAACGTGAACCAGCTCGAGGCGCACTATCTGGCAGGCGGAAACATTGACAGTGTGGTGGATGCGCTGATTGCGGCGGAGAGAGCCGGGATCGAGCTTCCCTTTGAGAAGGCGGCGGCCATTGACCTTGCGGGAAGAAACGTGCTGGAAGCGGTGAGGATGAGCGTAAATCCCAAGGTAATACAGACTCCCAACGTGTCTGCGGTTGCCAAGGACGGGATCGAGCTTCTGGTCAAGGCCAGAGTTACGGTGCGGGCCGACCTGGAAAGACTGGTGGGCGGTGCCGGCGAGGAGACGGTTCTTGCGAGAATCGGCGAGGGCATTGTCACCACGGTGGGTTCTGCGGCTTCCCACAAGGAGGTTCTGGAAAATCCCGACGATATCTCCAAGCTGGTGCTGAGCAAGGGACTGGATTCCGGAACGGCTTTTGAGATCCTGTCCATCGACGTGGCGGATATCGACGTTGGCCGCAATATCGGTGCCCAGCTTCAGAGCCTTCAGGCTGAGGCTGACAAGAATATCGCCCAGGCAAAGGCTGAGGAGAGAAGAGCCATGGCGGTTGCAAAAGAGCAGGAAATGCGCGCTTACGTGGTGGAGGCCGAGGCGGAGGTTCCCAAGGCTCTGGCTCATGCGCTCCGGGAAGGAAAGATGAGCGTGATGGATTATTACGACCTGCAGAATATCAAGGCGGATACGCTTATGCGTGAAAAGATCGGCGAGGTAAGGCAGGAAAAGATCGGAGAGGATGACGGTGAGTAAAAAGGGTTTCAATATCAGTCTTCAGAATATGGCGGCCCCTAACTTCACAGGCCTTCTGATGAAGCAGTCCTTTGGAGGCTTTGCGGGCGCAAATCTGCTCACAGCACTGCAGGGCAGTTACTGGATGAAGCATAAAAAGAGCGGCGGGCCGGAAAAGACCGGTGAAGAATGCGCGGCGGAGGATGAAGAAGTGGCGGCGGAGACTGCGGACGAAGAGACCGTGGCGGCAGCCTCATCCGATGCGGATCAAGACAGCCGGGGGCAGCAGATGGATGCTCCGGCCATGGCGGCAGGCCAGGGGGGAAGGGATACGGAGATCTTTTCCACCCGGGAGCTGAAAAGGGCGATGGCTATGAGCGTTGTGCTGGGGCCGCCCGCATGCAGGAGAAGAAAAAAGAATGAAGGTATTACTGGTAGAAGATGAGAGCGGGATCCGGCTCCTGCTTCGGAAGATAATAGAAAAGAATAAGGAATTTCAGGTGGTGGGGGAGACGGACAACCTGACGCAGGCCGTCACCCTGTTCCACAGAACCAAGCCTGACGTGGTGTTTCTGGATATTGAAATCAGCGGAGCGAGCGGGCTTGACTGTGCCAGGATAATAGCGGATATCAATCCCAAGACCAAGATCATTTTTGCCACGGCCCATGCCGAATACATGTCCAACGCCTTTGAGGTGTATGCCTTTGATTATCTGTTAAAGCCCTTTAACGTGGAGAGGGTGGATCAGACGCTCCAGAGGATTCTGGATCTTGCAAGACAGAAGGAGGCGGAGCCTTTAGAAAGAATCGTAAAGTATGAAAAGGGACTGGACAAGCTGCTGGTTAAGGGCAGAGAGAGCATGAGCTTTGTGGATATCAAGGACATTATCCTGGTTCAGAGGGAGGAGGGAAGCACGGTGATCTATACCGCAAAGGACAGCTTCACAACCTCTGCGGGCCTGGGAGAGATCGAGGAGAAGCTGGATCCGGAGCAGTTTATGAGGAGCCACAAATCCTACATTATCAATGTCTCCCAGATCAGGAAGATCGAGCCCTACGGAAGGTGGACGTATATCGTCACCTTTAAGGATCTGAAGCAGGATGCCCTGATCACACAGGAAAAATACGAGGAAATCAAGAGACGGTTTCTGTAGCGGCAGAATTTGTCCGCAGGTACAGACAGGAAACTGAAAAGCTGCGCATCCGGCAGAAGATGGAACAGAGCCGGAGGTGCAGCTTTTTGCAGTCTTGTGAAGCCGGGCGGAACGATTACTTCTGTTCCCGGTATTTGAGAGTCTGCTGGTCAATCAGCGCTCTGTCATCGAAATAGTTGATCTTCATGGACTCCTTCACGTCGGCAAGAGTCTTTGCCGCGGCCTGCCTTGCCGCAAGGCTGCCTTTGCGCAGAATGTCGTAAACAGCGGGAATATCCGTCTCCCAGGTCTTTCTGCGGCTGCGGATGGGGGCAAGCTCCTCCTGGAGCACGTTGTTTAAGAATTTCTTCACCTTCACGTCCCCAAGGCCGCCCCTTGTATAGTGGGCCTTCAATTCTTCCAGATTTGCATATTCCGGGAGGTACTCGGCAAACAGCTCGTCTCTGCAGAAGGCCTCCAGATAGATGAAGACGGGATTCCCTTCCACCTTTCCCGGATCGGAAACCTGCAGATGATTGGGGTCGGTGAACATGGACATTACCTTTTTGCGCACCTCCTCCTCGGAATCGGACAGATAAATGCAGTTATGCAGGGATTTGCTCATCTTGGCCTTTCCGTCCGTGCCGGGAAGGCGCAGGCAGGATTTGTTGGCGGAAAGAAGAGCGTCCGGCTCCACCAGGGTATCACCGTAAACCGAATTGAATTTGCGCACGATCTCCTTGGTCTGTTCGATCATGGGAAGCTGATCCTCTCCGACCGGAACCGTGGTGGCCCCAAAGGCGGTGATGTCGGCTGCCTGGCTGATGGGATAGGTGAAAAAGCCCACGGGAATGCTGGCCTCGAAGTTCCGCATCTGGATCTCGGATTTTACCGTGGGGTTGCGCTGGAGTCTGGAAACTGTGACCAGATTCATATAATAAAAAGACAATTCGCACAGCTCCGGGATCTGTGACTGGATCAGCAGAGTGGACTTTTCGGGGTCAAGGCCGCAGGAGAGATAGTCCAGTGCCACCTCGATGATGTTCTGACGAACCTTTTCGGGATTTTCCGCATTGTCCGTGAGAGCCTGGGCATCTGCGATCATAATGTAGATTTTATCGTATTCGCCGGAATTCTGCAGCTCCACCCTTCTGCGGATGGATCCCGCATAGTGCCCGATATGGAGAGGGCCTGTGGGTCTGTCGCCGGTCAAAATAATTTTAGACATAATTTAGCGCTCCTTTGCTGTTTTCTTTGGATATGTTAACATGTCTGTCGGAAAATTTCCATACTTCTTTTCCGATTTCTTCCGGGAAGGTAGATTTTCTCATGGGTTTGATATAAAATAAAATGATATTGATTTTAAGAAAGGTATGGGTACTGATATGCGGCGTATAAAATTGCTGGGCAGGCTCACTTATGTGCGTATCATCGCACTGGGTTATCTGCTTGTCATTATAGCGGGCACTCTGCTGCTCTTACTGCCGGGTGCCACAAGAGAGGGCTGTGAGACAGACCTTCTGACGGCCCTTTTCACGGCAACGACCTCAACCTGCGTGACAGGGCTTGTGGTGGTGGATACGGGAACACACTGGACGGCCCTTGGGCACTGCATTATTCTGGGGATGATACAGGTGGGAGGCCTGGGCTTTATGACCATGGGAATGCTCCTTGCCATGTCTCTTCGAAAAAGGATTTCCCTCCGGACCAGAGGGCTTTTGCAGGAGAGCATGAACGGGCTTCAGATGGGAGGTATCGTGCGTCTGGTGCGCATGGTGCTCAAATACACGGCTTGGATCGAGCTCATCGGCGCGGCGCTCCTTGCCATACGGTTTGTCCCTCTTTTTGGTCCGGGAAGAGGAATCCTTTACGGAATCTTTCATTCCGTCTCCGCGTTCTGCAACGCGGGCATTGACCTCATGGGCGGATATTCCGGGGAGTATTCCTCCTTTGTCAGCTTCTGCGGGGACATTCTGATCAATGTGGTGCTGATGGCGCTTGTGGTGGTCGGGGGAATCGGCTTTTTTGTGTGGGATGATCTGCGGAAAAACAGGCTTCGCTTCCGGAAATACAGCCTGCATACCAAGATGGCGCTGTTTATGACGGCCGCGCTTCTTGCGGGAGGAACCATCCTGTACTATATTTTTGAGAGGGATAACCTTCTTGCGGGAATGGGCGGTAAGGACATCATACTGGCATCCGCATTCAGCTCCGTGACGGCAAGGACGGCAGGTTTTAACACCATAGACACGGGAGCGCTTACCGGAGCGTCCAAGCTCCTTACCATGGTGCTCATGTTTATAGGGGGAAGCCCCGGCTCCACGGCGGGAGGCGTGAAGACCGTGACCATGATGGTGCTTCTGATCTATGTCTGGTCCAATCTGCGGGCCAGCAAGGGAGTCAACATTTTTCACAGGAGGATGGATGACGACGTGATACGAAAGGCCAGCAACGTGGTGATGATCAGTGCGCTGATGGCGGTGTCTGCAGTGATTTTCATCTGCTATCTCCAGCCTTACCTTCCCGTGGAGGATGTGATGTTTGAGGTGTTTTCCGCAATCGGAACCGTGGGAATGTCCACCGGCCTTACCAGGGAGCTGGGCATGGGATCCAGGATCGTGATCATCCTTCTCATGTACTGCGGGAGAATCGGGAGCATGTCCTTTGCCCTGTCCTTTACGGAGCGCAAAAAGGTGGCTCCCGTACAGCTGCCGGTGGAAAAGATTATGATTGGCTAGGCCGGCGGCCTGAGCCGTGTGTAACAGAAAGGAGTGTAACTGCAAAATGAAATCCATATTAATAATAGGGCTTGGAAGGTTCGGCCAGCATCTGTGCAGGCAGATGGTGGAGCGCAAAAACGAGGTGATGGTCATCGACGTGAAGGAAGACAATGTGGAGGCTATGATGCCTATTGTGACCAGCGCCCAGATCGGGGACTGTACCAATGTGGAGGTATTGAAGAGCATCGGGGTTGGCAACTTTGACATCTGCTTTGTGTGTATCGGGACGAATTTTCAGAGCAGTCTGGAAATCACCTCGCTGCTTAAGGAAAACGGGGCAAAATATGTGGTGAGCAAGGCCACCAGGGATATTCAGGCCAAGTTCCTGCTTCGCAACGGTGCGGACGAGGTGGTCTATCCGGACCGTGACATTGCGGAGAAAACAGCGGTCCGTTACAGTGCGAACCACGTCTTTGACTATATAGAGTTCAATGACGAGTATTCCATCTTTGAGATTCCGGTAGCCGGGGAATGGGTGGGAAAGAGCATCAAGGAGGTGAATTTCCGGGCCAAATACCGGATCAGCATTCTGGGCCTTAAGAAGGGAGAGAACACAACCCTGATGCCCATGGCGGATCACGAGTTCGATGCCGGGGAGCATCTGATGGTTATTGGCAAGATGGACGATCTGGATAAGATTCTGAAAAAGTTTGACGATGGAAAAGTTAAGAAGAAGCGCTGAGCGTCTGATTACGGATCTTTGGGAATACCGGTATGCGCTGATCGGACTTGCGCTCTATTATGTTTTCACCAGGCTTTTGAGAGTGCCGTTTTGTCCCATGCGCGCCCTCACCGGGTTTCCCTGTGCGGGCTGTGGTCTTACCAGGGCCTTTGTGGATCTGGCAGGCGGGAGGATTACGGAGGCTGCGGGGATGAACCCCATGGCCTTTCCGGTTGCCGTCCTTATGCTTTACTGTGCCTGGTTCCGCTATGGGAAGGGAATGAGGATTCCGGGGCTCTGGCCACTTCTCGGAGCCCTGGTGGCCGGTATGCTGATTTTTTACGGAGTGAGGATGTACCGGTTTTTTCCGGAACGGGTGCCGTATGTTTACACGAAAGGCAGCCTCCTGGAAAAGAGACTGCCCTGGTATGAGGATTGGGCGGATGAGGTGATCCGTTCTGCCGGGGAAATGCGCGGCTAAGGCACGCTCTCTTTGGAGGCCGGCGCAGCGGACCAAGGGGGTCTTTCAGCGTATGCGCATCCAGCGCCCGGACGAGCCGCAGGGAAGGATCAATCCGTTTGAGGAGACGGGCAGGCCGATCTCGTCCGCTTCCACGCATCCTCCGAGCTTTGGGGTGATCACCGTGTTCAGCATATAGGAGAGCACTGCGCTCTGCAGGCCCGTGGTGTAGGAATTGATGAGAAAGAACCGTGCGTCCTTTGCAAGGAGCTGTGCGGTCAGCTGGATAAAGGGAAAAACATGATCCTCCAGCTTCCAGATTTCTCCCTTTGGCCCTCTCCCGTAGGAGGGCGGGTCCATGATAATGCCGTCGTAGGTATTGCCCCTTCGGATCTCGCGCTCCACAAATTTCACGCAGTCGTCCACCAGATAGCGGATGGGGGCATCCGAAAGGCCGGAGGAAGCGGCGTTTTCCTTTGCCCAGGTGACCATGCCTTTGGAGGCGTCCACATGGGTGACGCAGGCTCCCGCTTTTGCGGCCGCAAGAGTCGCACCGCCGGTGTAGGCGAACAGATTCAGGATTTTCAGGGAGCGTTCTGCGTTTTTGATGAGGGAGGAAAACCAGTCCCAGTTAACGGCCTGTTCCGGAAAGAGTCCGGTGTGCTTGAAGCTGAAGGGCTTTAGGCGGAAGGTGAGATCCCGGTAACGGATGCTCCATTCCTGGGGAAGGTCAAAGAACTCCCATTCTCCGCCGCCCTTGCTGCTTCTGTGATAATGACCGTTTGGCCTTTGCCACTGCCTGCACTCCTTTGGCGTCTTCCAGATCACCTGGGGGTCGGGCCGAAGGAGAATGTATTTTCCCCAACGCTCCAGCTTTTCCCCTTCCGAGGTATCTATCACTTCATAGTCCTTCCAACCGTCTGCTGTCCACATAATGTTATCCTTTCCATATATTAATATAATAGGATTCGCTGAGCCCATAAGTCATGACCTATTTTATCATCTGACGGATGGAACCGCCATACTTTTCTGAACTTTTGTTTACAGCCCGGGGCGGGAATGATAAAATAGAGGCGAAACGGACAAAACAGAGGGCGTACTGTTCAAACAGGAGACAGGGAGCTTGTGGAAGCGATTGTATGAAAAATAAAAAATGTATGGGATGCCGGAAAGAGAGCTGCGACGGCTGCAGCCTGAGCCCGGCGGTAAAAATAAAAACGAGCAAGGAGACAGTGGGAGAAGGGTTTTTCCTCCCGGAGGATGAGGGGCTTTCCGGCCTTGGCATTGCCTTTGACGTGGGAACCACCACCATTGCGGCCATGCTCTGGGATCTGAAGGAGAGAAGGCAGCTTGCGGTGCGCAGCAGTGTAAATCCACAGAGAGCTGCCGGGAGCGACGTGATCAGCCGGATCGCATATGCCGGGAAAAGCCGGGAAAACGCGCGTCACCTGCAGGACCTTCTGGTAAGAAAGATGGATGAGCTTGCCCGGGATATGACGCAGCTTCCGGTAAGCAGGGTGAGCGTGGTGGGAAACACGGCCATGTGCGAGATCCTTCTGGGCCTTTCCCTGGAAGGGCTTTCCGGGGCACCTTTTCATAAGGAATACAGGGGTACTGCGGAAAGAAGGGGAAGCGAGCTTGGCTTTTCGTTCCTTGCCGGGGCGCAGGTTCTGGTGCTGCCATCCATAGAAGGCTATGTGGGAGCGGACGCTCTGGCTGTGTATACCTGGGTGAGGCATCAGGATGGGAGAAGCAATGTACTGGCGGTGGACATCGGAACCAACGGAGAGGTTCTGCTGTTAGGACAAAAAAATATATACGCCTGTTCCACAGCCGCAGGACCCGCCCTGGAGGGGGCTGCCGTAAGGCAGGGAATGGGCGCAGTGCCCGGTGCGGTGGAGAGTGTCGCGCTTTCGGGAAGCTTTCCAAGACAGGATCTTTTCTGCCGCACGATCGGCGACGCTCCCCCAAAGGGAATCTGCGGCTCCGGTCTGGTGGATGCCCTGGCAGTCCTTGCAAAAGCAAGGGTAATAGATGCGGGCGGCTATCTGCCTGATGCCGGAGAAGCCAGGAAAAGAGGAGCTCCGGAGCTGATCTGCAGAAGGCTTGACGCGCACGAGGGAGAAAACAGAATACTACTCACGAACCCGGAGCACCCTGTCTTTTTGACTGCGGGAGATATCCGGCAGCTTCAGCTGGCAAAGGGAGCGGTTCGGGCGGGAATAGAGGTTCTTCTTGACAGAGAGGGAATACGGGGGGAAGACCTGGAACACATTTATCTTGCGGGAGCCTTTGGGAGCTATATCAACATACAGAGCGCTCTGGCGGTGGGCCTGCTTCCGAAGGTGCCCGCGGAGCGGATCACGCACACGGGAAACTGTGCCGGACAGGGAGCGGTCATGGCGCTGTTTTCGCAGCGGGTGGTAAAGGAAATGGAGGAGGAGGCCTTTGGCATTTCCCATGTGGAGCTTGCCGGGCAGGAGCTGTTTCAGGAGCTTTTTGTGCGTTATATGGGATTCTAGAATACGAAAGGAAGAATCATGATATGGACAGAGATTTTTTGCGGCACAAAAGAAGGATTGTCATTAAAATAGGAACCTCTACGATCACGCATATGAATACGGAAAATCTGAACCTGGAGAAGCTGGAGAGGTTCGCAAGGGTTCTCACGGACATCCGCAACCGGGACAAGGAGGTTGTTGTTGTGTCCTCCGGAGCGATCGGAGCGGGGAGAAAGGCTCTTGGAATCAAGGGGAGGCCTTCCACCCTTTCCGTGAAGCAGGCCTGTGCGGCGGTCGGGCAGGCGAGACTGATGATGATTTATCAAAAGCTGTTTGCGGAGTACAATCAGACCATCGCCCAGATCCTCATCACAAAGAGGATCATGCTCAACGAGATCAGCAGGTTCAATGCACAGAACACGTTTCAGGAGCTTTTCCGCATGGGGGTAATTCCCATCGTGAACGAAAATGACCCGATCTCCACGGATCAGATTCAGGAGGAAAACTTTGGCGACAATGACACCCTGTCAGCCAATGTGGCGGAGCTTGTGGGAGCGGATCTCCTGATCCTGCTCTCTGACATTGACGGGCTCTACACGGATGATCCCAGAAACAATAAGGATGCCGGTTTTATCAGCTATGTGAAGAGCATAGATGAGAGGCTTGAGGCCATGGCAAAGGGAGCGGACACATCCCTTGGAACAGGTGGAATGACCACCAAGATTGCTGCGGCAAGAATTGCCGCGGCAGCCGGAGTGGACATGGTCATAGCAAACGGCGATAAGGTAAGCAACATCAGCCGGATCTTAAACGGCGACGAGATCGGAACACTGTTTAGAGCCTAGGATACCCTGCGTGTAAACAGCGGTAATTATTGTGGATTATACCAGCCGGAAAAGGAGGAAAACACATGCCCCATATAACACCGTTCAGAAGCATACGTCCCAATCCCATCCTGGCCTCCAGGATTGCGGCGCTGCCCTATGATGTGTACAGCAGAAAAGAAGCTCTTGAGGAGGTTTGCAGACAGCCGCGCTCCTTTCTTCGGATTGACAGGGCGGAAACCCAGCTTCCGGAGAACGTGGATCTTTATGATGAGAGAGTCTATCAAAAGGCCAGAGAGCTTCTGGAAATTTCACTTGCAGACGGCAGCTTTATTATGGAAGAAAAGCCCTATTACTATATTTATGAGCTTACCATGAACGGCCGCTCCCAGACCGGGATTGCGGCCTGCTCCTCTATAGACGATTATATTAACGGGGTCATCCGCAAGCATGAAAACACAAGACAGGACAAGGAGCTTGACAGGATCCGCCACGTGGATGTGACAAATGCCAATACGGGACCTATTTTTCTGGCTTACCGCTCCAGAGACGAGATCAACGAGATCGTGAACGGGCAGAAAAGGCGGACTCCCCTCTACGATTTTATCTCCGGGGACGGGATCGGGCACAGGGTATGGCGCATTGAATGCGGCGAAATCATTCAGCGGCTCCATGGCCTTTTTGAGGAGATTCCCTGCACGTATATTGCGGACGGCCATCACAGATGCGCTTCCGCGGTAAAGGTGGGATTAAAACGCCGCAGGGAGAATCCGGGGTACACGGGAGAGGAGGAGTTTAACCGATTCCTTTCCGTTCTGTTTCCGGACGATCAGCTTCAGATCCTTCCTTATAACAGAGTGGTAAAGGATTTAAACGGTCATACACAGGAAGAGCTCCTGCGGGCGGTGGAAAAAGCCGGATTCCGTATTTCCGGACCGGAAAAGGAGAGCGTATCTCCCGGGGAAAAGGGTTCCTTCGGGATGTTTCTCGGAGGAAAATGGTATCTTCTCTCCGCATGTGATTTTCTGAAAAGCGATGATCCGGTGAAGGGGCTTGATGTGTCGATCCTGCAGGATCACCTGTTAGGACCCGTGCTTGGAATCGGCGATCCTAGGACGGATGACAGGATTGATTTTGTGGGCGGCATCCGGGGACTTTGCGAACTGGAGCGCAGAGTGTCTGAGGATATGGAGATCGCCTTCTCCATGTACCCCACCTCCATCTGCGAGCTTCTGCGGGTTGCGGATGCAGGAATGCTTATGCCTCCCAAATCCACCTGGTTTGAGCCAAAGCTGCGCAGCGGCCTGTTTATTCACAGCCTCGAGGGGCAGCGGTAAGCAGATTTTTCTCACGGAGCCTGCGACTGTCCTGTAAAAATTCGGCCTGCGCAGGCTGTCTGCGGGAAAAATGAAATATTTAATAAAAATTTTATATTTACCTCTTGCACAAATGAAAATCATCCTGTATACTATCAATTGCTGTGGCATGATAGCTGTGAAGCGCGAGGTTGCTGCGGTGCCGCAAGGCATTGCAGGTTTTCCGTGGAGCGAATGTCAAGAAGGCCGGTTTCCGGTCAAAGAACCTGACGGCAAGTCACTGTACAAACATAAGTCTGTCGGATGAGACAGAGACACGTGTGTTAAGAATGTATCTGCGCAAACCGCTTCTGCGGTCTTTTATATGGCAGGACAGGACACACACGGAGGAGTGTACAGTCACCGCTTGTCGTACTTAGAACAATCGAAAAGTGCGAAAAGGAGGCGACTTTTTTTATGGCAAGTCAAGTAATGAGAATCACACTCAAGGCTTATGATCATCAGCTGGTTGATGCATCTGCCAAAAAAATCATCGAAACAGTCAAGAAGAATGGATCACAGGTAAGCGGACCGGTGCCCCTTCCCACTAAGAAGGAAGTTGTTACTATCCTGAGGGCAGTCCACAAATACAAGGATTCCAGAGAGCAGTTCGAACAGAGAACTCACAAGAGACTGATTGATATCATCACACCCACACCCAAGACCGTGGATGCTCTGCAGAGACTGGAGATGCCTGCGGGCGTGTATATTGATATCAAAATGAAAACCAAGTAAAGACCATCCGGACCGGATGGAACACAAAGACCCCTATCGCTAGAATGGCCCGAGAGAGGCCCGCTGTAGGATCAAATGGAGGTAAGAAATGAAAAAAGGTATTTTAGCTATCAAAGTCGGAATGACTCAGATCTTCAACGAGGATGGAACTCTTGTTCCCGTAACCGTGCTTCAGGCCGGCCCCTGCGTGGTGACACAGATCAAGACCGTGGAGAACGACGGTTACAGCGCAGTGCAGGTTGGATTTGTAGACAAGAAGGAAAGAATTGTCAACAAGGACAAGGCAGGAAAGAAGGTAGTAATTCACAGACACGGCGTTGGCAAGGCTATGAAGGGACATTTTCAGAAGGCGGGAAGCTCCTGCAAGAGATATGTCAGAGAATTCAAGTTTGACAATGCGCAGGATTATGCACTTGGAAATGAAATCAAGGTTGATATGTTTGCAGCCGGCGACAAGATTGACGCATCCGCTATTTCCAAAGGAAAGGGTTTCCAGGGTGCGATCAAGAGACACGGACAGCACAGAGGTCCCATGACACATGGTTCCAAATTCCATCGTCATCAGGGTTCTAACGGTGCGTGCTCCTCACCGAGCCGTGTGTTCAAAGGCAAAGGAATGCCCGGTCATATGGGCTGTGTAAAGGTTACGGTTCAGAACCTTGAGGTAATAAGGACTGATGTTGAGAACAACCTGCTCCTTGTAAAGGGTGCGGTACCCGGACCTAAAAAAGGCTTAGTGACAATCAAAGAAACTGTAAAGGCTATAGGATAATAAAGCCTTAGCGAAAGGAGGACCATTCAGATGGCAAACGTATCTGTTTTTAATATGGAAGGCAAGGAAGTTGGCACGATGGAATTGAGCGATGCGATATTTGGCGTATCGATAAATGAGCATCTGGTACACATGGCAGTCGTACAGCATCTTGCAAACAAGCGTCAGGGAACGCAGAAGGCAAAAACCCGTTCCGAGGTTTCCGGCGGCGGAAGAAAGCCCTGGAGACAGAAGGGAACCGGTCATGCGAGACAGGGTTCGACGAGATCACCCCAGTGGAAGGGCGGCGGAGTGGTATTCGCTCCCGTGCCGAGAGACTATTCCTTTAAGCTCAATAAGAAGGAAAAGAGAGCGGCTCTCAAATCCGTACTCACAAGCAGGGTGCAGAACAATAAGCTGATCGTGATCGACGAGCTGAAATTTGACGAGATCAAGACAAAGAAATTCAAGGCGGTTCTGGATAATTTCAAGGTCAGCAAGGCGCTTGTCGTTCTGGCACAGGATGACGAGAAGGTTATCATGTCCGCTAGAAATCTTCCTGCGGTTAAAACATCACGGGCTGATATGATTAACGTATATGATATTTTGAAGGGCGACACGCTGATCCTTACAAAGGATGCGGCGGCTAAGATTGAGGAGGTGTTTGCATAATGGCAGCAATCCAGTATTATGATGTAATCCTCAAACCGGTTATTACGGAGAAGAGTATGGCTGGTATGAGCGAAAAGAAGTACACTTTTCTGGTTCATCCGGAGGCAAATAAGTCAATGATCAGGGAAGCCGTAGAGAAGATGTTCGAGGGCACCAAGGTAAGAAAGGTCAACACCATGAATATCCCCGGCAAGACAAAGAGACGCGGAATGACCGAGGGAAGAACGGCAAAGACGAAGAAAGCGATCGTGTGGCTGACAGCGGACAGCAAGGAAATTGAGATCTTTGCAGGACTGTAAATGGCGATAAGTTATGCACATTCAAGTGCGATATCAAATGAAGCTCGAAAGGAGAAAAAGTCATGGGAATCAAGACATATAACCCATATACACCTTCCAGAAGAAATATGACAGGCTCTGATTTTTCAGAGATCACAAAGAAGACACCAGAGAAGTCTCTGTGTGTTCCTCTCAAGAAGAATGCGGGCCGGAATAATCAGGGTAAAATCACAGTAAGACACCGCGGAGGCGGAGCAAAAAGAAAATACAGGATCATTGATTTTAAGAGAAACAGCAAGGACGGCATGCAGGCGATCGTGATCGGAATCGAATACGATCCCAACAGATCCGCAAACATTGCGCTGATCCGTTATATGGACGGTGAAAAGGCGTATATCATCGCTCCTCAGGGTCTGACAGACGGAATGAAGGTTATGAGCGGACCGGAAGCGGAAGTGAGAGTGGGAAACTGCCTGCCTCTGTCCAATATTCCCATCGGTACCCAGGTTCACAATATTGAATTACATCCCGGCAAAGGCGGACAGATGGTTCGTTCCGCGGGAAACAGCGCACAGCTGATGGCAAAGGAAGGGAAATATGCGACCCTTCGTCTTCCCTCCGGCGAGATGAGAATGGTTCCCATCGGATGCAGGGCAACGGTAGGTGTTGTGGGAAATGCGGATCACAACCTTATCAATATCGGTAAAGCAGGACGTAAGCGCCACATGGGCATCCGTCCCACGGTACGCGGTTCTGTCATGAACCCCAATGACCATCCTCATGGCGGTGGTGAGGGTAAGACCGGTATCGGACGTCCCGGCCCGAGCACACCTTGGGGCAAGCCTGCTCTTGGTCTTAAGACCCGTAAGAAGAAAAAGGCTTCTAACAAGCTGATCATAAGAAGAAGAGACGGCAAGGCCATCAAATAGTTAAGGAGGAGAGAAAATGGCTAGATCACTGAAAAAAGGACCCTTTGCAGATGCAAGTTTACTGAAAAAAGTAGATGCAATGAATGCAGCAGGACAAAAGCAGGTTATCAAGACCTGGTCCCGTCGTTCTACAATCTTCCCTTCTTTTGTGGGACATACGTTTGCAGTACACGACGGAAGAAAGCATGTGCCTGTATATGTGACAGAAGACATGGTAGGACATAAGTTGGGTGAATTTGTGGCTACCAGAACCTATAGAGGACACGGAAAAGACGAAAAGAAGTCTAAAGTAAGATAGGAGGTTTTTAGTAATGGCTAAAGGACATAGATCCCAGATTAAAAGAGAGAGAAATGCACGGAAAGATACAAGACCCTCCGCTAAGTTGTCTTACGCAAGAGTGTCTGTTACAAAAGCGTGCTTCGTTTTGGATGCCATCAGAGGTAAGGATGTGACCTCTGCGCTGGCAATCTTAGAGTATAATCCCAGATATGCTTCCAGCGTTATCAGGAAGTTATTGCAGTCCGCAGTTGCAAATGCGGAGAACAATAACGGAATGAATCCGGAAAACCTTTATATTGCAGAGTGCTATGCGAATAAGGGACCTACAATGAAAAGAATAAAACCGAGGGCACAGGGAAGGGCTTACAGGATCGAGAAGAAAATGAGCCATATCACGGTTGTGCTTGATGAGAGATAGGAAGAGGAGGGAATATAATGGGACAGAAAGTTAATCCTCATGGCCTTAGAGTTGGCGTTATTAAGGATTGGGATTCTAAATGGTATGCAGATTCAGATTTTTCTGATTTCCTTAAAGAAGACTACAATATCAGGAAATTTCTGAAGAAGAAATTATACAGCGCAGGAGTTTCCAAGATCGAGATCGAGAGAGCTTCCGACAGAGTAAAGGTTGTCATCTATACGGCTAAGCCCGGTGTCGTGATCGGTAAGGGCGGAGCGGAGATCGAGGTAACCAAGAAGGAGCTTTCCAAGATGACGGGAAAGAAGGTCCTGGTAGATATCAAAGAGATCAAGAGACCGGACAAAGACGCTCAGCTTGTGGCTGAGAACATTGCCCAGCAGCTTGAGAACCGTGTTTCTTTCAGACGTGCCATGAAATCCTGCATGGGCAGAACCATGAAGGCGGGAGCACTTGGTATCAAAACTTCCTGTTCAGGACGTCTTGGCGGCGCAGATATGGCCCGTACAGAGTTTTACAGCGAGGGAACCATTCCGCTGCAGACACTTCGCGCAGACATTGAGTACGGTTTTGCGGAAGCAGACACAACCTATGGCAAGGTAGGCGTTAAAGTATGGATTTACAAGGGTGAAGTACTTCCTACTAAAAAGAATGAAGAAAAAACAGTGCAGGAAGGGAGCGATAAATAATGTTAATGCCTAAAAGAGTAAAACGTCGTAAACAGTTCCGCGGCAGCATAAGAGGAAAAGCAACACGCGGCAATAAGATTACTTACGGTGAATACGGTATCGTTGCTTTGGAGCCGTGCTGGATTAAATCAAACCAGATCGAGGCTGCCCGTATCGCAATGACCCGTTATGTAAAGCGCGGCGGACAGGTCTGGATCAAGATTTTCCCCGACAAACCGGTAACGGCAAAGCCGGCTGAAACACGTATGGGTTCCGGTAAGGGAACATTGGAGTATTGGGTGGCGGTTGTTAAGCCCGGTCGTGTATTGTTTGAAATCTCAGGAGTGGCTGAGGAGACAGCGAAGGAAGCTCTCAGGCTTGCAACCTATAAGCTTCCCTGCAAATGTAAGATTGTTTCTAAGGCGGACTTGGAAGGCGGTGCATCGAATGAAAACTAAGAAATATGTAGAAGATTTAAAAACGAAATCAGCTGCAGAATTAGCACAGGATTTAGTGGCGGCTAAGAAAGAACTTTTCAATTTGAGATTCCAGAATGCAACCAACCAGCTGGATAACACAGCAAGGATCAAAGAAGTGAGAAAGAATATCGCAAGAATTCAGACAGTGATTACTCAGAAGCAGAGAGAGAACTAGGTTGTTTCAGGGAATGTCAGAGAAAGGAGACTTAAAAATCGTGGACAGAAATTTGAGAAAAACACGTACCGGTAAGGTTGTCAGTGATAAAATGGATAAAACAATCGTTGTTGGTATTGAAGAGCATGTGAAGCATCCTCTTTACAAGAAGGTCGTTAAGAGAACCTATAAACTGAAGGCTCATGATGAAAACAACGAGTGCCATATTGGCGATACCGTCAAGGTAATGGAGACAAGACCCTTATCCAAGGATAAGAGATGGAGACTTGTTGAGATCGTAGAGAGAGCAAAATAAAAATATTGAAGAATATTTTGGAAGGAGAATTAGCATGATTCAACAGGAAAGCAGACTTAGAGTTGCTGATAATACAGGTGCTAAGGAAATCCTCTGCATCAGAGTTATGGGTGGATCTACAAGAAGATATGCACACATTGGCGATATAATTATTGCTACGGTTAAAGATGCAACGCCAGGCGGCGTTGTAAAAAAGGGCGACGTGGTAAAGGCCGTGGTGGTTCGTACCGTAAAGGGCGCACGCCGCAAGGACGGATCTTACATCAGATTTGACGAGAATGCCGCTGTTATCATCAAGGACGATAAGACCCCCAGAGGAACTCGTATCTTTGGACCGGTAGCGAGAGAGCTTCGTGATAAACAGTTCATGAAAATTGTTTCACTGGCTCCCGAAGTATTATAGGAGGTGCTGGCATGGCAACTTTAAAGATTAAGAAGGGCGACACGATCAGGGTGATCGCCGGTAAGGATAACGGAAAGGAAGGCAAGGTGCTTTCCGTAGACGCAAAGAAGCATAGAGTGCTTGTGGAAGGCATCAACATGATTACAAAGCACACAAAACCTTCGGCAGCGAACCAGAATGGCGGAATTATTCAAAAAGAGGCGCCTATTGATATTTCAAACGTAATGTATCTTCACAAGGGTAAGCCTACCAGAGTCGGCTTCAGGTTTGAAAACGACAAGAAAGTGCGTTTCGCAAAATCAACAGGCGAAGTGATTGACTAATTCTAGGAAAGGAGAACTGGAAGCGTGAGCAGACTTAAAACATTTTATAATGATGAGATCGTAGATGCTATGATCAAAAAGTTCGGATATAAGAACATCATGGAAGTACCCAAGCTTGACAAGATTGTTGTCAACATGGGTGTCGGCGAAGCAAAAGATAACGCAAAACTGCTTGAATCTGCTGCTAAGGATCTTGAGATTATCACGGGTCAGAAGCCGGTGCTTACCAAAGCGAAAAAATCTATTGCTAACTTTAAGATCAGAGAAGGCTTGGCTATCGGATGTAAGGTTACACTGCGCGGAGAGAGAATGTATGAGTTTCTTGACCGCCTTGTAAATCTGGCACTTCCCCGCGTGCGCGACTTCAGAGGCGTTAACCCCAATGCGTTCGACGGAAGAGGAAATTACGCTCTGGGAATCAAGGAGCAGCTTATTTTCCCTGAAATCGAATACGACAAGGTGGATAAGGTGAGAGGTATGGATGTCATCGTGGTGACAACCGCAAAGACAGACGAAGAGGCACGCGAATTACTGAGATTATTTAATATGCCGTTTGCAAAGTAAGAAGGAGGTAAAGAAAATCCATGGCTAAAACTTCAATGAAGATCAAACAGCAGCGTAAACCCAAGTTTTCTACAAGAGCTTATACTCGTTGTAATATATGTGGACGTCCACATTCTGTTTTGAGAAAATACGGAATCTGCAGAGTTTGCTTCCGAGAGCTGGCATATAAGGGACAGATCCCCGGTGTCAAGAAGGCGAGCTGGTAATCGGTTCAGCCGTGCTGAACCTTTGGAAGTTTGCACAGCAAACTTCTGGGTCGTGGGGTTAACTTCACGAAGGAAATTTTTTAGGAGGAAAAAAGAATGACAATGAGCGATCCTATTGCAGATATGCTTACAAGAATCCGTAACGCAAATATTGCAAAACACGATACAGTAGATGTTCCCTCTTCCAAAATGAAGCTGGCGATTGCAGATATTCTTGTAGAGGAAGGATACATCAAAAAATATGATCTGATTGACGAGGGGAGTTTCAAGACGATCCGCATTACTCTCAAGTACGGTGCGGACAGAAACGAGAAGATCATCACAGGCCTTAAGAGAATTTCAAAGCCCGGTTTACGTATTTATGCTGGCAAGGATGAGCTTCCCAGGGTACTTGGAGGACTTGGAATTGCGATCATTTCCACCAACCAGGGTGTTGTAACTGATAAGAAGGCCAGAGCGCTGCAGGTAGGCGGCGAGGTGCTGGCGTACGTTTGGTAAAGACGACTAATTAAAACAGGAGGTACGGGCATGTCACGTATAGGAAGAATGCCAATCGCAATTCCGGCAGGCGTTACTGTTGAAATTGCAGAAAATAATAAGGTGACTGTGAAGGGGCCTAAGGGAACGCTTGTAAGAGTACTCCCCACAGAAATGGAAATTAAGATGGAGGGCGAGACCGTTGTAGTAACCAGGCCCAACGATTTGAAGAAGATGAAGTCCCTTCATGGACTTACGAGAACACTGATTAACAATATGGTGGTCGGCGTAACCCAGGGCTATGAGAAGAAGCTGGAAGTAAACGGTGTCGGCTACAGGGCGGCGAAATCCGGAAATAAACTGACCTTATCCTTAGGATATTCACATCCGGTTGAGATGATTGATCCGGAAGGAATCGAGACGGTTGTGGAAGGACAGAACGTTATCATTGTCAAGGGTATTGATAAAGAGAAGGTTGGCCAGTGCGCAGCTGAAATCAGAGACAAGAGAAGGCCGGAGCCTTATAAGGGCAAGGGTATCAAGTATGCTGATGAGGTGATCAGACGTAAAGTTGGTAAGACCGGTAAGAAATAAGAGATAAGGAGAGTGTAAAGATGGTTAACAAAAAGTCAAGACAGGAAGTCCGTGTTAAGAAACACAAGAGAATGCGTAACCGTTTCAGCGGTACACCTGAGAGGCCTCGTTTAGCTGTGTTCAGAAGCAATAATCATATGTATGCTCAAATTATTGACGATACGATTGGTCATACTCTGGCAGCGGCTTCCACAGTGGAGAAGGAAGTAAGATCTGAGCTGGAGAAAACCAATAACGTTGATGCCGCAGCATATTTGGGAACAGTCATTGCTAAGAGAGCGCTGGAAAAAGGCATTGATACAGTGGTTTATGACAGAGGCGGGTATTTATACCACGGCAAAGTAGCAGCGTTAGCTGAGGCGGCCAGAGAAGCTGGCTTAAAATTCTAGGAAAGGAAACGTAGATCATGAAGAATACAATCATAGATGTAAGCCAGTTAGAGTTAAATGACAAGGTTGTTGCGATCAAGCGCGTAACCAAGACTGTAAAGGGCGGACGAAACATGAGATTTACCGCGCTTGTAGTGGTTGGCGACGGTAACGGTCATGTTGGAGCCGGTCTCGGTAAGGCGGTAGAAATTCCCGAAGCAATCCGTAAAGGAAAAGAAGATGCGATTAAGCATATCATCAAGGTTGCAAGGGATGAGAATAATTCCATTACCCATGATTTCATTGGTAAATTCGGTTCTGCCAATGTTCTTTTGAAGAAGGCTCCTGACGGTACCGGTATTATTGCGGGCGGTCCTGCGCGTATTGTGTGCGAGTTGGCGGGAATCAAGAATATCCGTACAAAATCTCTGGGCTCAAACAATAAGCAGAACGTTGTTCTGGCAACTCTGGCAGGTCTTGGCAGCCTTAAGACCCCGGAGGAAGTTGCAAGAAGCCGTGGAAAATCCGTAGAAGAAGTATTGGCATAGGAGGGAATAGACGTGGCAGAGCAGAAAATGTTAAAAATCACACTGGTGAGATCTACTATCGGAGCAATTCCCAAGCATAAGGCCACCGCTATATCAATGGGGCTCAGAAAGCTGAACAAGTCCATCATCCTGCCGGATAATCCGGCAACGAGAGGTCAGATTCAGCAGATCAGACATTTAATCAAAGTTGAGGAAGTATAGAAGATAAGGAGGTGTCAGCAGTGGGTATTGAATTATCTAATTTAAGGCCTGCAAAGGGTTCTGTAAAGTACGATAGTTTTAGAAGAGGCCGTGGACATGGTTCGGGAAACGGCAAGACGGCCGGCAAGGGCCACAAGGGCCAGAAGGCTCGTTCGGGAAGAACAAGACCTGGCTTTGAAGGCGGTCAGATGCCTTTATACAGAAGAATTCCCAAGAGGGGATTTACCTGCCCTAATCATAAGGAAATTACCAGCATCAATTTGAGCGAGTTAGAGAGATTTGAGGACGGAGCAGTGGTGACCGTTGATACTCTGATTCAGGCAGGGATCGTTAAGAATGTCAGGGATGGTGTTAAGATTCTCGGCAGAGGAGAGATTACCAAAAAGCTTACCGTTAAGGTTAATGGGTTCAGTGCATCCGCAAAGGAGAAGATAGAAGCTATTGGTGGAACAGCAGAGGTGATTTAATGTTAACAACCTTAAAAAACGCATTCAAGATCAAAGAAATAAGAAGTAAAATATTGTTTACATTTGCCATGTTGGTTGTGATCCGTTTAGGATCACAGCTGCCTGTGCCGGGTGTTGACAGACATTATTTTTCTAACTGGTTTGCACAGCAGACAGGAGATGCGTTCAATTTTTTTGATGCCTTTACCGGTGGATCCTTTTTGAATATGTCCATACTGGCACTCAATATTACACCTTATATTACTTCTTCCATTATTATGCAGCTCCTTACAATCGCAATTCCCAAGCTGGAGGAAATGCAGAAGGAGGGAGAGGACGGAAGAAAGAAGATTGCCTCTATCACCCGTTATGTGACGGTAGGGCTGGCACTGATGGAATCCACCGCTATGGCGGTTACGTTCGGAGGAAACGGTCTTCTTGAGAATTATAATGCGTTTAATGTCATTACCGTTATTGCGGCTCTGACGGCCGGAAGTGCGTTCCTTATGTGGATTGGCGAGAGAATAACGGAAAAAGGTGTGGGAAACGGTATCTCCATTGTCCTGGTGATCAATATTATTTCGAGAATTCCCCAGGATATAGCACAGCTGTTTCAACAGTTTGTAATCGGTAAGGCGATTGCGGTGGGAGTCGTGGCGGCGATTGTCATCCTTGGAATTATTCTGGGCATGGTGATTCTTGTTATCATTTTGAATGATGCGGTACGCAAGATCCCGGTTCAGTATGCAAAGAAGGTGCAGGGAAGAAAGATGGTAGGGGGACAGACGTCTTCCATTCCACTTAAGGTAAACACATCCGGGGTTATCCCGATTATCTTTGCCTCATCCCTGATGCAGCTTCCCATCGTGGTCTGCAGCTTCTTCAATTACAGCGGAACCGGAATCTGGGCGCATATTCTGAGAGGCCTGAATTCCTCCAACTGGTGTAATCCTAAGGAGCCGGTTTATTCTATCGGTCTTGTGGTGTATATCGTGCTTGTTGTTTTCTTTGCTTATTTCTATACATCCATTACCTTTAATCCGATCGAGATTGCGGAGAATATGAAAAAGCAGGGCGGCTTTATTCCGGGAATCAGGCCGGGAAAACCTACCAGCGAGTATCTGACAAAAATTTTAAATTATATTATATTTATAGGCGCTGCGGGCCTTACAATCGTCTGTGTGATACCTTTTGTATTTAACGGCGTGTTTAATGCTTCCGTGTCATTTGGCGGAACCAGTCTGATTATTATCGTGAGCGTTGTGCTTGAGACGATGAAGCAGATTGAATCTCAGATGCTGGTGCGCAACTATAAAGGATTTTTAAATGACTGACAAACTGGCGATGAACATGAAATTCAAAGCATAGTGAAAAACAGAGGTTAGGGCGGAGGTGTTTTACGAACAATTTCCCCTAGCCTCTGTCTTGTATCACAGGAAGAGATAAAGCAGGAGGAAAGCGATGAAGATTGTTATGTTGGGCGCACCCGGCGCCGGCAAGGGCACTCAGGCCAAAATGATTGCGGAGAAATATGGGATTCCCCATATTTCCACAGGCGATATTTTCAGGGCCAATATCAAGAACGGCACAGAGCTTGGAATGGAAGCCAAGAAATATATGGATCAGGGACAGCTTGTCCCCGATGAGCTGACGGTCAGAATTCTTCTCGACAGAGTGGCAAAGGAGGACTGCAGGGCCGGCTACGTGCTGGACGGTTTTCCCAGAACCATTCCTCAGGCACAGGTGCTTGACGAGGCTTTGACAAAGCTCGGAGATCAGATTGACTTTGCCATTGACGTAAAGGTGCCTGATGAGAATATTATAAGGCGAATGAGCGGAAGACGTTCCTGCGGCGGCTGCGGAGCGACTTATCACATCGAGCATATTCCGCCCAAAAAAGAGGGAATCTGCGATACCTGCGGCGGTGAGCTCACACTCCGCGATGACGACAAGCCGGAGACTGTTAAAAGCCGTCTGGATGTCTACCATAAGCAGACGCAGCCCCTGATCGACTTCTACAGCGCAAAGAACATACTCAGGACCGTGGACGGAACCATGGATATGAAGGATGTGTTTGCGGCCATCACGGCTATTTTAGGGTGAAATCCGTGACTTTGCATAGTGTGGCGGACTTGGATCTTTTGAAGGCAGGAGGGATGGGTGGAATATGGCCATATCAATAAAATCTGCAAGGGAAATTGAGCTGATGCGGGAAGCGGGCAGAATTCTTTCGGAGGTACACGAAAAGCTGGGAGAGGAGATCAGGCCGGGAATTTCCACATGGGACATCAATGCGCTTGGAGAAGAGCTGATAAGAAGCTATGGATGTGTGCCCAACTTCCTTAATTATAATGGTTATCCTGCGTCAATCTGTGTTTCTGTGAATCACGAGGTGGTGCATGGAATTCCAAATAAGAGCCGTATCCTTCAGGAGGGCGATATTGTCAGTCTGGATGCGGGATTAATCTACAAAGGCTTCCATTCGGATGCGGCAAGAACCCATCCGGTGGGAAGGATATCGCGGGATGCGGCGAAGCTGATCGAGGCCACCAGAAGGAGCTTTTTCGCCGGGATCCGGTATGCCAGAGAGGGATACCGCCTTTTTGATATCTCCAACGCCATTGACGCTTATATCAGTCGTTTCGGATACGGAATCGTGAGGGATCTGGTGGGACACGGTATCGGAACCCGGCTGCATGAGGATCCGCAGATTCCGAATTTCAGACAGTGGCGCAGGGGACCCAGGCTCCGGCCCGGAATGACACTGGCCATCGAGCCTATGATTAACATGGGAACCTGGCGCGTGTCCTGGCTGGATGACGACTGGACCGTTGTGACGCAGGATGGGCGGCTCTCGGCACATTATGAGAATACGGTGCTGATCACTGCGGGGGAGCCGGAGATACTTACGCTTGGAAGTAAGTGAAAGGACAGGAATTTAATATGACCGGAATGTTTGCATTTTCCAGGGCGGGACACGACAAGGGCCGGATGTATCTTATAATAGGCGAGGATGAGGAATATGTTTATCTTGCGGACGGGCGGCTCAGGACGGTGGATAAGCCCAAAAAGAAGAAAAAGAAGCATATACAGCCGGTGAGGAGCGGCACGGACGAAGCCCTTGCGGCTAAATTAAGAAATGCGCAGACCATATATAATGAAGAAATCAAGTTTGCAATCAAAGTCAGGACAAATAAGGAGGTAGCAGATGTCAAAAGCTGATGTAATCGAAATTGAAGGAACCGTAGTTGAGAAGCTTCCCAACACCATGTTTCAGGTAGAACTGGAGAACGGCCACAGAGTGCTGGCTCATATCAGCGGAAAGCTGAGACAGAACTTTATCCGTATTCTGCCGGGAGACAAGGTGACGCTGGAATTGTCCCCCTACGATCTTTCAAAGGGCAGGATCATCTGGAGAGACAAATAAATCAGGGGAATCCCTTGCATTTATGATTGTACCATGCTATAATGTAAAACGGTCTTTTTTGAAAGGAGGGTTTAACATGAAGGTTAGATCATCAGTAAAACCGATTTGCGAAAAGTGCAAAATCATCAAGAGAAAAGGACGCATCAGAGTAATCTGTGAGAATCCGAAGCACAAACAGAGACAGGGATAATCCACTGCCATAAGGCGGAAGGGTTCTTGTCCATTTATTATGTAAGCGGCTGCAGCATGTCCCGCAGCGGATCATGCTGATTATTATAATAAATAGTTTCAGGGAGCCTTAGTGTGATTACTTGTTGATACCACCGCAAAATCTTCGATTCTGCTTTTCAATTTCTGTGGAAATTTCTCCGTGGTTTTGAGAAAGTTCCGGCAGGATGGAAAGTATCCTGAAAAGATGCGGGGTGGAAAGATCGGAGCGTCCGGTTGGGCATTGACCATGCCTCAATCAATTAGTATCAAGTATGCGGACAAAAAATGGAGGAAATGTAAATGGCTCGTATTGCAGGTGTTGACTTACCGAGAGAAAAACGTGTGGAAATCGGTTTGACCTATGTCTATGGAATCGGAAGAACAAGTTCCAATAAGATTCTTGAGAAGGCAAAGGTTAATCCTGATACCCGTGTCAGAGAACTCACTGACGATGAGGTAAAGAGAATCAGTGAAGTGATCGAGGCCGACTACATGGTAGAAGGTGATTTGAGGAGAGAGGTTGCTCTTAATATTAAGAGACTTCAGGAAATCGGTTGTTACAGAGGAATCCGTCACAGAAAGGGACTTCCTGTTCGTGGTCAGAATACAAAGACCAACGCAAGAACAAGAAAAGGTCCCAAGAGAACCGTGGCAAACAAGAAAAAGTAAAAAATAATTCATTTGAGAAAGTAGGTTAGTTTAGATGGCAGCTAAAAAGGTTACAAAAAAAGTGACAAAAAAACGTGTCAAGAAAAACGTTGAACGCGGACAGGCACATATCCAGTCTTCCTTTAACAATACGATCGTTACCCTGACTGACAACGAAGGTAACGCATTAAGCTGGGCAAGTGCAGGTGGTCTTGGTTTTAGAGGTTCAAGGAAATCTACTCCCTATGCAGCACAGATGGCAGCTGAAACAGCTACAAAGGCAGCTCTGATCCACGGCCTTAAGTATGTGGATGTTATGGTGAAGGGACCCGGTTCGGGACGTGAGGCGGCAATCCGTGCACTTCAGGCATGCGGCCTGGAGGTTACAAGCATCAGAGACGTGACACCCGTGCCTCATAACGGATGCAGACCGCCCAAGAGACGCCGTGTATAGTCAGGGTTAATAGTTGGAAGAAGGCGCAGAGCGCTGTAAACAATAACAGGAGGAAAATAAAATGGCAGTAAACAGAGTTCCCGTATTGAAGAGATGCAGGTCTCTTGGTCTTGAACCCGCATACCTGGGTTATGACAAGAAATCAAACAGAACGAATGCAAGAGCAGGCAAGAAGGTCAGTGAGTACGGCCTTCAGCTGAGAGAGAAGCAGAAAGCTAAATTTATTTACGGAGTGCTTGAGAAGCCCTTCCGTAATTATTACAAAAAGGCTGACAGAATGAAGGGCATGACCGGTGAAAACCTTATGGTTATGTTGGAGAGCAGGCTGGACAGCGTAGTGTTCAGAATGGGATTTGCCAGAACCAGAAGAGAGGCAAGGCAGGTTGTAGGCCACAAGCATTTTCTGGTAAACGGAAAGCCTGTTCAGATCCCCTCTTACCTGGTTAAGGCGGGTGATGTGATCGAGGTCAGAGAAAAGGCAAAATCCCTGCAGAGATACAAGGATATCCTTGAGGTGACAGGCGGCAGACTGGTTCCCGAGTGGATGGAGGTAGACCAGGAAGCCCTGAAAGGAACCATTAAGAACCTTCCGACAAGAGAAATGATTGACGTTCCTGTTAACGAAATGCTTATTGTCGAGTTGTACTCCAAATAAAAGCATTAACTGTTAGTAAAGGAGGGTATTTGCAGTGTTTGATTTTGAAAGACCAAATATTGAGGTGGCAGAAATCTCTGATGACAAGAAGTATGGCAGATTCGTTGTAGAGCCTCTTGAGAGAGGTTACGGAATCACACTTGGTAATTCGCTTAGAAGAATTATGCTTTCCTCTCTTCCCGGCGCAGCAGTGAGCCAGGTCAAGATTGAAGGCGTTCTTCATGAGTTCAGTTCCATTGAGGGAGTCAAGGAAGATGTGACTGAAATCATTATGAATATCAAGAGCCTTGCGATCAGAAATAACAGCGATACAAATGAACCCAAGACTGCGTATATCGAGTATGAGGGCGAAGGCGTAGTAAAGGCTTCCGATATTCAGGTGGATCAGGATATTGAGATTCTGAATCCGGATCTTACGATTGCAACCTTAAGCGGCAAGAACACCAAGTTTTATATGGAACTCACCATTACAAAAGGCCGCGGTTATATCAGTGCAGACAAGAATAAGAGTGAAGATCTGCCGATTGGCGTCATTGCAGTGGATTCTATCTATACACCTGTTGAGAGAGTTAATGTGACCGTAGAAAATACCCGTGTTGGTCAGGTTACAGACTTTGATAAGCTGACACTGGACGTTTACACCAACGGAACACTGGTTCCCGATGAAGCGGTTTCTCTGGCGGCGAAGGTTCTCAGCGAGCATCTGAGTCTTTTTATTGATCTGTCCGAGAATGCGAAGACGGCGGAGATCATGGTGGAGAAGGAAGAGGATGAGAAGGAGAAGGTGCTGGAAATGAGCATCGATGAACTGGAATTGTCCGTTCGTTCCTATAACTGCCTCAAGAGAGCCGGAATCAACACCGTTGAGGAACTGACCAACAAGACTTCTGAGGATATGATGAAGGTTCGAAATCTCGGACGCAAGTCATTGGAAGAAGTTCTTGCCAAGTTAAAGGAACTGGGACTGCAGCTCAATCCCAGTGAAGAATAAACGCCGGGAATTTGAAAATATTCCGGCAGATGATGCGGTGCAGTAAATCCGAAGCGTATATGCCGTATCCTCATGAATGGAACTCGTATTTGTGCGAACTGCATTCCGCTTATAAGACCGAAGGGCGTAGCTGAATGTACCATGACGGCAGGAAATGCCGCAATGAGAAAAGGAGAGAATAATGGGAGATTACAGAAAACTCGGAAAACGTTCCGACCAGAGAAAGGCGCTGCTGAGAAATCAGGTGACAGCTCTTATCTACAACGGAAGGATCGTCACAACACTTGCAAGGGCAAAGGAAGTTCAGAGAATCGCTGAGCGCCTGATCACGCTTGGGGTGAAAGAGAGAGATAATTATGAGACAGTAAAGGTTTCCGTCAAGGTTCCGGTAAAGGATAAGGACGGCAAGAGGGTAAAGGAATTAGTGGACGGTAAGAGGGTTACCAAATACGAAACCGTTGAGAAAGAGATCAAGAAGGATCTTCCCTCCAGAATGAATGCGAGAAGGAAAATGATCAAGGTTCTGTATCCTGTGACCGAGGTTCCTTCCACACCTGCCGGAAGAAAGCGCGGAACAAAGAAGGCGGATCTTCCTGCCAAGATTTTTGACGAGTACGGCGTAAAATATGCGAATCGTCCCGGCGGATATACAAGAATTATCAAGATCGGCCAGCGTAAGGGCGACGGGGCAATGGAGGTTGTTCTCGAATTAATTTAAGAAGGCTTTAAAAGAGAAACGGCAAAGGCCGGGAGATGCTGATTGAATCAGTATTTCCCGGCCTGTATTTCTATAGTAAGGCGGCTGCTGCATGGGATCCTTACTCGACCACAACCTTTTGGAAGTGCTGATAATCCTTGGAGGAGTTCCAGCTCCCTCCCCAGGTAAAACCGTGTTCCTTAAAGAGCTGATAGCACAGATCGCTCTCGTCGATTTTATAGGGGAAATTCCGGGAGCGGTCCGCATAAATCTCACTCCCTTTGGGAGAGATATAGGTTTCACCGCTTCCATCCCTGTTATACACCACGTAGGGATTGTAAAAGGGGTTGATGTCTATGGCACAGCCGAGGGCGTGCTTGCTGAGGCTCGCAGTGCCGTCCACTACCCGGTAATTGAAGCAGGAGGTGTTATTGTCCTCCATGGACGCTGTGTCATCGCCTCCGTACTCATCAATCAGGCGGATCCTTTCGATCCGGTATTCATTCAGATACAGCTCGTAAAAAATTTCCATCAGATCATCGGCAATTCCCCTGTTGCAGATCAGCTCTCCGATCTTTATTTCTCCCTCAAAGTCGTAATAGAGTACGTTCATATATCTCAGCTCTTCCAGAGAGACGGCAGGAGTTTCCCCGGCACCAATCAGATTCACTGCGGTCTGTGCCAGAGCCGGAGCCACGGCTTCGCTTACGGGGTAGGAAATGCCTGTAATTTTTGCGATTACGGGATCCGTGAGGGGCTGGTAAAAAAATCCGTCCTGATAATGTACGCTTTCCTCCGATTCCTCACACAAGGGAGTGAATTTTGGGAGATCAGGGGTGGTTTGCGGCACGGCGGAAGGGGAAGGGGTGCTGCTCTGTGCGGTGGAAGGGGCCGGTGCCGCTGTTTTTTCCGGAGTTTTTGTCGCTCTCGGGGAAGCGGCCAGGGCGGGAGGATTTTTTCTGGCATAATCGGCCAGCGTCTCCGACCGCCCCCCTATGATCCTGGCTAAGGCAGAGCATATTAATATTAATAGAATTAAAAAACCAAAGGGCTTTATCCATTTCTGCATGACTGTTCTCCATTTTAAAAAAATTTATAATATGATGATACCTCTAAATTCCTTCTATTGCAAATAAAAGAGATATCTAGTAAAATGAGTGGAAGCGGGATTGCTGCTGTTTACCATGTGAACGGCAGCGGAATCTGACCGGGAGGGCAATGCGGATGTCGATTGTGGAGACTAAGGATCTGGTGTTTGAGTATATCAGACGAGACGAAGAGGGAAATGTGGAGGGAATCACGAGGGCTGTGGATAATGTTTCCCTTTCTATCAGGCAGGGTGATTTCATAGCCGTTCTCGGCCACAATGGTTCAGGGAAATCCACTCTGGCCAAGCATATCAATGCAATCCTTTATCCTACAGAGGGGACGGTCTGGGTGAACGGAATGGATACCTCGGATGATGAGAAGCTTTGGGATGTCAGGCAGAGCGCCGGAATGGTTTTCCAGAATCCGGATAACCAGATCATCGGTCAGGTAGTGGAGGAGGATGTGGGCTTTGGGCCCGAGAATCTCGGCGTTCCGACGAAAGAGATCTGGGAGCGGGTGGAAGAGAGCCTGAGGGCCGTGGGCATGTATGAATTCAGGAAGCATTCCCCGAACAAGCTTTCCGGGGGACAGAAGCAGCGTGTCTCCATAGCGGGCGTTATTGCCATGCATCCCAAATGCATCGTGCTGGACGAGCCAACCGCCATGCTGGATCCCAAGGGACGCAAGGAGGTAATCCGGGCAGCGAGGGCGCTCAATGACGTGGAGGAAATCACGGTCATTTTGATCACACATTATATGGAAGAAATTATTTATGCCAACAGGGTTTTTGTGATGGATAAGGGAAGGGTTGCCATGGAGGGAACTCCCAGAGAGATTTTCAGTCAGGTGGAGCGTCTCAAGGAGCTGAGGCTGGATGTGCCGCAGGTCACGCTGCTTGCCCATGAGCTGAAAAAGAGCGGTCTGCAGATTCCGGACGGTATTCTCACCACGCAGGAGCTTTTGCAGGCTCTTGGACTGTAAATCAGGGGGATAGGAATGGCAATTATTTTAGATCACGTGAATCATATATATGAACCCGGAACGCCAATGGCCTTTTCGGCGCTCACGGATGTTAATCTGGTAATTCCGGACGGGCAGTTTATCGGGCTGATCGGTCATACGGGTTCCGGTAAGTCCACGTTGGTGCAGCATCTGAACGGACTTCTGAAGCCCACGAGCGGAAGTATTTATTATAATGGAGCCGACATCAATGCGGACGGCTTTAATAAAAAGGAGCTCAGAAGCAAGGTGGGTCTTGTTTTTCAGTATCCGGAGCATCAGCTTTTTGAAATTGATGTTTTTACGGATGTGTGCTTTGGTCCCAAGAATCTGGGGCTTGACAGGAAGGAAGTGGAGCTCAGGGCGTATGCCGCCCTGAAGCAGGTAGGGCTTGAGGACGAGTATTTTTATCAGTCACCCTTTGACCTGTCCGGTGGGCAGAAGAGAAGAGCGGCGATTGCGGGAGTTCTTGCCATGAAGCCGGAGGTGCTGATCCTTGACGAGCCCACTGCGGGCCTTGACCCCAAAGGGCGGGATGAGATTCTGGATCAGATTGCGGCGCTGCGTCAGGAGACGGGAATGACGGTGATCCTGGTTTCCCACAGTATGGAGGATGTGGCCAGGTATGTGGACAGAATTATTGTCATGAACAAGAGCCGTGTGATGATGGATGACGAGCCGGGGGCGGTGTTTAAGCGATACGGGGAGCTGGAGGAGGTGGGACTTGCCGCACCACAGATCACGTATATTATGCAGGCTCTCAAGGAAAAGGGGCTTTCCGTTGATACGGATATCATCAATGTGGAGGAGGCGTCACAGGCCATTCTCCGGGCGCTCGGGCGATAGATTCGGGCAAGATAAGGAGTGTTATGTTAAGAGATATTACGCTGGGACAATATTATCAGACGGATTCCGTTATTCACCGGCTTGACCCCAGGGTGAAGCTTGTGACTACTATTGTATTTATCGTCTCTCTTTTTGTTGTTGAGGGTGCGGCGGGTTATGTGCTTGCGGGGCTGTTCCTGCTTCTGGTGATCCGGCTGTCCAAGGTTCCCGTCCGGTTTATGATGCGGGGCATGAAATCCATAGCCTTTCTGCTGGTGATTGCGGTTATCTTCAACCTCTTTCTGACGCAGGGGGAGGTGGTGGTATCCTTCTGGAAGCTGACAATCACAAAGGAAGGAATTTATTATGCGGGATGCATGGCGGTCAGGCTGGTGTTTCTGATCATGGGATCCTCCGTGATGACGCTCACCACTACGCCAAACAATCTGACGGACGGATTGGAGAAGCTTCTCGGCCCTCTTAAGGTGATCAGGGTGCCGGTGCATGAGATTGCAATGATGATGTCCATCGCGCTTCGCTTTATCCCTATTCTATTAGAAGAAACGGATAAGATCATGAAGGCCCAGATCGCAAGGGGAGCTGATTTTGAGAGCGGCAATCTCATTAAGAGAGTTAAAAGTATGGTTCCGCTGCTGGTTCCGCTGTTCATATCGGCTTTTCGGCGCGCCAATGATCTTGCCACGGCCATGGAAGCGAGATGTTATCGGGGCGGAGATCACAGAACCAAGATGAAGCCGCTGGTCTATCACAGGAGGGATTTGATGGCTTACGGCACGGTTTGTGCTTATCTTGCGCTCTGTATCGTGGCAGGAAGAATTATATGAAACGGGTCAGGTTAGTCGTGGCATATGACGGGACGGCATACAGCGGCTGGCAGCTCCAGCCGGGTGTCAGAACCATAGAGGGGGAGCTGAACCGGTGTTTGTCGGAATTGCTTGGGGAGAAGATTCAGGTCATAGGCGCAAGCCGCACGGATGCCGGGGTACATGCCCTGTGCAATATCGCTGTCTTTGACACCAAGGCCAGGATACCCGGGGAAAAGATTTCTTATGCCCTGAACCAGAGACTTCCTGAGGATATCCGTATCAGGAGCTCCTGTGAGGTTCCGGGGGATTTTCATCCCAGGAGGTGTGAGAGCAGGAAGACCTATGAATACCGGATTCTGAACTCATCCTTTCCGGTTCCAACAAGGAGACTGTATGCGCATTTTACTTATGTCCCGCTTAATATGGAGCTGATGAGGGAAGCGGCGTCGTATCTGGCGGGAGAACATGACTTCAAGAGCTTCTGTTCTGCGGCCGCCGTGGTGGAAAGCACGGTGCGGACCATCCTTGACATCCAGATCAGGAGAGAGGGGGAGGAGATCGTGATACAGGTGTGCGGAAACGGTTTTCTCTATAACATGGTGCGGATTATTGCGGGAACTCTGATGGAGGCGGGACGGGGAGCGTTTCCTCCCGGACATGTGAAGGAGATTCTTGAAGCCAGGGACCGGAGATATGCGGGCCCTACTGCGCCGGCCTGCGGGCTGACCCTGATAAGGTATGAATTTTAAAAAAAGGTTATTGACACACCAGGCGGCGTGTAATATAATAATTTTTGTGCGACAATGTTTGGTAATACTGTGTTAATTCTCCTTGGCACGGTATTATAAATAGATTACTTTGCAAGAGAATCCGGAAGGCGAAGGCATGGCCCGGACATCCGTGCGGAAGCGGGAAGGATGCTGCTTACAGAAAAATATGTGCCAGGCACATGACAAATTTGACGGAGGTAAAACGATGAAAACATTTATGGCTAGTCCTGCTACAATTGAAAGAAAATGGTATGTAGTGGATGCTACAAATAAGACTCTTGGTCGTCTGGCTTCTGAAGTGGCCAAGGTTCTGAGAGGCAAGAATAAAGCAATTTTCACACCTCATATGGATACTGGGGATTATGTAATCATAGTAAATGCTGAGAAGATCAAGGTGACAGGAAGAAAGTTAGACCAGAAAATCTATTATCACCATTCAGACTATGTAGGCGGCATGAAGGAAACCAAGCTTAAGGATATGCTGGCGAAGAAGCCTGAGAGAGTTGTCGAGCTTGCGGTTAAGGGCATGCTTCCCAAGGGGCCTTTAGGAAGGAAGATGTACACGAAGCTTCATGTGTACACCGGTTCTGAGCATCCTCATGCGGCTCAGAAGCCCGAAGAGTTAGTATTTTAATCAGGACTGAAAGGAGAAAATAAAATGGCTAAATCAGAAAGATGCTATGGAACAGGCAGAAGAAAAAAATCAATTGCCAGAGTTTATTTAATGCCCGGCAAAGGAAATATTACGATCAACAAGAGAGATATTGATGATTATTTTGGATTAGAGACCCTTAAGGTAATCGTTCGTCAGCCTTTTGCCGTAACCGACACGATTGATAAGTTCGATGTGCTGGTAAATGTATGCGGCGGCGGGTATACGGGTCAGGCCGGAGCGATCAGACATGGTATTTCAAGGGCGCTTCTTCAGGCTGACGCTGATTACAGACCTGTTCTGAAGAAAGCAGGTTTCCTGACCAGAGATCCTCGTATGAAGGAGAGAAAGAAGTACGGTTTGAAGGCAGCGAGACGTGCACCGCAGTTCAGCAAGCGATAAGCAGAGAAATTATACTAATTCAAGAATATGGACTCCGCAGGTTTTCCTGCGGAGTTTTTATCTTAACTTTTTAGGAGATTAAGGGTATAATAAATTTAATGTAATACGAACTATGGAGGTGTTGTTA